>JASLEM010000323.1 GCA_030151165.1 Burkholderiaceae bacterium
TGCGCCGACGCGCGCCGACCCGCGCCGACTCAGTCGAACACGATCGCCGCCTTGTAAGCGATGCTGAGCTGCGCCGCCTCGAACAACGCCGCCCACGCCGTCAACTCGGCCCACAGCGGATCGGCCGGCCCCAGCGCGGCGATGCGCGCGGCCTCGGCATCCGGCAGAGTGCCTTTGTCCAGCTCGACGCCCAACGCGGGCGCGACCCGGTGCAGCTCCTCGAGCAAGCGCTGCGACGAGCCGAGCAGGCCGCCGGGAACGTCGTCGTCCTCGTTGGACACCACGACCTCGCGCAGCTCGATCGGGAAGTAAAAGCCCTCGTGATCCGAGTGGCACAGCAGGTGGCTCTCGAACTGCTCGGTCAGCGCCTCGACCGCGGCGTCGTCCGCGGGATCCGCGTCGGCCGGGAACGGCGCGGCGATCCACGCCGGGTCGTTCACGCGATGCGCATAGGCGCGACGCAGGTGATGCAGCGCGGCATGCGGGATCGATGCCACGGGCGAGCGCGGCGCCTGCCGCACGGTGCGCGGCTCGGCATGCCGGGGCAGGCGCTCCGCCGCGAGCACGCGGTTCGCGGCGGCGAGCTCGTCCTCGAAATCCGCCGCGGCGTCCGGGTCGGTGGCGAGCAGGTGGGCGAGGACGGCGACGTGGATGGTCAGGGTCATGAACTTTTCCTTGGGCAGCCAGGGGCTCGATGTCGACTCACGGATCGCCTCGCAATGCCTTCTGCATCCACACCGAACTCACGAACGTCCCGTTCTTCACCGCGTATTCGTCGAAGCGCCCGACTTCCGTGAACCCGTGCCGCCGATGCAGCCGCACCGACGCCTCGTTGGGCAGCGCGATGCCGACGACCGCGCGGTGCAGCGCCTCGTCGGCGAGCGCGGCGAAGAGCGCGTCGTAGAGCCGCGAGCCGACGCCGCTGCCGGCGTGGTCGAACGCGACGTAGATGCTGGTCTCGATCGTCATGCGGAACGCCGGGTGCGCGCGGTACGGCTGGCTGCTCGCGAAGCCGGCGAGCCGGCCGCCGCGCTCCGCGATCAGCAGGCGATGGCGGCCGGTGTCGGCGAAGCCGAGCATCCAGGCCTCGACCGCCTCGATCGTCAGCGGGTGCTCGTCGAAGGTGGCGTGGGAGGACGCGATGTAGTGGTTGCGCAGCGCGCGCAGGGCCGGGGCGTCGTCGAGCGTGGCGCCGCGGATCGTCACGGGGCCCACGCCCGGGTCGCGCGGGCTCACAGCTTGCGATGCCGCAACGCCGGCAACTGCGTCCGCACTTCGTTGATCCGCTCGTGCGACAGCGCCGCGATCGCGAAGCCTTCGCCCTCGGCGCCGTCGAGCGCGAGGGACAGCACCTCGCCCCACGGATCGATGACGACGCTGTGGCCGAACGTGCGGCGTCCGTTCTCGTGCGTGCCGCCCTGCGCGGGGGCGACGACGTAGCACTGGTTCTCGACGGCGCGGGCGCGCAGCAGCAGCAGCCAGTGCGCGAGGCCGGTCGTGTAGGTGAACGCGGCGGGGACGAACAGCACGTCGCACGGCGGGCGCATCAGGCCGCGGTACAGCTCGGGGAAGCGCAGGTCGTAGCAGACGGACAGGCCGGCGCGCCAGCCGTCGGCCTCGAAGGCGACGGGCGTGTCGCCGGGTTCGAGCACGCGCGCCTCGTCGTAGGCTTCCTTGCCGTTGTCGAACGCGAACAGGTGGATCTTGTCGTAGCGGGCGAGGCGCTCGCCGGTCGGGCCGTAGACGCAGCACGCGTTGCGCACGCGGCCGGGCGTCTTCGCGTGGATCGGCAGCGTGCCGCCGACCAGCGTGACCTGGTGGGTGCGCGCGGCGTCGGCCAGGAAGCGCTGGATCGGGCCGTCGCCGTCGGGCTCGGCGATCGCGAGCTTCGCGTCGTCGCGCAGGCCCATCAGGCAGAAGTATTCGGGCAGCGACACCCACGTCGCGCCCGCGGCGGCGGCCTGCGCGATCAGGCGGCCGGCGGCGTCGAGGTTGCGGGCGACGTCGGGCGTCGAGACGGTCTGGATGGCGGCGAATCGGGTCATGGCGGATCCTGTGGGGAGTGCGCGGTGCGTGCCCACAGTATCCGACGACGCGCGCATTCCCTGCCGCGCGAAGGCCTCGATTTCCCGCCCGTCCGGCGCGGCGGCCGCTCAGTTCGCGACGGCCGCGCTCGCCGCCGGCGCCGCCTCGGCCGCGCGCGCCTGCGACGCCGCTTCCGCCGCCGCGGCCACGGCCGCCTCGTGCGCCACCGGATCGACCTTGGGGGCCGACCACGTGCCGCTGACGTGGAACTCGCGCGTGCCGGCCTCCGCCAGCGGGCTGCGCAGGAACAGCTGCGCGAGGAAGGTGCCGATGCCGATGATCGGGTTGATCGCGGCGTAGGCGAGCGACGCCGCGCCGGCGTTGACCTCGGGCACGATGATGACGTCCAGGTCCTGCGTCTCGGCCTTCAGGTCGGCGCGGCCCGACATCAGCACCGCCGCGCTGACGCTGCGCATGCGCAGGTCCTTCGTCGTCGCCACGCCCTTGTCGATCGTCACGTCGCCGGTGATGTTGTCGAACGCGAAGCCTTCGTCGAACAGGTCGCGGAAGTCGAGCGTCAGGCGGCGCGGCAGCGACTGCAGGCTCAGCACCCCCAGCAGGCGGCCGGCGCCGGCGTCGACCTTCAGGAACTGGCCTTCGTCGAGCGCGATCTGCAGCTTGCCCTGCAGGCTCGGGTAGTCGATGGACAGCGGCGAGCCCGCCCACGCGACCGAGCCCGAGAGCACGCCCTTGCCGCCCTTGAGCGCGTGGCCGACGCCGAAGCGGTCGAGGAAGGCCCCCGAGTCCGCGAGGTCGAGCTTGAAGTCGAGCGCCATGCGCCGCGCGGGACCGTCGCTCCAGCGGCCGCTGCCGGTGAACTTCGCCTCGGGCAGCGTCATCGCGAGCCGGGTCAGGCGCCAGTCGCGCGCGCCGGCCTGCAACGTGGCCGCGGCCTCGAGCTTGCCGAGCTTGCGGCCGTTCAGCTCGAAGTTGTCGACGACGATGTCGAGCGCGGGGATCGTCGAGGTCGACGACGCGGACGACGCCGACGATGCGGACGCCGGCGGCTCGGGTTCGGCGTCGCGCGAGCCGATCGACAGGCGGTCGAGCCGCGCGAAGAGCTCGGCGCCGCGCGTGGGCGTGTCGGGCCGGTATTCGACGACGCCCTTGGTCTGGTCGGAGGCGACCTGCGAGCGCCAGACCTCCTCGCCGCCCGCGATCACCTGCGCGAGCTGCACGTCGACGTTCGTGAGGTGATGGCCGCCGATCAGCAGGTCCGGCGTCTTCAGCGCGATCGCGGTCGGCGCGTAGCTGGTCGGCGTCGCGGCGGTGGCGGGCGCAGCGACGACGGCGACCGCATCCGACGCGGCGACGTCCGGCGGTGGCGCGGCCGATGCCGACGCGGCAGTCGTCACCGCGACCGGCGCCGACAGCCCGCGCCAGAACGCCGTCCACGCGTCGCCGTCGAACTTCGCGCCGTGCAGCAGCAGGATGCCGCCCGGCAGCGGCGCGGGCAGCGGCGCGCCGACCGCGTAGGCCGACTGCAGCGGCCGCGGCTCGGCGCCGGACAGGTCGCGCAGCACCGCGGCCTGCAGCACGGTGCCCTGCGGCTGCGCGAGGTCGACGCGCAAGGTGTCGCGCGGACGGCCTTGCGGATCGAAGGAGACGGTGGTCGACACGTGCAGCGGCCACGTCGCGTCGGCGGGCTTGTCGAGCGGCGCGGGCAGCGTCAGGCCGAGGCCGGTGAGCGGGCTCGAGAGCGAGAAGCCGGTCTGGCCCTTCGCGATGTCGATCTGCAGCTTGTAGCTCGTCTGACCGCCGAGGTGGCTCGCGAGGCGCGCGAGCATGGGCTCGTCGGCGACGCGGCGCAGGCCGTCCGCGCTCGCGGTGCCGCGGGCGTTGAAGCGCAGGCCGCCCTCGGCCAGCGTCGCGCCGTCGAACGAGGCCTCGCCGCCCAGCAGGCTGGCGCTGCCGGCGTTGACCGTCATGCCGTGCTCGGTGAAGTCGAATCGGGCGTGCGCGTCGGCGAGCACCGGCGCGGCCGGCACGATGCGCACGTCGTTGCCCGCGAGCGTGAACGCGCCGTCGACCGTGGTCGCGGCCGGCTTCTGCAGCGGGATGTTCAACGCGAGGTCGAGGTTCGCGCTGCCGGTCGCGGTCGACTGCGCGAGCCCGTTGTGCAGCCAGCCGCCGACGGGCGACTGCGCGACGTAGCGCAGGAACTCCGGCATCGGGCCGGCGACGTTGCCCTGCAGCGCGAGCACCGGCGCGTCGTACAGCGTCGCGATGCCGCCGTGCACGCCCTGCAGCTCGAGCCCGCCCATGCGGCCGCCGGCGTTGCGGATCTCGAGCGCGCCGCGGTCGAGCACGATGTCGCCCTGCACCTGCGAGAACGCCGGCCACTGCGACGGCTCGCGCGTGCCGTCGTCGCGCGTGCCGCCGGGGACGTAGTCGAGCGCGACGTTGGCGACGTGGCCGGCGATGCGGAACTCGCCGTCGTGCTGGCGGCCGTACGGCACGCCGGCGAGGTCGCCGCGCACGGTGAACGCGACGTCGGTCATGTCGCCGCCGGTGAACGCGTGGGCGATGTAGCCGCGCGCCTGCTCGCCCACCGTGAGCGGTAGGTAGCGCGCGAGCTTCGCGGCGTTGGCGTGCGTGAGCTCGCCCTTCAGGTCGAGCAGACCGGGAAAGCGCTGGCCGCGGCCGAACTCGGGGTTCGACGCGGCAGCGGCCGCGGTGCGCGGCGCGGGCCTCGCGAGCACGGCCGCGTTCGCCGGCACCATCGTCGTGATACCCAACCCCGTATGCCACTCCAGCTGCAGGTCGCCCTGCGCGTCCGCGTTCTCGAAGTGCACGTCGCGCAGCGAGACCGAGACCGCCGGCGGCCGCGCCGCGCCCGTCGCATGGTCGATGCCCCAGTTGACGACGGCGCCGAAGCGGTCGAACGGGATTACCGGATCTTCGAACACGCCGGGCAGCTCGATCGCGCCGCCGTCGAGCGTGACGTGGGCGACGCCGCCGTTCTCGTTCGCGTCGAAGTTCAAGCCGGCGTTGCGCCAGCCCGGCCGCCCGGCGCGCGCACCGGCCGGCCGGCCGGGCTGGCGCAACGCCGGCTTGAACTTCGACGCGAACGAGAACGGCGGCGTCGCCCACGACACGCTCGACGGCGGCGCGATCGAGCTGCCCGGCGTGTTCGAAGATCCGGTAATC
>JASLEM010000427.1 GCA_030151165.1 Burkholderiaceae bacterium
CCTGCGGCCGCTGCACCGACTGCGCCCGCAGGCGGTGGCGACGCGGAGCTCGTCCTGCAGCGCCTCGAAGCTGTCGCAGCCGTGGCGGACTTCGCGTTCGATGTCGCGGTCGGAGACGCGGTGGCAGACGCAGACGATCACAGCAGGTCTCCCTGCGGGACGGCGATCTTCTTGGCAGCGGTGAACTTCATGCGGCGCGACTTCCAGTCCGGGAACCTGGATGCAACTATAACGCGAATCGTTCGCATTCCCAAGCCAACAGGAATGGCCCTGTCGTGGGCTGGTTCCGTCCGGCGGCTGCCGGAAAGCAGAACGCGCAGCCGGAGCTGCGCGTTCGCGGAGTCGGAACGGGCCCCGGCGGCCCGTCGGCGCGGCCTCAGCTGACCTCGCCCATCATCGACTGCAGGTAGTTCTGCTCGCCGACCTTGGCGGCAACGTCCAGCTGGGTCTCGAGGAAATCGATGTGCTCCTCGGTGTCGTCCAGGATGCCTTGCAGCAGCTCGCGCGAGACGTAGTCGCGGGCGGTCTCGCAATAGGCGATGCCGTCCTTGATCGTCGCCTGGGCGGCCAGCTCGAGGCGCAGGTCGCAGGCCATGGCCTCGAGCAGCGTCTCGCCGATCATCAGCTTCCCGAGATCCTGCAGGTTGGGCAGGCCATCGAGCATGAAGATGCGGTCCATGAGGCGGTCGGCATGCTTCATCTCGCCGATCGATTCCTCGTATTCCTTCTTGGCCATCTTGTCGAAGCCCCAGTGCTTGTACATCCGGTAGTGGACGAAGTACTGGTTGATCGCCGTCAGCTCGTTCTTCAGCTGGGCCTGGAGATGTGCGACAACCTGGGGATCGCCTTGCATGGAAAAACTCCTCGTTCTAGGTTCTGGTGACGGCGATCATCCTAGCGCGATTGACGCCGCCGGCAAGCCGTCGCGAGGCGCCGCGCGCCCTGTTTTTCGCCCTCGCGCGCGAATGAGAACCAGTCGCGCGATGAATGAGAACCACTCGCGCGAAGCCGGCCGGGAACGCGACTCGTTCGCGCTGCAGTCGCCGGTTCGCGCCGGAGTTTCAGTGGCCGCCGGAGTCGGCGTTGCGGCTCGATTCGAACAGGAACCACGCGCGCCGCTCGGTCTCGTCGATCCAGTTCTCGATGAGGCTCGCGGAGGCGATGTCCTTGTGCTCGTCGCACACGTCGTGCGCCGCGCGCAGGCTGGCGGCGAGCTGCACGTTGTCCTGGTGCAGCTCGGAGAGCATGTCGAGCGGGGTGACGAACTCGGCGTCGTTGTCGGTCACGCGCTGCAGCTTCGCGATGTGCCCGATGGAGCGCAGCGTGATGCCGCCGACCTTGCGCACGCGCTCGGCGATCGGGTCGGTCATCGCGTAGAGCTGGTCGCCCTGGTCGTCCAGCAGCAGGTGGTAGTCGCGGAAGTGCGGCCCGCTCATGTGCCAGTGGAAGTTCTTGGTCTTCAGGTAGATCGCGAAGACGTCGGCGAGGATCGCGTTCAGCGCGCCGGACAGGTCCTTGGTCGCCTTGGCGCCGAGGTCGGTCGGCGTCGCGATGGCCGCGCCGCGCTTCTTCTTGAGATCCGCCACCTTCTTGGACGAGAGTGCCTTCATGCCGTGAGCCTCCTGGAGTGGAGCCGACATCGGGCCGATGTCGGCGAGCCGCATAGGGTACTCGCTCGGCAATGACCGCGGCGCACGGTGGGAACCCGGCGGCGCACGCGCGTCGCGCGCGCCCGGCTCAGGCGTAGACGTCCAGCGTCGTGCCGAGCGTCTCGCCGTCGGCGACGCGGCGCGCCATCTCCTCGGGCGTGGCCGGCCGGCTCGAGCCATCGGCCGACCTGGCAGACTTGGCCGACGTCGCGTTCGTCGACGCGCTGTCCGACGCCGCTTTCGCGTCCGCCTTCGGCGCGGACGACTTCGACGTCGACGCCGAGGACGTCTGCTGCTCCTGCAACTGCGAGATCTGCCGCTGGACGTTCTGGATCTGCGACGACAGCAGCTGCGCCTGCTGCTTGTCCGCGTCGGCCGCCTTCGTGCCGGCCGCGGCGGCGGCGGCGGTCTGCACGTCCTTCAACTGCTTCTGCAGCGCGGTCACCTGCTTCTGCAGCGCGGCGATCTTGCTGGCGTTGGACGCGCCGGACCCCGTGGACGAGGCGGCGGCGGTGGAACTGCTGATGGCGGTGGTCATGTCGATGTCCGGCGTGGATCGACGGGCTCGCATCGCTCCCGCCGTGATCCGTTATCGACCGCCTGGCCGCGGAACTTGAACTCAGTACATCGGCCGCGCCGGCCGCCACCGGCTGCCCCACCAGATCAGCCACAGCAGGATCGCCTGCACCGGCAGGCGCGCCCACAGCAGCCACATCGGCACGGAGGGGAACTGGTCGTGCGCGTCCAGCATGTAGAAATGCGCGGGCGTCACGCAGATCGTCAGCGCGAACAGGCCCCAGCCCGCCGCGCGGCGCGTCCACTTCAGCGCCAGCCCCGCGGCGCCCAGCAGCTCGAAGAAGCCGCTAACCAGCACCACGTCGCGCGGGTCGGGCACGGATGGCGGCACGATGCGCATCTCGACATCGGTCAGCGCGAAATGCGCGAGGCCGCCGATGAAGAACCAGAGGAACACGAAGACGAGCGCGACGCGCTGCCACCGGATGCCCCGCGGCTTGGACGACGGCGCGGACTCGAAGGGCAGGTAGTTCACGCCCATGCGCACGCCACCCTGTCGTCGTCGCGCCCGAACCGCCCGGGCCTCACCGCTCGCACACTGTCCATTCCATCCATGCTCGCCCTGGCGCCGCAGCCGCGGTCGCCTCTCGCTCTCGTTGATCGACGGGCCATCATCGCCCAGCGCGGAGCCGCCCTCGCCTTTCGTGACGAAAAAGTCGTAACGAATGCCGGACGGTCGAGCTGCGCGACGGCGGCGTCTCCTGCGTCACGCGCCGCGCGGGGCGCGCGCGTCGGCCACCTGCTTCGCCCGGTACTCGCCCTGGCGCGCGAACATCCAGCCGGGGTATTCGGCGGGCAGCGCGCTGACGTCGCCGAGCTTTGCGAGATCGTCGGCGCTCAACCGCACCGAGGTCGCGGCGAGGTTGTCGGCGAGCTGGTCGGGACGCTTGGCGCCGACGATCACGCTCGTCACGCGCGGCTGGTGCAGCAGCCACGCGAGCGCGACCTGCGCCACCGACACGCCCTTCGCCTCGGCGATCGGGCGCATCGCGTCGATGACGACGTCGGCGCGCTCGCGGTTCACCGGCGGGAAGTCGAACGCGAGGCGGCGGCTCCCCTGCTCGGCCGGGTCGCCGGACTGGTTGCCGCCGGCCGACTTGCGGTCGGGCGCGTACTTGCCGCTCAACAGGCCACCGGCCAGCGGGCTCCACACCATCAGGCCGAGGCCCTCGCTCTCGAGCATCGGCACGATCTCGCGCTCGAGGTCGCGGCCGGCGAGCGTGTAGTAGGCCTGCAGCGACTCGAAGCGCGACAACCCGAGCCGCTCCGCGATGCCGAGCGCCTTGACGATCTGCCACGCGGCCCAGTTCGACACGCCGACGTAGCGCACATGGCCGTGCCGCACGAGCTGGTCGAGCGCGCGCACCGTCTCCTCGATCGGCGTGGCCGGGTCGAAGCCGTGGATCTGGTAGAGGTCGATGTGCTCGAGCTGCAGCCGCTTCAGGCTCGCCTTGACGCCGTCCATGATGTGGCCGCGCGACGCGCCGCGGCCGTTCGCGCCGCCGGTGGTCTCGCCGAACACCTTGGTCGCGACGACGACGTTCTCGCGCGGGATCTTCAGGTTCTTCAGCGCCTGGCCGGTGATCTGCTCCGATACCCCCCCGGCGTACACGTCCGCAGTGTCGATGAAGTTGACGCCGGCGTCGACGGCCTGGCCGACGAGCCGCTCGGCCTCGGCCTGCTGCAGCGCACCGATCTTGCCCCAGATGCCGTCGCCGCCGCCGAAGGTCATGGTGCCGAGGCACAGCTCGGAGACGAACAGGCCGGTGCGGCCGAGTGGATGGTTGCGCATGGTGGGAAGCTCTCCGTGGGGGTGGATCCGGTGTCGCGGCACGGCCGGCCGCGCGAAGGCGCAGGATAGGCGCTCGCCGGAAGACACCCGCCCCGGCGGGGTCATCGCCGCCCGCCGGGCGGGACGTACGATGTCAACGTTGTCAACGCCCCACGGCGGTTTCAGTGTTTCCACGGATACGGCCCTCGGGGACAGCGTGCAGAATCGCGCCACTGGAACCGGTTCCATGCGTTCCGCGGATTGACGGCCGGGCGCTGACGTGGCGCGCGGCCGAAACGACAAGGTTCCCACAAGTTGAGCAACGACCTTCCCCTCATCGCCCCGCCCGCGGGCTCCGCCATGTGGCGCCGGGACTTCCTCTTCGGCGCCGCCACCGCGTCCTACCAGATCGAGGGTGCGGCGCACGAGGACGGACGGCTGCCGTCGATCTGGGACACCTTCTGCGCCACGCCGGGCAAGGTGCACCTCGGCGACAACGGCGACGTCGCCTGCGACCACTACCATCGCCACGAGGCCGACCTCGCGCTGCTGAAGAGCCTCGGCTTCGACGCCTACCGCTTCTCGATCGCCTGGCCGCGCGTCATGGACGAGCACGGCCGGATCAACGAACGCGGCCTCGACTTCTACAAGCGCCTGCTCGACACCTGCGACGCCCACGGCCTGCGCAGATACGCCACCCTGTATCACTGGGACCTGCCGCAGCATCTGCAGGACCGGGGCGGCTGGCTGAACCGCGACACCGCGTTCCGCTTCGCCGACTACGCCGAGGCGATGAGCCGCGCCTTCGCGGGCCGCATCGACGCCTGGACGACGCTCAACGAGCCCTGGTGCTCGGCCTACCTCGGCCACACCGAGGGCCGCCACGCGCCGGGCCTCACCGACGAGCGCTCGGGCGTCGCCGCGATGCACCACCTGCTGCTGGGCCACGGCCTCGGCACGATCGCGATCCGCGCGAACGACGAGGCGCCGGTCGGCCTCGTCAGCAACGTCAACGCCGTCACGCCGGCCACCGACGGCGACGCCGACCGCGTCGCGGCCGAGCGCTCGGCCGCGAGCGCCAATCACTGGGTGCTCGACCCGCTGTTCCTCGGCCGCTATCCCGCGCCGCTGGCCGACCTGTGGCCGAGCGCGACGCCGCCGATCCAGGCCGGCGACATGGCCGCGATCGGCGTGCCGCTCGACTTCCTCGGCATCAACTACTACTTCCGCCAAGTCGTGGAGAGCGACGGCGGCCACGGCTTCCGCGTCAAGCCGCTGCCGGACGTCGAACGCACGCAGATGGACTGGGAGGTCTATCCGCAAGGCCTGCGCGACCTGCTGCTCGAGTTCAGGCAACGCTATCCGGCGCTGCCGCCGATCTACATCACCGAGAACGGCATGGCCAGCGACGACCACGTGCGCGACGGCCGCGTGCACGACGAGCAGCGCACGCGCTACTTCAACAGCCACCTCGCGGCCGTCGACGAGGCGATGCGGCAAGGCGTCGACGTGCGCGGCTATTTCGCGTGGTCGCTGCTCGACAACTTCGAGTGGAGCTACGGCTACGAGAAGCGCTTCGGCATCGTCCACACCAACTACGAGACGCAGGAGCGCACGCCCAAGGACAGCGCGCTCGCGTTCAAGTCCTTCCTCGCGCAGCGCCAGGCCGCGGGCTGAACTGGCACGAACACCGTTGCGACCGGTCGGCAGTCGCGCACAAAATCCAAGCAGGAGACAAGCATGACGACCCGGAAACATCCGACATACGCACTCACCCGGCTCGCGCTCGGCGCGGCCCTCGCGCTGGGCGCCCTGGCCTCCGCGCACGCGCAGGCGAACCGCGCCGAGGTGATCCACTGGTGGACCTCGGGCGGCGAATCGGCCGCGGTGAAGGAGCTCGCGAACGCCTACACCGCCGCGGGCGGCACGTGGGTCGACGCGGCGATCGCCGGCGGCGAGCAGGCGCGCTCCACCGCGATCAACCGCATGGTGGGCGGCAAGCCGCCGACCGCCGCGCAGTTCAACACGTCCAAGCAATTCCTCGACCTGATCGACAGCGGCATGCTGAACGACGTCGACACCGTCGCCGCGAAGGAGCATTGGGACAGCATCCTGCCGGCACCGATCCTGAGCTCGATCAAGATCAAGGGCCACTTCTACGCGGTGCCGGTCGACATCCACATGCCCGCGTGGTTCTGGTACTCGAAGGCCGCGTTCGCGAAGGCCGGCATCGCCGCCGAGCCGAAGACGCCCGACGAGTTCTTCGCCGACCTCGACAAGCTCAAGGCCGCCGGCATCGTGCCGCTCGCCTTCGGCGGCCAGCCCTGGCAGGAGAAGATCACGTTCTACGCGTGGCTCGCGCACGCCGGCGGTCCCGAGATGTACCTGAAGCTCTACCGCGACAAGGACGCCGCGATGGTGCAGGGCCCGCAGTTCAAGGCGCTGCTCGCGTCGTACAAGCGGCTGCACAACTACGTCGACGCCGGCTCGCCCAACCGCAACTGGAACGACGCCACCGCGATGGTGATCTCGGGCAAGGCCGGCGTGCAAGTCATGGGCGACTGGGCCAAGGGCGAGTTCGGCGCCGCGCACCAGACCGCCGGCAAGGAGTTCGGCTGCTTCCCGGGCTTCGGGCCGAAGTCGCCGTACATCGTGGCCGGCGACGTGTTCGTGTTCCCGAAGACGACCGACCCGGCGCAGGTCAAGTCGCAGCAGCTGCTCGCGACCGTGTTCACGTCGCCCGCCACGCAGGTCGCCTTCAGCGCGAAGAAGGGCTCGATCCCGATCCGCACCGACGTCGACCTGAAGGGCCTCGACGCCTGCGCGCAGCAAGGCGTCACGATCATGAAGGACGCCTCTCGCCAGCTGCCCAGCCCCGAGATGCTGATCAGCCCCGACCTCGAAGGCGCGCTGCAGGACATCATCACCAAGTTCTGGAACACGAACGAGTCGGTCGACGACGCGGCGAAGGCCATCGCGGCCGCGCTGAAGTCGTAAGCTCGGGCCGATGACGATCCCGACGCGCCGCCCTCTCCTTCGCCACGCCATGGCCTGGGCGGCGCTGCTGCCGATGGCGGTGACGGTGCTGTGGGTGTATGTCGGCAGCGTCGCGTGGTCGGTGCGCGTCTCGTTCAGCAGCTCGCGCACGCTGCCCGTGCCCGACTTCGTCGGCATGAAGCAGTACGTGCGGCTGTTCGACAGCGAGCGCTGGACGATGTCGCTGCAGAACATGGCGCTGTTCGGCGCGCTGTTCATCGTCGGCTGCCTCGCGATCGGCTTCCTGCTGGCGGTCTTCATCGACCAGCGCGTGAAGGGCGAGGGGCTGCTGCGCACGGTGTTCCTGTACCCGTACGCGATGTCCTTCGTCGCGACGGGCCTCGTCTGGCAGTGGATGCTCAACCCCGAGCTGGGCCTGCAGGCCACGGTGCGCGGCTGGGGCTTCCCGAACTTCACGTTCGACTGGATCGTGCGGCAGGACGCCGTGATGGTCGCGATCGCGGTCGCCGCCATCTGGCAGGCCTCGGGCCTCGTGATGGCGCTGATGCTGGCCGGCCTGCGCGGCATCGACGACAGCCTGTGGATGGCCTCGCGCATCGACGGCATCCCGACCTGGCGCGTGTACGCGAGCATCGTGCTCCCGATGCTGGGCCCGTCGTTCGGCACCGCGTTCGTGCTGCTCGCGGTCGGCGTGGTGAAGGTGTTCGACGTCGTCGTCGCGATGACGCAGGGCGGCCCCGGCATCGCGAGCGAGGTGCCGGCCAAGTTCATCATCGACAACCTCTTCAACCGCGCCAACATCGGCCTCGCGTCGGCGGCGTCGACCGTGCTGCTGCTGACCGCGCTCGCGCTGCTGGCGCCCTGGCTCTACGCGCGCGGGCGCGGCGCGCGGCGTGATGC
>JASLEM010000477.1 GCA_030151165.1 Burkholderiaceae bacterium
CTGCTGCTGACCTGGTCGGCCGCCGTGTCCGCATGCGCGGTGCGGTAGGCCGAGACCGCGGTCTTCAGCTGCGTGTACTCGGTGCACGGCAGCCAGCACAGGCCGTCGAGGATCTTGAGGTGCTCCTCGGCCTGCGCGAGGTTGCCCGTCATCAGGTAGGCCTCGCCCATGTACTCGTGCGCGCCGCGGTGCTTCGGGTTGATCGCGAGCGCCTTGTCGTAGTGCAGGAACGCGGCGTCGAGGTTGCCGGACTTGCGGTACGCGTAGCCGAGCCAGTTCTGCGCGTCGGCGTCGTTCGCGGCGGCCTCGCTGCGGCCGATGTAGGCCTCCATCAGCGTCACGGCTTCCGGGTAGTGGCCGGCATTGATCTGGTCGACGGCGGCCTTGTAGGTCGGGTCGACCGCGGGGCCGCCGAGCGAGGTCATGCCACCGCCACCACCACCGCCGCCGCCACCACCACCGCCCCCGCCGGACGCCGACGCGGACGATGTCGCCAGCACGGCGACCAGCAATGCGCACAAGGGAAGGACAATCGGTCGGGTCGGCATGTCGTGCTCCTTCACGGGCAAGTTGATCTGTCGTCGGGTTGATACCGGCGGCACGGACGGCGGTTCATTCGAGGCCGGCGACGACCCGATTCAGGACACGAACGACGAAGGAGTGAGCGATGGATGCATTGCGGGGACTCGCGCTGCTGCTGGTGTTGCAGGCCGCCGGCGAAGGGATCACGCACGGGCTGCGCCTGCCCGTGCCGGGCCCGGTGGTCGGGATGGTGCTGCTAATGCTCGCGCTGCGGATCGAGCGCGCGCGGGCGGCCGTGCAGGCGATCGCCGAGCTGTTGCTGGCGCACCTGTCGCTGCTGTTCGTGCCGGTGGGTGTCGGCGTCATCACGCACCTCGACCTGCTGGAGCGCAGCGGCGCGCGGCTCATGGTGGCGATCGTGGTCTCGACCTGGATCGGCATGGCCGCGACGGGCCTCGTGCTCAAGCGACTGCTGGGGCACGACGAGCGCGAGGAAGGTCCGGCGCCCGCGGATACCGGGGAGCGCGCGGATGCCTGACTTCGTGCAGCTGTGGGTCTACCTCGCCTCCGCGCCGCTGTTCGGCCTGACGGCGACGCTGGTGGTCTATGTCGCGGTGCAGGCCGCGTACGAACGCCTGGGCCGCGCGCCGTGGGCGAACCCGGTGCTGTGGTCGGTGGTGGCGATCGGCGCGGTGCTGGTCGCGACGCGCACGCCGTACCCGACCTATTTCGCCGGCGCGCAGTTCGTGCACGTGATGCTCGGCCCGGCGGTCGTCGCGCTCGGCTGGCCGTTGTGGCTGCGGCGCGCCCAGATCCGCCGGCGTGGCGTCGCGCTGGCCGTGGCCGCGCTGTGCGGCGGCGCGGCCGCGGCGGCGAGCGCGGTGGCGATCGGCTGGGCGCTCGGGCTCGAGCCGGACATGCTGCGCTCGCTGGCGCCGAAGTCGGTGACGGCGCCGGTCGCGATGGGCATCGCCGAACGCATCGGCGGCGTGCCGGCGCTGTCGGCCGTGTTCGCGGTGCTGAGCGGGATCGTCGGCGCGCTGTCGGCCAAGCCCTTGTTCGACGCACTGGGCATCCGCTCGTGGGCCACGCGCGGCTTCGCGCTCGGCACGGCCGCCCACGGCATCGGCGCGGCGCGCGCGATGCAGGTGCACCCGGACGCCGGTGCCTATGCCGGCATCGCGTTCGGGCTGCAGGTGGTGATGGCGTCGGTGCTGATCCCGCTGGTGTACGGATTCATCCGCTGACCTTCATCGCGCCGACGATCGCCGCCTGCCATCCCGCCGCGGCGACCGGCCGCCAGACGAGGTGCGCGCGCTCGACGCATTCGAACGGGCAGTCGCTCACGCGCACCTGCACCAGCGCGTGCTCGCGCAACGCGAACTCGGGCAGGTAGGCGAGGGCGGCGCCGCGCGCGACGAGGCTCAGCAGCACCTGCAGGTCGTCGACCGTGTAGCGGATGCGGCGCGGCAGCTGGTCGTCGCGCCAGCCGTCGGACCGCGTGCCGCGCTGCTGGCCGCGCAGCAGCGAGCGGCTGGGGCAGGCGAAGTCGTGCGCCAGCACCCTGGCCGAGGTCGCCCGCGCGACGAGCCCGCGCGCGCCGCGCGCGTTCGCGGCGAGCGGGTGCGACCGGCCCGCGGCCACCTGCATCGTGAGCGTGCCGAGCGGGGCCGACTCGAACGACGCGGCCGAGCGCGCATCGCGCAGCGATTCGTCGGTGACGATCGCGAAGTCGACCTCGCCGCGGGCGAGCGCGGCCAGGGCCTCGTCCTCGAACGCGGGCCGCAGCGCGAGGCTGCTGTCCGCATACCGCCCGGCCAGGGCGGCCGCGAGCGCCGGGCCGAAGCGCCATTGCAGCAGCGCGGGCGCGGCGACGCGGCAGCGCACGCCGAAGTCGGCGCCCTCGAACTCGGCGCGCGTCTGCTCGGCGAGCTCCAGCAGCGCGAGCGCGCGTTCGCGCAGCCGCTCGCCCGCCGGGTTCAGCCGCAGCGACTTGCCCGCGCGATCGAACAGCGGCGCGCCGAGATCCTCCTCGAGGCGGCGGATCGCGCGCGAGACGGCGGACGGCGTCAGGTGGAGCTGCTTCGAGGCGTCGAGCAGCGTCCGGTGCTGCGTGGCGGCGACGAAGAGGCGGAGGTCGGACAGTTCCAGGAGCGGCTTTCGATGCTTGCGGCGGGCGCAACGATCGTTGCATTTTGATTGCTTTACGGGCACTCTGCAAAGCGCGATCATCCAGGCCGCTTCCTTCCGACCCGAGATCGCCATGACCGACACCGCCTTCGTTTCCGCCGCCGCCGGCGAAGTCCACCGCCGCTGGCTCTATCGCCGCCATCCGGCCGGCATCGTCGGGCCCGAGCACTACGAGCTGGTCGAGGCGCCGCTGTCGCTCGAGCTGTCCGACGGCGAGGTGCTGGTGCGCATGCGCTACCTCTCGGTCGACCCGTACATGCGGATCAACCAGTCGCTCAAGCCGACCTACAACGAGCTGCCGCACGCGCTCGACACCGTGCAGACCGCCGGCGCGGTCGGCCAGGTGGTCGCGTCGCGGGCCGCGGCGTTCCGCGAAGGCGACTGGGTCGAGGGCATGATGGGCTGGCAGACGCACGCGCGCGTCCACCACGGCGCGCTGCGCCGGCTCGACCCGGCGCTCGCGCCCGTCAGCACGGCGCTGGGCGTGCTGGGCATGCCCGGCCGCACGGCGTGGTTCGGGCTGACCGAGTCCGGGCGGCCGCATGCGGGCGAGGTGGTCGTCGTCTCGGGCGCCGCGGGCGCGGTCGGCTCGCTCGTGGCGCAGTTCGCGAAGCGCCACGGCTGCCGCGTGCTGGGCATCGCCGGCGGGCAGGCGAAGTGCGACTGGCTGGTGAACGAGCTCGGCCTCGACGCGGCGCTCGACTACAAGGCGTTCGCGGACGCCGACGCGCTCTCCGCGGCCATCAAGGCGAAGACCGGCGGCGTCGACGTCTACTTCGATAATGTAGGGGGGTGGATCACCGACGCGATCATCCCGATCATCAATCGCCGCGCCCGCATCGTCATCTGCGGCACGATCAGCCAGTACTCCGGCGGCCTCGACGCGCCCGAGCTCGGCCCGCGCTTCCTGCACCACATGCTCTACCAGCGCGCCACGATCCAGGGCATGCTGGCGCGCGACTACCTGCACCGCATGGACGAGATGATCCGCATCGTCGGCCCCTGGGTGCAGCGCGGCGAGATCGTGTTCGAGGAGACCGTCGTCCACGGCTTCGAGCGCCTGCCCGCGACGCTCAACGCGCTGTTCACCGGCGAGCACCGGGGCAAGCTGCTGGTCGACGTCCAGGCCGCATGAGGAGCGCGGGAGGGCGCGCGTCGGGTCATACCCCTGGGGGTTTGTGAGCATTCCCTCGGCATCGCGGCAGGGGCGCAAACCCTCATTCGCCGAAGCCAGGGTTCGGCAGTATGCTGAGCCAACTCCGCGGGCCTCCCTGGATGGACACCACCCGACACGCAGACGATTCGCGTCGCCTCGAACTGCTGCAGATGCTGGATTTGCTCAACGCGGATCCGGATCCCGCATTCGATCGGCTGGCCCGGGTCGCCGCGGGCGTCACCGGCGCCGAGATCGCGATGGTGACCTTCCTCGCCGGTGAGCGGCAGTGGATCCGCGCACGCGTCGGCACCGTGGCGACCGAGGCGCTCGTCGCCGAGAGCTTCTGCATCTGCGTGCTCGATCGATCGACGCTGGTCGAGATCCCCGACGCCGCCGCCGACCCGCGCTTCGCCGGCAACAAGTTCGTCGTCGGCCCGCGCGCGATCCGGTCGTACGCGGGTTGCCCGATCGTCTACGAAGGCGTCGTGCTGGGCACCGTCTGCGTGCTCGACCCGCGCCCGCGCTCGCTGACGGCGGACCAGCGCGCCGGGCTGCAGGACATCGCCGGGCTCGTCGAGACGCTGCTGCAGTCGCGCCGCAAGCAGGTGCTGCTGCACGAGCAGCGGCAGCACGCGATCGAGCTGGCCTCCGAGCTGCGCGAATCCGAGGCGATGCTCACACAGGCGCAACGCCTGTCGCGCATGGGCAGCTGGGAGACCGACCCCGCGACCGGCGTCACCGCCTGGTCGGACGGCCTGTTCGCGGTCATCGGCCGCCTGCCGGCGCTGGGCCCGCTCAACATCGCGGAGTTCGGCGAATACATTCACGCGGACGACCGCGCGCGCTACGAGGCGGCCGTCCAGCGTGCGTTCTACGAGTGCCTGCCGACCGAAGGCGAGTTCCGCTTCCTGCTGGCCGACGGCAGCACGCGCTGGCTGCACGCGGTCTGCCAGCCGGTGAAGAACGCGACCGGCCGCGTGACGCGCCTGCGCGGCACGATGCAGGACATCTCGGAGCGCAAGGCCGCCGAGCAGATGCTGCGCGAGACCGCGGAGCGCGAGCGGCTGCTGTGGCACACGACGACCGACGTGGTGCTGATGGTCGACGAGGCCAGCCGCATCCGCTTCTGCAATCCGGCGGTGCTCGGCACCTTCGGCTATCGGCCGGAGGAACTCGTCGGCCAGGATCTCGCCGTGCTGCAGCCGGAGCGCCTGCGCGCGGGACATGCCCACGGCTTCGGGCGCTACCTCGCGACCGGCCAGCGCCGGCTGGACTGGCGCTCGATCGAGATCGTCGCGCGGCATCGCGACGGGCACGAGTTCCCGGTCGAGATCTCGTTCGCCGACCTCGCCGTCGACGGCCACCGCATCTTCGGCGCGTTCATGCGCGACATCACGCAGCGCGTGCGCCAGCAGCAGGCGCTGCAGCGCAGCGAGGAGCGCTACCGGCGCATCGTGCAGACCGCCGAGGAAGGCATCTGGATGATCGACGCGGCGACCGTGACCACCTTCGTCAACCCGAAGATGGCCAGCATGCTGGGCTACACCGTCGAGGAGATGATCGGCCGCCCGATGTACGACTTCATGGACGACCGCGCGCGCGCCGTGGCCGCCGAGAACGTGCGCCGGCGCGAGCAGGGCATCTCCGAGCAGCACGACTTCCGTCTGCGCCGCAAGGACGGCAGCGACCTGTGGACGGCGATGAGCACGAGCGCGGCGATCGGCGACGACGGCGCGTACGTCGGCGCGCTGGCCATGGTGACCGACATCACCGAGCGCCGCCTCGCCGAGGACGCGCTGCGCGAGAGCGAGGCGCGCTTCCGCTCGCTCACGGCGCTGTCGTCCGACTGGTACTGGGAGCAGGACGAGGACCTGCGCCTGACGAAGATCGTCGGCGGCCGCGCGCACGACAGCGAGATCGGCCTGCGCCGCCTGGTCGGCCAGCGGCCGTGGGAAGCGGCCAGCGAGGGCATGGACGACGCGGCGTGGGCGGCGCACCGCGAGCAGCTCGAGGCACACGAGCCGTTCCGCGACTTCGAGATCATGCACCGCGGCCCGAACGGCCAGCTGCAGACCGTCAGTGTCAGCGGCGAGCCCGTCTTCGCCGCGGACGGGCGCTTCACCGGCTATCGCGGCGTCGGCCGCAACATCACCGAGCAGCGGCGCGGCCAGGTCGTGCGCCAGGAGCTCGAGGCGCAACTGCGCGAGTCGCAGAAGATGGAGGCGATCGGCGTGCTCGCCGGCGGCATCGCGCACGACTTCAACAACGTGCTCGCCGGCATCCTCGGCAACGTGGCGCTCGCGATGCAGGACCTGCCCGAAGGCGACCCGCTGCTCGTCGGCCTCGACCAGATCCGCAAGGCCAGCCTGCGCGGGCGCGGGCTCGTGCAGCAGATCCTCGCGTTCGCGCGCCGCCAGCCGCGCGAGGTCGCCAACTGCGAGCTGCGCCCGCTCGTCGACGAGAGCATCGGCCTGCTGCGCGCGACGCTGCCCGCGGGCGTGACGCTCGAGACGCGGCTCTGCGACGAGCCGCTGCACGTGATGGCGGACGCGACGCAGGTCGAGCAGGTGCTGATGAACCTCTGCACCAACGCCTGGCATGCGCTCGGCGGCAGCCCGGGCCGCGTCGCGATCGAGCTGGCCGCGGTCGAACTCGACGCCGCCGGCGCGCGCGCGATCGGCGTCGCCTTGCCCGCGGGCCGCTATGCGCGGCTGTCGGTGCAGGACAACGGGCGCGGCATGAACGCGGCCACGCGCGCCCGCATCTTCGAGCCCTTCTTCACCACCAAGCCGGTGGGCGAGGGCACCGGGCTCGGGCTGGCCGTCGTGCACGGCATCGTCGCCGCGCACGGCGGGGCGATCCGCGTCGAGACCGAGGAAGGCACGGGCAGCGAGTTCCAGATCTTCCTGCCGCGCACCGAGGCCGCCGCGCACGCCGAACGCGCGCCGCCGATCACCGTCGCGCACCGCGGCCACGGCGAGCGCGTGCTCTACATCGACGATGACGAGGTGATGGTGGTGATGGTCGAGCGGCTGCTGGAGCGCATCGGCTACGTCGTCGCCTGCATGCACGACCCGGCCGCGGCCATCGACGCCGTGCGTGCGGCGCCCGCGTCCTTCGACATCGTCGTGACCGACCTGAACATGCCGGAGCTGTCCGGCCTCGACGTCGCGCGCGAGCTCGCGGCGATCCGCTCCGACCTGCCCGTCGTCATCAGCTCGGGCAACATCCCCGAGCAGCTCCAGTCGGACGCCCGCCAGGCCGGCGTGCGCGCGCTGCTGCACAAGCAGTACACGCTCGAGGAGCTCGGTGCCGTGATCCACTGGGTGCTCGCGGGCGGCCAGCGGCTCGGGCTGGAGCCGTTGCAGGCCAGCCTGCGCTGAGCACGCGCCTTGCCATCCGTCCTTCGGCAGATGGCCGGGCGCGCGGTCATCGGCCAGACTGGCTCGTTCGTCAACTCGAGGAATTTCCATGGCTCAGACCCGCATCGCCGTCATCGTCGGCAGCCTCCGCGAAGGCTCGTGGAACGGCAAGCTCGCCGACGCGCTGCACAAGCTCGCGCCGGCGGACGTCGAACTGCACCGCGTGTGGATCGGCGACCTGCCGCTGTTCGACCAGGATCATGAGAAGGATCCCGCCGAGCCGGTGCGCGCGTTCAAGGCGGCGATCCTGGCGTCGGACGGGGTGGTCTTCGTCACGCCCGAATACAACCGCTCGATCCCGGGCGTGCTGAAGAACGCGATCGACCACGGCTCGCGGCCCCATGGCCAGAGCGCGTGGAAGGGCAAGCCGGCGGCGATCATCGGCGTGTCGCCGGGCACGATGAGCACCGCGCTCGCGCAGCAGCACCTGCGCAACGTGCTGGCGGCGGTCGACATGCCCACGCTGCCGCAGCCCGAGGCCTTCATCCATGCGAAGGAGGGCGTGTTCGAGCCCTCCGGCGAGCTCGGCGAATCGACCGCGAAGTTCGTGAAGGGCTGGCTCGACGCGTACCTCGCGTTCGCGAAACGCTTCGCTTCCTGAAGCAAAAAAAGAGGCCGGCGCGAGGCCGGCCTGTCGGTGGTGACGCGCGATCGGCGAGGCGCCGATCGCGTCGTCCCCTTCAACGCTGCTTGTCGTTCGAGCCGCGGTTCTGGTGGTCGCCGCCCTGCTGCGACGGCTGCTTCAGGTTGTTCGAGCCCTGCTGGCCCTGCTGGCCCGACTGCGACTGCTGCGACGAGCCCTTGCCCTGCTGGTTCGAGCCGCCGCTGGGCGTCAGCTGGGAATTCTTGTCGCCTTGCTGGTCCTGGCGGCCCGACTGGCTCTGCTGGTTGTTCTTGTCCTGCTGGCCCGCGTTGTTGCCTTGTTGCTGGTTCTTGCTCACGTGAATGCTCCTGAAGTTGAGGTGACCCGCCGTGTCCCTGAGGACGCCCACGGGGCCGGCCTTCGATCCGAAACGAGAGGTTCGGAGGTCGCATGGAAATGCGGCAATGGGTATTCCTGAACGAGCTCGACGGCCGGCTCGGCGCGCGTAAAGAAACGCGGCTCGCACGGCCGGGGTACAGGCCTTGCTGAATAGGGGGTGAAGCACGAAACAGGGCGCGCGCGGCCTTCGTTCCACGCGCCACTCGCCACCCTCGAACCCAGGAGCACCTCATGGCCTCGATCTCTTCCCATCGCCCGCTGGCCGTCGTCACCGGCGCCTCGTCGGGCATCGGCCACGAACTCGCGCGGCTGGCCGCGCTCGATGGCCACGACCTCGTCATCGCGGCCGACCAGGGGCCGCTCGAGCAGGCCGCCGAGACGTTTCGGGCGCTCGGCGCCACGGTCGACACCGTCGAGGCCGACCTGTCGACCCCGTTCGGCGTCGACAAGCTCGTGCTGGCCATCGGCGGCCGGCCGGTCGAGCTGCTGATGGCCAACGCGGGCCACGGGCTCGGCCACGGCTTCCTCGACAAGCCGTTCTCGGAAGCGCGGCACGTGGTCGACACCAACGTCACCGGCACGCTGGACATCCTCCACCGTGTCGGCCGCGCGATGCGCCAGCGCGCGCGGGGCCGCATCCTCATCACGGGCTCGATCGCCGGCCTCACGCCGGGCTCGTTCCAGGCGGTCTACAACGCGACGAAGGCCTTCATCGACTCGTTCTCGTTCGCGCTGCGCAACGAGCTGAAGGACTCCGGCGTGTCGGTCACCTGCCTGATGCCGGGCGCGACCGACACGCGCTTCTTCGAGCGCGCCGACATGCTCGACACCGAGCTCGGCACGGGCGAGAAGGCGATGCCGGCCGAGGTCGCGCAGGCCGGCTACGACGCGATGATGAAGGGCCAGGACCACGTCGTGGCCGGCTGGAGGAACAAGGTCGAGGCGGCGCTGACGAACGTCGTGCCCGACGCCGTCCTGGCCGAGCGCCACCGTCGCGTGGCGCAGCCGGGCTCGGCGCGCCATTGATCCGGCGCACGCAACGAAACAAGGCCGCACGCGGCGGCCTTGCCCGGGTGCGCGCGTGACGCGCGACGAGCGCGTCAGTTCGTGTAGTTCTCGACGGTGCCGATGTCGCGCGGCTTGGCCGCGTCGGGGTCGGCGCCGAACTCGCGCTTCGCGCGGCGCTGGCGCAGCAGGTCCCAGCACTGGTCGAGCTGCTCGGCCACGTGCTTCAGCCGGCTGGCGTTCTGCTCGGGCGCGCTCGACTCCTCGCGCAGCTTGTGTTCCTCGTCGACGAGGGCGGTGATCTGGTTGAGGATGGTCTGGTCGTCCATGGAACGGCTCCGAATCGGTTGGCGGCAGGTGCCCGACGAGCGCGGGCACGACGGCGCAGATCGGCAATTTGCGCGCCCGGCGGCTCGGCGTCAATCGTTCTTTGGGCCGATGCCTCGCGCGCGGAGGCCCGCCGCGACGCTCAGCGCACGAAGCCGGGCGGCGTGCAGGCGAGCGTGCCGGCCGGGCCGAGCGCGCAGCGCGTCATCTCGCTGCCGTCGCGGCGGTGCGCGACGATCGTCCAGCGGCCGTTGTCGCCGGCGTCGTCGGGCGACACTCGTTCCATCACGAGGAAGCCGAACGCGTCGCTGGTCGTCGCCTGCGCGAGGTGCGTGCCGGGCGCCGGGCTCGCGCCGGGCGGCAGCGGGCTGGGCAGCGACGCGTCGAGGTTGTCGCCCCCGTTGCCGGCGACGAGCGTCGCGGGGTGGCCGTCGTCGAAACCGAGCGCCTGGAACAGGTGCACGTGGCCGTGCAGCGCGAGCTGGACGCCGGGCGGGAAGTAGACGCTGCCGTTGACCTCGTCGAGCGCGCGCTGCAGCGCCGGGTCGCCGGGCGCGGGGCCGGGGGCGAAGCCGAGCACCGGGTGGTGGCTCGCGAACCAGCTGCGCTGGCCGGGCGCCGCAAGGCGATCGAGCGCGCGCACGTCGGCCAGGTAGGCCTTGAGGATCGTCGCGTCGGCCGGCTTGCCCGGGTCGAGCGGATCGTTGCCGGCGTGCGCGGAGTCGAACACGATCAGCTGCGTCGCGGCACCGAGCGGCACCGCGTAGGGCTGCGTGAAGTTGGCGTCGTCGTCGTTGGTCGCGAGGTCGCACGAGCGCGCGGGCGACCACGGCTCCGGCGCGAGCAGGCGGAACCAGCCCTGGCCGGCGCGGCTGCATTCCTCGTGGTTGCCGCGCACGAAGACCCACGGCGCGGCGGCCAGCAGCGGGCGCGCGGGCTCGAAGAAGTCCGCGTTCCAGGCGTCCCAGCCATACCCCCAGGGGCTTGCGGCGCAGCCCGCGTTGCCGGCGGGGCAGGGCGACTCGCGGTAGTGGTAGTCGCCGACGTGGATCACGAGGTCGGGCTTCGTCGCGGCGGCGGCCGCGGCGACCTGCGCGAAGGGCCAGCCGGCGAGATCCTTGCAGGCCTGCGCCGTGCGGCCCTTGATACGGCACCCTGTATCGCCCAGCACGACGATGCGGCGCGCGGCGGCGCGTGGCGCGGGCAGGGCGCGGTCGCCGAGCCGGACGTTGCGCGCGCCGGCCGCGAGCGGCGCCTCGCACACGTCGACCGGGAAGACGACCGGCTTGGGATCGCTGGCCGACGGCCGTTCC
>JASLEM010000478.1 GCA_030151165.1 Burkholderiaceae bacterium
CAGCAGCTTGGCGTGCGTCTTCAGGCCGACGATGCCGTAGACCACCTGCGCGCCGACCGCCTCCAGCCGCTCCGCCCAGTTGATGTTGGCCTCCTCGTCGAAGCGCGCCTTCAGCTCCACGACCACCATCACTTCCTTGCCCCGCCGCGCGGCCTCGATCAGAAGGTCCATCAGCACCGACTTCTCGCCGGTGCGGTAGATCGTCATCTTGATCGCCAGCACCTGCGCGTCGAGCACCGCCTCGCGCAGGAACGCGACCACCGGGTCGAAGCTCTCGAACGGATGGTGCAGCAGGACGTCGCCGGCGCGCAGGCGGTCGAACATCGATCCCGTCTGCGGCAGGCGGCCGCGCGGCCACTTCGGCTCGTAGGGCTCGAAGCGCAGCGTCGGGCCGTGCTTCGGGTCGGTCGCCTGGTCGATCAGCTCGTTCAGGCGCACCAGGTTCACCGGCCCGTTGACGCGGTGCAGCGCCGCCTCGGGCAGGTCGAACTGCGCGAGCAGCAGGCGCCACAGCGCCTCGGGGCAGGTGTTGACGACCTCCAGGCGGATCGCCCGCCCGTAATGGCGCGTCGTGAGCCCGCGGCGCAGCGCCTGGCGCAGGTTGCGGATGTCGTCCTCGTCGACTTCCAGCTCGGAGTCGCGCGTCACGCGGAACTGCGAAAACGATTCGACATTGCGCCCCGGGAACAGCTCGGCCAGGTGCGCGCGGATCACGCTGGACAGCAGCACGAAATGCTGCTCGTTCTTCGGCGTGCACGATTCGGGCAGCTTGATCACGCGCGGCAGCACGCGCGGCACCTTGACGATCGCGATCGTGTTCTCGCGCCCGAACGCGTTGCGCCCGCCCAGCTGCACGATGAAGTTCAGCGACTTGTTGGCGACCTGCGGGAACGGATGCGCCGGGTCGAGCCCGACCGGCAGCAGCAGCGGGCGCACCTCGCGCTCGAAGAAGCGCGCGACCCATTCGCGCTGCCCTTCGCTGCGCTCGGCGTGGTTGACCACGCGGATGCCCTGCAGCGCCAGCTCGGGCATCACCTTCTCGTTGAAGACGGCGTACTGCTCGTCGATCAGCGCATGCGCCTCGCCCGAGATGCCGATCAGCTCGCGCCAGGCGTCGCTGTTGCCCGGTGCGCGCGCGGCTTCGAGGGCGCCGGCGAAACGCACTTCGAAGAACTCGTCGAGGTTCGACGAGACGATCGTCACGTAGCGCAGCCGCTCCAGCAGCGGCACGTCCGCGCGCAGTGCCTGGGCCAGCACGCGCCGGTTGAATTCGAGGATGGAACGCTCGCGATTGAGCAGGGCCAGGCGCACTGGCGCCACGGCTTGGGGAACGTCAGTCATCCTCCGAGTTTATGACCCTCTTGTGACAGTTTCACGGCATGGCCCTTCCGGGCGCCGCCCAAAGGCTCACGGACGCAGGCCCGAGGCCTCCGCGCCGAACGCGCTCGCCGACAGGTCGACCGTCACCTTCGAGCCGACCGCCGCCGCGCGCCAGACGGGCTCCGGCGAGCATTCGTCGAGCGGCCGCGCCAGCGATGCGCTCGTGATGACGAGCCGATGCCCGCAGGTCGCATCCGCCGTCGCGGCGGGCTTTTCCGCCACCACGGCCGCCTCGCTGCGCGCCACGCCGAGCGCCGCGTTCATCAGCGACGGCACCGCCTGCGCCGACAGCAGCCACGCCAGCACCGTGGCCGCGACCATCACGAAGCCGAGGAACAGCGAGCGCCCGCCCGGATTGAATTCGCCGGGCACGTCGATCTGCGCCCGGCGCGCCGCCACGCGGTGCGTGAACGTCGCGCCGAGCACCAGCGCGATCGCGGGCGCGATGGTGCGCAGCAGGTAGGTCGGCTGGAATTCGGAATGCATCGCGAGCGCGAAGATGTCGATCGCCAGCACCACGACGACCACGGCGACGAAGCCGTGCCACGAAGGCGGCGGCGACGGCGAAGACGCCGCCATCAATGCGCCTCGTCCCAATTCAACCCGACACCCACCTCCGCGATCAACGGCACCGACAGCGTCGCCACGCCCGCCATCAGCTTCGGGATCTCGACGCGCGCCCAGTCGACCTCGGCGTCCGGCACCTCGAACACGAGTTCGTCGTGCACCTGCATCACCATGCGCGTCGCGCGCCCCTGGTCGTCGAGCGCCTTCTGCACCGCGAGCATCGCCAGCTTGATCAGATCCGCGGCCGTGCCCTGCATCGGCGCGTTGATGGCCTGGCGCTCGGCGCCGGCGCGGCGCGGGCCGTTGCCGCCGCGGATCTCGGGCAGCTCGATGCGGCGGCCGAACAGCGTCTCGACATAGCCCAGCTCCGCGGCACGCGCCTTGGTCTCGTCCATGTAGCGCTTGACGCCGGCGAAGCGCGAGAAGTAGCGGTCGATGTAGTCGCGCGCCGCCTTCTGCTCGATGCCCAGCGACGACGCCAGCCCGAACGCGCCCATGCCGTAGATCAGCCCGAAGTTGATCGTCTTGGCGTAGCGGCGCTGCTCGCTCGTGACGTCCTCCGCCGCGAGGTTGAACACCTCGGCGGCGGTGGCGCGGTGGACGTCCATGCCGTCGGTGAACGCGCGCAGCAGGCCCGGATCCTGGCTGATGTGGGCCATCAGGCGCAGCTCGATCTGCGAATAGTCGGCCGACACCACCACATGCCCCGGCGGCGCGATGAACGCCTCGCGCACGCGCCGGCCCTCGGGCGTGCGGATCGGGATGTTCTGCAGGTTCGGGTCGTTGCTGGACAGCCGCCCCGTCACCGCGACCGCCTGGGCGTAGTGCGTGTGCACGCGGCCGGTGTCGGGGTTGACCATCAGCGGCAGCTTGTCGGTGTACGTGCCCTTCAGCTTCGCGAGGCCGCGGTGCTCGAGCAGCTTGGCCGGCAGCGGGAAGTCGAGCGCCAGCTTCTCCAGCACTTCCTCGTCGGTCGACGGCGCGCCGCTGGCCGTCTTCTTGACGACCGGCAGGCCGAGCTTGCCGAACAGGATCTCGCCGATCTGCTTGGGCGAGCCGAGGTTGAACGGCTGGCCGGCGATCTCATAGGCTTCGTTCTCGAGCGCCAGCATGCGTTCCGCGAGCACGCGCGACTGGTCGGCCAGGCGCGCGCTGTCGATCAGCACGCCGTGGCGCTCGATGCGCCCGAGCACCTCGCTGGCCGGCATCTCGATCTGCTCGTAGACGTACTTCATGCCCGGCACGGCCGAGAGCTGCGGGTACAGCACCTCGTGCACCTGCAGCGTCATCTCGCTGTCCTCGCCCGAGTACAGCGCGGCGCGCTCGATGTCGACCTGCGAGAACGGGATCTGCTTCGCGCCCTTGCCGCACAGATCCTCGTAGTCGAGTCCCTTGCGGCCCAGGTGGCGCTCGGCGAGGCTCGCAAGCCCGTGCTGGCGATGCGCCTCGAACACGTAGCTCTCCAGCAGGGTGTCGAACTTCCAGCCGCGCACGTCGATGCCGATGTTGGCGAACACGTGCGTGTCGTACTTGATGTGCTGGCCGACCTTGGCCGCGCCCGCGTCCTCGAGCCACGGCCGCAGGCGCGCGATGACCTCGTCGAAGGGCAGCTGGTCGGGCGCGCCGGCGTAGTCGTGACGCAGCGGCACGTACGCGGCGCGGCCCGGCTCGACGGCGAACGAGATGCCGACGATGCGCGCGCGCATCGCGTCGAGCGAGTCGGTCTCGGTGTCGAGCGCCGACAGCGGCGCCGCGCGCAACTTGGCGATCCAGGCGTCGAGCTGCTCGAAGGTGAAGATCGTGTCGTACTCGCGCGCCAGCGCCATCGTCGCCGCGGCGGGCAGCGCGGGCACGCCGGCCTCCTCGTCGTCGAACAGCCCGCGCGGACTGCTCGCTGCCGGCGCGGGCGACGCGGCGACCCCGAGCTGCCTCTCGAGCTCCTCGCGCCAGCCCTTGAAGCCGTAGCGCTGGTAGAACTCCACCAGGTGCTCGTGGTTCACCGGCTGCAGCGCGAGCGCATCGAGCCCCGGCCAGCCTTCGACGTGCGGGCCCATGTCGTGGTCGGTGACCACCGTGACGAGCCGGCGCCCCTGCGGCAGCCAGTCGAGCGCCTGGCGCAGGTTCTCGCCGACCGCGCCCTTCATCGACGGCGCCGCGGCGATCACGTTGTCGAGCGAGCCGTGCTCGACCAGCCACTTCACCGCCGTCTTCGGCCCGACCTTGTTGACGCCGGGCACGTTGTCGACGGTGTCGCCGACGAGCGCGAGGTAGTCGATGATCAGCGCCGGCGGCACGCCGAACTTGGCGAGGACGCCGGCGGCATCCAGCGTCTCGTTGGTCATCGTGTTGATCAGCGTGACGTGGTCGTCGACGAGCTGCGCCAGGTCCTTGTCGCCGGTCGAGATCACCGTCTTCCAGCCGGCCCGCGTCGCCGCGCGCGCCAGCGTGCCGATCGCGTCGTCGGCCTCGATGCCCGGCACCATGATGATCGGCCAGCCGAGCAGCTTGACGACCTCGTGGATCGGCTCGATCTGCGCGGACAGGTCCTCCGGCATCGACGCGCGGTTGGCCTTGTACTCGGGATACCAGTCGTCGCGGAAGGTCTTGCCCTTGGCGTCGAACACGCAGGCCGCGTAGTCGGCGCCGATCTGCTCGCGCAGCAGCTTCATCATGCTGACCATGCCGCGGATCGCGCCGGTCGGCACGCCGCCGGGGCCGCGCAGGTCGGGCATGGCGTGGTAGGCGCGGTACAGATAGCTGGAGCCATCCACCAGGAGCAGGGTCTTGTCGGTCATCCCGCCATTGTGCCGGGCGCGGCGCGCATGCGTGGCGCGCCGGGGCCGCCAGAAGTCCGTGATTTGCGCCCGCGCGTCCGAAACATTCGCGGCACCGCGACCGTCTAGAATCGGCACATGACCGCCCGCTCCGCCTCGTCCCTCGCCGCCTGCGCCCTGGCCGCACTGTTCGCCCTCGTCGGCAATCCGGCTGGTGCCCAGCAGCACGAGGCCGCGCCGCAGCGCGCGCAGGAAGCCTCCGCCCCGGCGCGCGCGTCGCCGATCGACCCGACGGCGCCCGACCTGGTCGAGACCGCGCCGGCGACGACGAAGGTCAAGGAAGCCAAGGTCGAGCACCTCGTCACCGAGGACTCGCAGGTCAAGATCGAGGAGACGCGCGTGCGCGGCGTCACGACCAAGATCGTCGTGCACTCCAAGATCCCGGGCATGGGCAGCTACGAGATCCAGCCGCGCGATCCGAGCGTCGACCCGGAAAACGACAAGGCCGCGGGCATGCGGCTGTTCAACTTCGGTTTCTGAGGCGTGCCGGGCCTGGTCGCCGCGGTCGCACCGCACCGCGCGGTCGGGCACGCGTCCGCCTCGATGGCCGGGAGCGCCTGAGATGGCTGTCTACACCGAGGTCGACACCGCCACCGCCGCCGAGCTGCTGCGGCAGCTGGACGCCGGCGCGCTCGTCTCGATGACCGGCTGCGCCGGCGGCATCGAGAACACCAACTACTTCGTGCACACGGACAAGGGCAGCTGGGTGCTGACCGTGTTCGAGCGGCTCGGCTTCGAGCAGCTGCCGTTCTACCTCGGCCTGATGCAGCACCTGGCGCGCAAGGGCCTGCCGGTGCCCGAGCCGCGCACCGACGCGCAGGGCAACTTCCTGCACGCGATCGGCGGCAAGCCGGCGTCGCTCGTCACCCTGCTGCCGGGCGAGAGCATCGACGCGCCGATGCTCGCGCACTGTTCGCTGCTGGGCGTCACGCTCGCGCACCTGCACGACGGCGCGCTCGACTACCCGACGCAGCAGCCCAACCTGCGCGGCCTCGACTGGTGGGCGGCGACGGTGCCGGTCGTGCATCCGTACGTCGGCCCCGAACTCGCCGCGCGCCTGGACGCCGAACTCGACTTCCAGCAGCGCTTCCACGCCGCCGCGTCGACGCAGTCGCTGCCGCGCGGCCCGGTGCACGCCGACCTCTTCCGCGACAACGCCCTCTTCGACGGCCCGCCCGAAGCGCCGCGCCTGTCGGGCGTGTTCGACTTCTACTTCGCCGGCGTCGACCACCATGTCTACGACCTCGCGGTCTGCGTGAACGACTGGTGCGTCGACCTCGCCAGCGGCCGCCTCGAGACCGAGCGCGCCGAGGCGTTGCTGCGCGCCTACCACCTGCATCGCCCGATGAGCCCGGCCGAGCTGCGCGCGCTGCCCGCGATGCGCCGCGCCGCCGCGCTGCGCTTCTGGCTCTCGCGCCTGGCCGACTGGTACCTGCCGCGCGAAGCCGCCCTGCTCAAGCCCAAGGATCCGACGCATTTCGAGCGCGTGCTCGTCGACTGCATCGACAACCCCTGGCACCCGAACGTCTGAGACCCTCGCCGACATGACCGCCCCGCGCCCTCCCGTCCGTGTCGGACTGCGCACGATCCCCGCCCGCGCCGGCCTCGACTGGATCCGGCGCGGCCTGCGCCTGTTCCTGCGCCGGCCCGTCGGCTTCATGGGGCTGTTCGGCCTCGTGCTGCTGGCGATGATGGTCACGTTCAGCTCGATCGAGCTCGAGGCGCTGGCCCTGATCCTGATGCCGCTGCTGTCGCTCGGCTTCATGATCGCGAGCGAGGACGTGCTCAACGACCTGCCGATCCGGCCGTCCGTCTTCGCGCGGCCGATGCTGGTGGGCCGCGACGAGCGCCTGTCGCTGCTGGCGATCGGCCTCGTCTACTTCGCCGCGTTCATGCTGATGTACTTGTTCGGCGACAGCATCGACGGCGGCGAGGCCAAGGCCTGGATGCTCGCCGTGATGACGCCCGGCGCCGACGGCACGATCCCGGCGCCGCCCGAGATCAGCGGCGTCGGCACCTTCGTCCTGCTGCTCAAGACCTTCGGCCTGGCGATCGTGTCGGTGCCACTGTGGCATGCGCCGGCGCTCGTGTACTGGGGCCGCCAGCGCGCGGCGCAGGCGATGTTCTCGAGCATCGTCGCGCTGTGGCGCACGCGCGCGGCCTTCGCTGTCTACACGCTCGGCTGGTGCGCGGTCGGCGTGCTGTTCGCGCTGCTGATGCTGCTGGTCGCGGCCGCGACGGGCAACCTCGGCGTGGCGGTCGTGCTGATGACGCCGGTCTCGTGGGCGATGTCGGCCGTGTTCTATGTCACGCTCTGGTTCGGTTTCGTCGATACCTTCCAGATCACGTCGACGCAACCGATCCGCACGGTGCTCGCGCCCACCGACAATCCGAGGTCGTGAGGGCCGGCGCCCCGCGCGCCGCCTTCCCGGGTTCCCCCGTTCGGGCGAACCGGCTCCGCGCCGGTCCTGATCCAATGCGCGGAGCGCCGCGCAGCGCCACGGCTCCCCCTTCGACCGCCCGACCAGGACACCGCCCATGAAGACGCTCGACAAGCTCAACCAGCTGACCCACTCGCACGGCCCGTTGCCGAGCGGACGCGGGCTGTCCTCGGGCGTCGTCGCGCTGATCCTCGCCGTGCTGTGCTTCCTCGGCGTGCTCGCGTTCCACTTCCCGCAGTACCTGACGACGCCGGAGTTGCGCAAGTCCTACGACGTCGCCACGATCCGCGTGATCATGTACTGGGCGATGGTGATCTCGGGCGGCATCTCGCTCTACAACATCCTGTTCGCGCGCACGCGCTGGCTCGCGGCGTCGGCGTTCTTCCTTGTCGCGCTGTCGGCGCTGCTGGGCGGCGCGAAGGTGCCGGTCAACAACTTCGCCGACCACACGCCCTACATCGGCCTCGACTGGTTCATCCTCGACCTGCTCGGCTCGTCGCTGATCTTCGTGTTCATCGAGAAGCTGTTCGCGCTGCGCCGCGAGCAACCCGTGTTCCGCGCCGAGTGGCAGGTGGACACGCAGCACTTCCTCGTCAACCACATGATCGTCGGCTTCGTGCTGCTCGCCACCAACCTGCTGGTGCACAAGCTGTTCGGCTGGGCGGCCAAGGACGGCATCCAGGCCTGGGTGCGCGACCTGCCGCTGCCCGCGGCCGTGTTCCTCATCATCCTCGTCGCCGACCTCGTGCAGTACTGGACGCACCGCGCGTATCACGAGATCCCGACGCTCTGGCGCCTGCACGCCGTGCACCACAGCGTGAAGAGCATGGACTGGCTGGCCGGCTCGCGCCAGCATTTCCTCGAGCTGCTGATCACGCGCACGCTGGTGCTCGCGCCGATCTTCGTGCTGGGCTTCGACAAGAGCGTCATCGACATCTATATCGTGATCGTCGGCTTCCAGGCCGTCTTCAACCACGCGAACGTCAGCGTGCGGCTCGGCCCGCTGCGCTACCTCGTCGTCACGCCCAACTTCCACCACTGGCACCATTCGCAGGACGACGAGGCGATCGACAAGAACTACGCCGCCCACCTCGCGTTCCTCGACTACCTGTTCGGCACCGCCGTGAAGTCCGAGCAGAAGTGGCCGAAGATGTACGGCGTCGTCGGCGACTACGTGCCGAACGGGTTCTGGCAGCAGGTGAAGTTCCCGTTCACCTGGAAGGGCTGAGCGTCGGTCAGCGCGCGATCTTCTTCGCCATCGACATCTCCCCGATCGACTTCCCGTCGATCACGAAGCGGTCGCGCGTGCCGCCGTTCATGTCGTAGCCCGCGGCGCGGTAGAGCGTGACGGCGGGCTCGTTGATCGCGAGCACGCGCAGGTCGATCCATTGCAGCGACGGCTGCGCCGCCGCCCACTGCTCGGCGTGCGCCAGCAGCTTCCGGGCGATGCCCTGCCGGCGCCGGTCGCGGTGCACGCCGAGCCCGACGACGCAGCGATGCGCGGTGAAGGCTTCGGCGTGGCCGCGCAGGTCGACATGGCCGGCGATCGCGCCGCCTGCGTCGCGCGCGACCCAGGCGCGACGCCAGCCCGTGGCGCCGACGTCCAGCGCGACACCGTCGACGAAGGACCGGGCCTTGTCGGCCGGCAGTCGAGAGTCCTCGACCGACAGCGGCTGGAAGTAGACGCCGTCGCGGCCGTTGTCGCGCAGGTGGTCGTCGAGGTAGCGGAAGAACTCGTCCAAGCCCTGCGGCCCGAGCGCCTCGAGGGCGACCTCGCCCGCCACCGGCGGCGCCGGGGCACGGCCCGTCCACTCGAGCCACGACAGCGCCGACCAGCCGGTGGCGGGCGCCAGCGGCTCGGCCGGCGACAGCGGCATGCGCGGGAACAGCGGCCGCTTCGGCGGCAGCGGACGCATCGCCCGCAACGGCGCGGCGGGCGCCAGGCTGCCCTGCGGCGACGTGCCCTCGAGCCAGGCGACCGGCCGCCCCTGGCGATCGAGGAAGGCGCCGTCGTGCAACGGGCCCAGCCACTCGGTCGACAGCGTCGACGTGAAGACGTTGCCCTGCCCGTGGAACGCAATCCAGTCGAGATCCAGGCCGAACACGTGCGTGCCGTCGAACCAGCCGACGAGCGCGCAGCCGGCGTCGAAGATCGGGGTCATGGTCGGGGCGACGTAGGGCATGGCGTCGACTCCTTCAATCCACCGGCTGCAGCTTCGCCACCGCCAGCGCCAGCCACTTCATGCCGTGGCGGCCGAAGTTGACCTGCGCGCGCGCTTCCTCGCCGCTGCCTTCGAGCGTGACGATCACGCCCTCGCCGAACTTGGTGTGGAAGACCGACTGGCCGGAGCGGAACTTGTGGCCGTTGCCGGTCGCGGTGCGGCTCGCCTCCATCGCCTTCGGCACGTTCGACGAGGACGACGAGCCCGAGAACGACGACTCCACGCGCCCGGCGCCCACCATCGACCCGAGCCCCGTGCCGCGCTCCCACGCCTGCTTGTACTCGCGCGCATAGCCCGAGCCGAAGGCCTGGTTGCGTGGCGTGATCCAGCGCACGTTGGCCTCGGGCAGTTCCTCGACGAAGCGGCTCTTGACGTTGTAGCGCGTCTGGCCGTGCAGCAGGCGCGTCTGGCTGAACGTCAGGTACAGGCGCTTGCGGGCGCGCGTGATCGCGACGTACATCAGGCGGCGTTCCTCCTCGAGGCCGTCGCTCGTCTGCAGCGAGTTCTCGTGCGGGAACAGGCCTTCCTCCAGGCCGGTGATGAAGACCGAGTCGAACTCGAGCCCCTTGGCCGAGTGGATCGTCATCAGCTGGATCGCGTCCTGCCCGGCCTGCGCCTGGTTGTCGCCGGCCTCGAGCGACGCGTGCGTGAGGAAGGCCGCGAGCGGGGACATGATCTCGCCGGTCTCGGCGTCGGGCGTGACGGGCGCGTCGAGGACCAGGCCAGGAACGTCCCGCGAGGTGTTGCGCTGCGCCAGCGTGCCGGGCGACAGCTCGTCGACCGGCAGCGCCACCGCGTCGCGGCCGAACCCCTCCTGCGTGACGAAGGCCTCGGCGGCGTTCATCAGTTCCTCGAGGTTCTCGACACGGTCGGCGCCGTCCTTGTCGGCGCGGTAGAAGTCGATCAGCCCGCTCTCGGCCAGCATGTGCTCGATGATCTCGCGCAGCGTCAGGCCCTTGGTCTCCTCGCGGATGCGGTCGACCAGCCCGGTGAACGCCGCGAGGTTCGTGCCGCCCTTGCCGCCGACGCTGCCCACGCTCTGGTACAAGCTGCGCCCGCTCTGGCGCGCGGCGTCCTGCAGCTGCTCGATCGTGCGCGTGCCGATGCCGCGCGTCGGGAAGTTGACGACGCGCAGGAAGCTCGTGTCGTCGTTCGGGTTCTCGACCAGCCGCAGGTACGACAGCGCGTGCTTGACTTCGGCGCGCTCGAAGAATCGCAGCCCGCCGTACACCCGGTACGGTATGCCGGCGTTGAACAGCGCGGACTCGATCACGCGCGACTGCGCGTTGCTGCGATAGAGCACCGCGATCTCGGAGCGGTCGGTGCCGGAACGGTGCAGCTGCTGCGCCTCGTCGACGAACCACTGCGCTTCCGCGAAGTCGCTCGTCGCCTCGAAGATGCGCACCGGCTCGCCCGGGCCGGCGTCGGTGCGCAGGTTCTTGCCGAGGCGCTTCGAGTTGCGGTCGATCAGGTGGTTGGCGGCGTCCAGGATGTTGCCGAAGCTGCGGTAGTTCTGCTCCAGCTTGATGACCTTGTCGACGCGGAACTCGCGCTCGAAGTCGGCCATGTTGCCCACCAGCGCGCCGCGGAAGCCG
>JASLEM010000539.1 GCA_030151165.1 Burkholderiaceae bacterium
CGCCGCCGAGCGCGCGTGCCGCCAGTTCGGCTACACGCGCATGTGGAGCATCCACCCCGACCAGGTGCGCGTGATCGTCGACGCGTTCGCGCCGACGGCCGCGGAGGTCGACCTCGCGATCGAGGTCATCGCCGCCGCCGAGGCCGCCGGCTGGGGCCCGATCCGTCATCGCCACGGCGGCCGCGAGCAGCTGCACGACCGCGCGAGCTACCGCTACTTCTGGCAGGTGATCGAGCGTGCGCACCGGACGTCGACCGACGGCCACCCGCAGCTGCCCGCCGAGGTGCGGGCGCGCTATTTCCCGCACTGAGCCGCGGCGGCTTCGCACGCGCGTCGGCACGCCGCGCCGCCGCTGCATCAGGGTGTTCCCGAGTCGCGAGCGTGCATTCGTTCCGCGCCGAAACGAAGCGTTGCACCTGGATGTGTAACAGGCCGCGGAGCTTCGCGGACAATCCCCGCTGTCATCCACCTGGAGTCCTCTTCCGATGTTCCGCACCCTGACCGCCGCCGCCGTGCTGGCCGTGATTTCCGCCTTCACCGTGACCTCGGCTTCGGCCCAGACCGCGCCGGCCGCCAAGACGACGAAGAAGGCGCCGGCCAGGAAGACCGCGGCCGCGGCCGAACCGGTCTCCGCGACCAACGACAACCTGAACCCGAACCAGCTGTCGCTCGCCGACCGTGTGCTGACGGGCATCGCGCAGTGCGAGATGAAGGAGAAGGTCGACATCGAGAAGATCGAAGGCCACACGGGCAACTTCAAGCTGACCTACGACCACCACAGCTACGTCATGGTGCCGGAAGAGACGACCACCGGCGCGATCCGCCTGGTCGACACCGGCGGCTCCGTGGTGTGGGTGCAGATCCCGCGCAAGTCGATGCTGATGAACCAGAAGCTGCACCAGCGCATGGTCGACGACTGCACGGAAGACGAACAACGCATCGCCGTGCAGGCGACCGCCGCGGCCAGCGCCAACGCGCCGTTCGTCGCGCCGTCCGCCGCCACGCCGGCCGCCGCGACCGCGGCGAAGAACGGCACGCTGGCGGTGCCGGCCACGGTGACCAAGGGCACCGCGACCACCACGACCACCACCACGACGACGACCACCACCGCCGTCGTCCCGCCGGCCCCGGTACAGCGCGGCGCGTCGGCGCCCGACGCCGCCGCCTCGGGCATGTTCAAGTAAGCCTCGCGCCCCGCGCGCGTGACGCGCGCGAGCGCGCATGCCGTCGTCGCCGGAAGGCGCGACGGCATTTTTCATGGGGCGATGAAAAACGCCGCGCGGCGAGCCGGGCGGCGTCTGTCGTGCGCGTGCGACCGCGTCAGGCGTTGCTGGTGGCGCGCACTTCCTCGATTGTCGTCACCCCGGCCAGCACCTTCTCGATGCCGTCCTGGCGCAGCGTGCGCAGGCCTTCGCCCATCGCGCAGTGCTGGATCTCCTCGGCGCGCGCGCCCTTCTGGATCAGGTTGCGCACCGGCTTCGTCACGGTGAGCAGCTCGTGGACGCCGGCGCGGCCCTTCAGGCCGGTGTTGGCGCACTTCGGGCAGCCGGCGCCGTGCCAGAACTGCAGGCGGCCGTCGACGGCGTAGCGCGAGGTCCAGTCGGCGAGCAGCGCCTCGCGGGTGGGCGCCTGCGGATGATCGCCCCAGATGTGCAGCTCGTCGCGCACCAGCTCCTCGACCTGCTCGTCGGTGGCCGGCGTCGACGTGCGGCAGTCCTTGCAGATCCGGCGCACGAGGCGCTGGGCCAGCACGGCGAGCAGCGCGTCGGCGAAGTTGAACGGGTCCATGCCCATGTCGAGCAGGCGCGTGATCGTCTCGGGCGCGCTGTTGGTGTGCAACGTGGAGAGCACCAGGTGGCCCGTCAGCGACGATTCGACGGCGATCTCGGCGGTCTCGTGGTCGCGGATCTCGCCGACCATGATGACGTCCGGATCGGCCCGCAGGAACGCGCGCAGCGCCTTCGCGAACGTCCAGTCGATCTTCGGGTTGACCTGCACCTGGCGCAGACCGGCCTGCGTGATCTCGACCGGATCCTCGGCCGTCCAGATCTTGCGTTCCGGCGTGTTGATGAAGCTCAGCGCCGAGTGCAGCGTCGTCGTCTTGCCGGAGCCGGTCGGGCCGACGCACAGCACCATGCCGTACGGGCGCTCGATCGCGTGCTTGAGCGCGGCGATGTTGTGCGGCGACATGCCGAGGTTGTCGAGCGGGATCGGCTTGGACGACGCCAGGATCCGCAGCACGGCGTCTTCCAGGCCGTTGGCCGTCGGGATGATCGCGACCCGCAGCTCGATCGGGCAGCTCGGCACGAAGCGCTTGAAGTCGATCTTGCCGTCCTGCGGCCGGCGGCGCTCGCTGATGTCGAGGTCGCACATGATCTTCAGGCGCGCGACGAGCGCCTGGCGGTAGGTGTGCGGCAGCTCGAGGTAGGGCCTCAGCGCGCCGTCGACGCGGAAGCGCACGCGCACCTTCTCGCGGCCGGGCAGCGTCTCGATGTGGATGTCCGAGACGCCCTGCGACTGCGCCTCCACGATCATCGAGTTGATGAGGCGCACGAGCGAGGAGTCGGCCTGCTCGACGGCCGCGTCCTCGGACTCCAGCGACAGGTCGGCCGGCGACTCCAGCGCGGCCAGCAGCGTGTCCGTGCCTTCGTTGCCCGCGCCCGGCAGGTTGAAGTCCATCGTGAAGGCGACGGCGGAGTCGTCCAGGCCGTGCTTGGAGTACGCGAGGCCGATGGCGGTC
>JASLEM010000017.1 GCA_030151165.1 Burkholderiaceae bacterium
GCGAAGATGCGCTGGCGGCGGAACTCGCTGAACACGATCATCAGCGTGAACGCGCCGAGCAGCACGGCCACGCTGAGCAGGAACATGCGGCCGTTGACGCCGCCGAGGAACAGCACGCCGAGCGCGATCGCGGCGATCACCATGAACGCGCCCATGTCCGGCTCGGCCAGCAGCAGCACGCCGATCGCGCCGAGCGCCACCGCCATCGGCCACACCGCCTTGACGAAGTTTTCCTTCACGTCCATCTTGCGGACCATGTAGCTGGCCGCGTACATGCACATGCCCAGCTTCGCGAGTTCGCTCGGCTGGAAGTTCAGCAGGCCCAGCGGGATCCAGCGGCGCGCGCCGTTCACGCCCTTGCCGACGTGCGGGATCAGCACGAGGAACAGCAGCACCATCGCGAGGCCGAAGATCCACGGCGCCCACTTCTCCCAGATCGAGATCGGCAGCTGCGCCGTCGCGAACGCGCACACGAGACCGATCACGATGAACAGCGCCTGGCGCGACAGGAAGTGCGTCGACGTGTAGAGCGCGAAGCGCGGGCTGTCCGGCAACGCGACCGACGCCGAATAGACCATCACGAGCCCGAGCGCGAGCAGCGCCGCGGTGACCCAGATCAGCGCGGAGTCGACGCCCATCACGCGCGTCGGCCGGCCGGCGTCGACCCAGTCTCGGATCGGCACGCGCTCCTCGCCGGTCGCCGCGGCACGGCGGTTGCGGAACCATTCGGCCGGACGGAAGCCCGGCCACTCGGGCACGTGCTGCTTCAGCGTCGCGAACAACGTGTTCATGCGATCACCTCGCCCTGGTCGTCGGCGATCGCTTTCACCGTGTCGACGAACACGTCGGCGCGGTGCTTGTAGTCGCGGAACATGTCGAGGCTCGCGCAGGCCGGGCTCAGCAGCACGGCGTCGCTGCCCTCGGCTTGCGCGAAGGCCCAGCGCGTCGCCTCCTCGAGCGTGGCGTGGCGCTGGAAGTGCACGCCGACCGACTGCAGCACCGCCTCGAGCGCGGCCGCGTCCTTGCCGATCGTCGCGGCGGCGCGCGCGTGGCGGCGCAGCGGGTCGGCGAGCGGCGCGAAGTCCTGGCCCTTGCCGTCGCCGCCGAGGATCACCACGAGCTTGGACGGCGCGCGGTCGAGGCCGAGGCCCGTGAGCGCCGCGACGGTCGCGCCGACGTTCGTGCCCTTCGAGTCGTCGAAGAACTCGACGCTGCCGATCATGCCGATCGGCTCGACGCGATGCGGCTCGCCGCGGTACTCGCGCAGGCCGTGCAGCATCGGCGCGAGCGGGATGCCGACGGACGTCGCCAGCGCCAGCGCCGCGAGCGCGTTCGACGCGTTGTGGCGGCCGCGGATGCGCAGCGCGTCGGCCGGCATCAGGCGCTGGATCACGATCTCGTCGACGTCGCCCGCCTTGCGCTTGATCGTCGGGTCGAGTTCCATCGCGCGCACGAGCCAGGCCATGCCCATCTCGTCGACGAGGCCGAAGTCGCCGGGCTCGCGCGGCGCGTCGAGGCCGAAGCGCACCACGCGCCGAGCGATCGTCCTGCTGCGCTGGCCGCGCTGCGTCGGCTTGACGACGACCGGCGCCGGCACCATGGCTTCGACGGCCGCGTCGTCGCGGTTGACCACGAGGATGGTCTCGGCGTTCGGGCGCAGGTCGAAGATGCGCGCCTTCGCGCCGGCGTACGACTCCATCGAGCCGTGCCAGTCGAGGTGGTCCTGCGTCACGTTCAGCACGGTCGCGGCGCTCGGCGCGAAGTCCTGCACGCCGTCCAGCTGGAAGCTCGAGAGCTCGAGCACCCAGACCTGCGGCAGGTGGCTGAAGACGGGTTCCGGCGGCGGCGGCGGGATCAGTGCGATCGCGGGCGCCTCGTCGTCGGGCAGCGCGGCCGGCGCCTCGGCGTCCGGCTTGTCGGACGCATCGCCTTCGAGGCCCTCGACGCCATCGAGCGCCTCGAGCTCGCGCAGCTCGTCGGCGCCGACGATCGAGGCGTCGTCGGCCTCCGCGGCCTCGGCGTCGGACAGCGCGGCGACGATACCGCCAGGGGCATCCTCCAGATGCGCGGCGACGCCGTCGATCTCGGCGACTTCGCCGCTGTCGGAGCGCACGTCGCCACCCGGGCCCGCGACGGCGGCGGCGCTCTCGGATTCGGTGAGCTCGAGCGCGACGTCGGAGGCGGCGTCCGTCACCGGTGCACCGCCGACATCGTTCGCGGCTTCGCTCGCGACGGGCACCGCGACCGCGTCGTCCTCCGGCGCGGGCACGGAAGCGCTGGCCTTCGCGGCGGCCTTGGCCGCGAGCGCCTCGGCCTTCGCGGCCTTCTTCGCGGCGGCGGCAGCGGCTGCGTCGGCCTTGGCGTGCGCCGCGGTCGCGGCCGCATCGGCCTTCGCCTGCGCGGCGGCCGCGAGTTCGGCATCGAGCTTGGCCTTCGCCTCGGCGGCCACGCGCGCGGCCTCCTGCTCGATGGCCTGCTGCGCGGCGAGCGCCGCGGCTTCCTCGGCGTCGGCGACGGCCTTCTCGGCGGCCTCGCGTTCGGCGACGACGTCGGCCTCGGCCTGCTCCACCAGCGCGGCGGCGAGCGTGTCCAGCATCGTCGGGCCGATGTTGCCCGCGACCGCGACGCGGCGGCCGGCGCGCTCGACGAGCTGGCCGGTGAGCGAGGTCGTCGTCGTCTTGCCGTTCGTCCCGGTGATCGCCAGCACCTTGGGCGCGTAGCCGCGTTCGGCCTTCAGTTGCGCGAGCGCCTCGCCGAACAGGTCGAGCTCGCCGCGCACCGGCACCTGCGCGGCGCGCGCGGCGGCGAGCAGCGGCACGAGGCGCGCGTCGAGCGGGCTCAGGCCCGGGCTCTTGTAGACACGGGCCACGCCATCGAGCGCCTCGGGCACCAGCTCGCCGGAGAAGAACTCGCTCGCCGGCACGTCGACGGCCAGCGCCGCGGCCTGCGGCGGCGTCTCGCGCGAATCCCACACGCGAACGCGCGCGCCCTGGCCGGCGCACCAGCGCGCCATGGCCAGGCCCGAGGCACCCAGCCCCAGGATCAGCACGGTCGTGTCGTTCAGGTCGCTCACTTCGGTCTCTTCAGCAAATCAACGCAGCTTCAGGCTCGCCAGGCCGACGAGGCACAGCAGCATCGTGATGATCCAGGCGCGGATGACGACCTGCGTCTCCGTCCAGCCGGACTTCTCGAAATGGTGGTGCAGCGGCGCCATCTTCAGGATGCGCCGGCCCTCGCCGTACTTGCGCTTCGTGTACTTGAACCAGCTCACCTGCGCCATCACCGACAGCGCCTCCAGCACGAACACGCCGCCCATGATCCCGAGCACGATCTCCTGGCGCGTGATCACCGCGATCGTGCCGAGCGCGCCGCCCAGCGACAGCGCGCCGACGTCGCCCATGAACACCTGCGCCGGATGCGCGTTGAACCAGAGGAAGGCCAGGCCCGCGCCGGCGATCGCCGAGCAGAAGATCAGCAGCTCGCCCGCGCCGGGGATGTACGGGAACAGCAGGTACTTCGAATAGACGGCGTTGCCGACGATGTACGCGAACAGCCCCAGCGCGCCCGCGACGAGCACGACCGGCATGATCGCGAGCCCGTCGAGGCCATCGGTCAGGTTCACCGCGTTGCTGGCGCCGACGATCACGAAGTACGTCAGCGCCATGAAGCCGAATACCCCGAGGGGGTAGCTGACGGTCTTGAAGAACGGCAGCATCAGGTCGGCCTTCGGTGGCAGCGCGTTCGAGAAGCCGCTCTCGACCCAGCGCACGAACAGCTCGAGCACCCGCAGGTTCGAGGTCTCGGACACGCTGAACGCGAGGTAGATCGCCGCGACGATGCCGATCAGCGACTGCCACAGGTACTTCTCGCGCGACGCCATGCCTTCCGGGTTCTTCTGCACGACCTTGCGCCAGTCGTCCACCCAGCCGATCGCGCCGAAGCCGAAGGTCACGAGCATCACGATCCAGACGAACCGGTTGCTCCAGTCGCTCCACAGCAGCGTCGCGATGCCGATGCCGATCAGCACCAGCACGCCGCCCATCGTCGGCGTGCCGCGCTTGACCAGGTGCGTCTGCACGCCGTAGTCGCGGATCGGCTGGCCGATCTTGAGCTCGGTCAGCCGGCGGATGACCCACCGGCCGAACGCGAGGCCGATCAGCAGCGCCGTCAGCGCGGCCATCACCGCGCGGAACGTGTGGTACTGGAACACGCGCATGAAACCGAACTGGTCGGGGTACAGGCCTTGCAGCCATTGCGCCAGGCTAAGCAGCATGAGCGGCACCTCCAGGTTCGTCGTTCTTGGTGTCGTGGGCGACCAGCAGCGCGACGACGCGCTCCATGCCCATGAAGCGCGAGCCCTTGGCGAGCACCGACTCGAAGGCCGGCTCGGCGCGCGTGTCGGTGCCGAGCGCGGCGAGCACCGCGGGCGTGTCGGCGAAGTGGCGCGCGCCCGGGCCGTAGGCCGAGGCCGCGTGCGCGCACAGCGTGCCGGCGCACCAGAAATGCTCGATGCCGCGCGCCTTCGCGTAGGCGCCGATCTCCTCGTGGAACGCCGGGCCCTGGTCGCCGACCTCGCCCATGTCGCCCAGCACGAGCCAGCGCGGCGCGGGCAGGCCGGCGAGCACGTCGATCGCGGCGCGCACGGAGTCGGGGTTCGCGTTGTACGTGTCGTCGATCATCGTCAACGTGCGGCCGCCGCGCTGCAGCGACTTGACCTGCGAGCGGCCCTTGACCGGCGCGAAGGCCTCGAGGCCGCGCACGACGTCGCCGATCGCGATGCCTGCGCCGAGCGCCGCGGCGGTCGACGCCAGCGCGTTGCGCACGTTGTGCCGGCCGGCGACGCGCAGCGTCATCTCCGCCGTCCCTTGCGGCGTATTCATCTCGACCTCCCACACGCCGTGCCGCCACTCGGCACGCGCAGTGATCTCGGCCTGCGGGAGCGTCGCGCCGTCGTCGTCCGCGAGCGCGAAGCGCAGGCAGCGGCGCGCGCCGGCCTGCGCCTGCCAGACGTCGGCGTACTCGTCGTCGGCCGGGAACACGGCGACGCCGTCGTCCGGCAGCGCCTCGATCGCCGCGCCGTTCTCGCGCGCGACGGCCTCGACCGTGCCCATGAACTCCTGGTGCTCGCGCTGCGCGTTGTTGACGAGCGCGACCGTCGGCTGCGCGATGCGCGCGAGCACGGCGATCTCGCCCGGGTGGTTCATGCCCAGCTCGATCACCGCGGCGCGATGCGCCGGTGCGAGCTGCAACACCGTCATGGGCACGCCGATGTGGTTGTTCAGGTTGCCCTGCGTCGAATGCGCCGCGTCGGCATGCGCCGCGCGCAGGATCGACGCGATCATCTGCGTGACGGTCGTCTTGCCGTTGCTGCCCGTGACCGCGATCACCGGATGATGGAAGCGCCGGCGCCAGCCCGCGGCCAGCGCCTGCAGCGCCTCGAGCGGATCGGCGACGAGCAGCCCGTCGAGCCCGGCCTCCGCGATGCCGTGCGACGCGATCGCGGCCACCGCCCCCGCGACGCCCGCCTGCGGCAGGAAGTCGTGCGCGTCGAAGCGCTCGCCCTTCAGCGCGACGAACAGGTCGCCCGCGCGCAGCGAACGCGTGTCCGTGTGCACGCGCTCGAACGCGCGCGCGCCGTCGCCGACCAGCACCGCACCCGGTACCATCGCGACCGCGTCCGCGAGCGTCATCATCTCGTTCATGCCGCGGCCCCGCGCTTCGCGAGGCCGGCGAGCGCCTCCTCGACGTCCGAGAACGGCAGCCGCACGCCGCCGATGTCCTGGTAGTCCTCGTGGCCCTTGCCGGCGATCAGCACGACGTCCTGCGCGCCCGCGCCCGCCATCACCTGCGCGATGGCCGCGCGGCGGTCGACGATCTTCGCGACCGGGTTGCCGTCGAACGCGCCGTCGGCGACCTGGTCGACGATCTTCTGCGGGTCCTCGGTGCGCGGGTTGTCGCTGGTGACGACGACCGCGTCCGCGAGGCGCGCGGCGATCTCGCCCATCAGCGGGCGCTTCGTCGCGTCGCGGTCGCCGCCGCAACCGAACACGCAATGCAGCCGGCCGCCGCGCGCGGTGGCCAGCGGGCGCAGCGCGGCGATGACCTTCTCGAGCGCGTCGGGCGTGTGCGCGTAGTCGACGACGACCTCCGGCACGCCGGCCGCGTTCGGCGCGACGCGCTGCATGCGCCCGGGCACTGGCGTCACGAGACCGCCGACGCGCGCGGCATCGGCCATCAGCACGCCCATCGCGCGCAGGCCGCCGAGCACGGCGAGCAGGTTGCTGACGTTGTAGTCGCCGATCAGCGTGGTCGTCACCGGCTCGCGCCGCGCGCGGCCGCCGACGGCGACGTCCTCGACCAGCGTGAACGCGAGGCCGCCGTCGCGGTACGCGATATCCTCGGCGATCAGGCGCGCGCCGGACTCGGGGCGCGTCGAGTACGTCCACACGTCGAGCTGGCCGCGGCGCAGTTCGTCGGCCAGCAGCGCGCCGGCATCGTCGTCGATGTTGACGACCGCGGCCTTGAGCCCGACCCATCCGAACAGCAGGCGCTTGGCGGCCCAGTAGCTGTCCATGCTCGTGTGGTAATCGAGATGGTCGCGCGTGAAGTTGGTGAACAGCGCGACCTCGATGCGCGTGCCCGCGAGGCGCTGCTCGACGATGCCGATCGAGCTCGCCTCGATCGCGCACGCGGCGAAGCCGTCGTCGACCATGCGGCGGAAGGCGGCCTGGAGCAATACGGGGTCGGGTGTCGTCAGGCCGGTGGCCTGGATCGTCCAGTCCTGAGTCGACGCGCCCGTCGCGACCGGTGCCGGCAGCGGCGGCACGCCGACGCCCAGCGTGCCGACGAAGCCCGCGCGCCTGCCGAGCAGGTTGAGCGCCTGCGAAGTCCACCACGCGGTCGACGTCTTGCCGTTGGTGCCCGTGGTCGCGACGACCGACAGCGACTGGCTCGGCTCGTCGAAGTACGCCGCGGCGATGTTGCCGGTCGCCGCCTTCATCGACTTCAGCGTCGCGATGCGCGCGTCCTCGAAGCCGAACGCGTCGACGTCCTTCTCCTCGACCAGGCACGTCGCCGCGCCGGCCTCGAGCGCCGCGGCGACGAACTTGCGGCCGTCGTTGGCGTAGCCGGGCCACGCGATGAACGCGTCGCCGGGCCGCACGGCGCGGCTGTCGGTGCGCAGCGTGCCGGTGACCCAGGACTTGAGCCAGCGGCCGGCGGCGGCGGGGGATTTGAGGCGCGTGAGCGGCATGGTCAATAGCTCTCGGGGGTCTGGACGACGGCGGCGGTGGTGATCTGCGTCTTCACGTCGAGATCGGGCGCGACGCCCAGCAGCGGCAGCGTCTGCGAGACGACCTGGCTGAACACGGGGGCGGCGACGTCGCCGCCGAAATGCAGGCCGTTGGACGGCTCGTCGACCATCACCGCGCAGACGATGCGCGGGTGCGAGATCGGCGACAGGCCGACGAACCACGAACGGTACTTGTTGGTCGCGTAGCCGCGGCCTTCCTGCTTGTTGGCCGTGCCCGACTTGCCGCCCACGCTGTAGCCGAGCGTGCGCGCCTTCGGGCCCGTGCCGCCGGGGCCGGCCGCCATCTGCAGCATCTTCAGGACTTCATGCACCGTCTCGGGCTTGAACACGCGCACGCCCGGGCCCGGGTGCGCCTGGCGCGTCATCGAGACCGTCTCCATCTCGCCTTCGTTGGCGAAGGTCGTGTACGCGTGCGCGAGCTGGAACAGCGAGGCCGACAGGCCGTAGCCGTAGGCCATCGTCGCCTGCTCGACCGGGCGCCACGTCTTGTACGGGCGCAGCCGGCCGGTGACGACGCCGGGGAAGTTGATCTGCGGCTTCTGGCCCAGGCCGATCGACGAGAACTTCTCCCACTCCTCCTTCGGCGTGAGGCGCATCGCGAGCTTGGCCGCGCCGATGTTGCTCGAGCGCTGGATGACCTGCTGCACCGTCAGCATGCCGTTGGGCTCGGCGTCCTTCGGGCTGAAGCCGCCGACCGTCAGCGAGCCGGGGCTCGCGTCGATCATCGTGTAGGGCGTGACGATGCCCTTCTCGAGCGCGGTGCCGATGATGAAGGGCTTCATCGTCGAGCCGGGCTCGAAGACGTCGGTCAGCGCGCGGTTGCGCAGCTGCGCGCCGGACAGGTGGTGGCGCTCGCCCGGGTCGTAGCTGGGGTAGTTCGCGAGCGCGAGGATCTCGCCGGTCTGCGTGTCGATCACGACGACGCTGCCCGCCTTGGCCTTCTGCGCGATGACCTGGTCGCGGATGCGCTGGTACGCGAAGAACTGCACCTTCGAGTCGATCGACAGCTCGATGTCCTCGCCGTTGATCGGCCGCTGCGGGTCGCCGATGTTCTCGACGATGTTGCCGAGCCGGTCCTTCACGACCTCGCGCGTGCCGTCGCGGCCCTGCAGCTGCTGCTGGTACGCGAGCTCGATGCCTTCCTGGCCCTTGTCCTCGTCGCCGGTGAAGCCGACGACGTGCGCCGCGGCCTCGCCTTCCGGATACCGGCGACGGTATTCGCTGGCCTGGTGGATGCCCTTCAGGTTCATCGCCTTGATCGCGTCGCCGACGCCGTCGTCGACCTGGCGCTTGAGCCACACGAAGTTCGGGTTGCCGTCGAGGCGGTCGTTCAGCTCGGTGACCGTCATGCCGAGGGCCTGCGCGAGGTGCTTGCGCTCGTCCGGGTCGGCGTCGACGTCCTTCGGGATCGCCCACACCGACGGGGTCGGCACGCTCGTGGCGAGCAGCAAGCCGTTGCGGTCGACGATGCGGCCGCGGCTCGCGGGCACCTCGAGCGTGTGCGCGTAGCGCGCCTCGCCCTGCTTCAGGTAGAAGTCGGTCCCGATGATCTGGATCCACGCCGCGCGGCCGATCAGCACCAGCGAGCCGATGCCCACCAGCACGACCAGGAAGCGGCTGCGCCACAGCGGCGTCTTCGACGCCAGCAGCGGGCTGTTCGCGTACGTGACGTTGCTCACCGCGCGGCCGCGCGAGGACTGCGTGCGCGTGGCGCTGTTGGCCTTGGCCTTGGCCTTGCGGATCATCGCGACGCTCCCGGGTTGGCGACGCTCGCCGCGGCGCCGGTCGCGGCCGCGCCCGGATCGGCCGGCTGCGCGTCGGCCGAGCGCGTCAGCGGCGCGGTGGCCGGCGCGGAGGCGAGGCTCGCGTCGACGACGTACTGCGTGTTGGCCGGCGTCGCCGCGCGCATGCCCAGCTTGCTGCTGGCCACGGTCTCGACGCGCAGGTGCGTCGCCTGGCCCTGGCGCTCGGCCTCGAGCCGGCGGCGGTCGGACTCGAGCTGGCGTTCGGCCGAGTGCGCGTTGTCGATCTCGGAGAACAGGCGGCGCGACTCGTAGCTGATCTTCACGAGATAGAGCCCGCTGACGATCAGCACGATCGCGAGCAGGAAGTTGAGGCGCACGAGCGTCGAGCTGCCGCTGGTCATCACAGCCTCTCCGCCACGCGCAGGATCGCCGAGCGCGCGCGGCCGTTGGTCAGCACCTCGGTCGGGCCCGGCTTGATGCGCCCGAGCGAGTGCAGGCGCAGCGCGGTCGACGGCGGCGCGAACGGCGCGCGGCGGTCGATCTCGGCCTTGCTCTCGCGCGCGATGAAGGTCTTGACGATGCGGTCTTCCAGCGAATGGAAGCTGATCACCGACAGGCGGCCGCCTTCGGCCAGCAGGTCGAGCGACGACTTCAGAACCTGTTCGAGCTCCTCAAGTTCGGCATTGACGAAAATCCGAAGAGCCTGAAATGTGCGCGTGGCGGGATCCTGGTTCGGCTCCCGGGTCTTGACCGTACGAGCCACGACGGCGGACAGCTCGCGAGTGGTTCGCACGGGAGCGCCGCTTTCGCGGACAGCAACAAGCGCCTTTGCAATAGCCACAGCAAACCGTTCTTCCCCGTAGTCACGAATCACCTCTGCTATGTGGCGCTCGTCCGCGCGAGCGAGAAAGTCGGCCGCGGTCTCGCCGCGGGTGGTGTCCATGCGCATGTCCAGCGGGCCGTCGAAACGGAAGCTGAACCCGCGCTCGGGCGTGTCGATCTGCGGCGAGGACACGCCCAGGTCCAGCAGCAGGCCGTCGATCTTGCCGATGCCGCGCTCGGCCAGCGCTGCCGGCAGCTGCGCGAAGCTCGCGTGGACGATCTCGAAGCGCGCGTCGAGCACCGCGTCCGGGCCCTCCTTCGCGGCAGCGACGGCGACCGGGTCGCGGTCGATGCCGATCACGCGCGCGCCGGGGCCGAGGCGCTTCAGCAGCTCGCGCGTGTGCCCGCCGCGGCCGAAGGTGCCGTCGACGTAGATGCCGTCCGGCGTCGTCACGAGCGCATCGATCGCTTCGTGGAGCAGGACGGTGGTGTGCAACCCCGAGTTGTCCACGATGCTCAGAACACCAGATTGTCGAGTGCGAGGGAGGCCTCGGCCTGCATCACGCGCGCTTCGTAGGCGGCGTAGGCGGGCGCGGACCACAGTTCGAAGTGGCTGCCCATGCCGAGCAGCTTCACGTCCTTTTCGAGCCCGGCCCAGCCGCGGAGTTCCGGGTGGATCAGCACGCGGGAGGTGGCGTCCATCTCGACGTCGTCGGCATGGCCGAGGAACACGCGCTTCACGCCGACCTGCGACAGCGGCAGCAGCGCGAGCTGGTCGCGGAACTTCTCCCAGGCGGGGCGCGGGAACACCATCAGGCAGCCGTGCGGATGCTTGGTGACGGTGAGGCGGCCGGCGCACAATGTCTGAAGGTCGTCGCGATACCGGGCCGGCATGGAGACTCGCCCCTTGCCGTCCAGCGTCAACGCCGAAGGTCCTTCAAAAACCAGAGATGCCACAACCCACCACTAAATTGCACTTTTCTGCACTTTAGCGAAACGCTCAGGGTGGGTCAACGCGCCGTGCGCGGAAAAATTCAATCAAATCAATCACTTAGCCGACGTTCTGCAAGCGAATATCGTTCTAAATGAACAACTTGCGAGTGGCTATGAAAGTGAAGTCTGAGCAGAAGTATTTCTCCCCCGATCGTGGGGGATTTCCCGCTGTCGAGCACAAAACGGGTCGTGATCCGCGGAAACCACGCGCAAACCGGCCTCCTTCGCCCGCCAACTCGCGAACGGAAAGCCCGTTCGCACGACGCCTCGCGAACCGATTTCCCGCATTGTGAAATAGAGGATCGATCGCATCCAGTCCGGATGCACGACCTGGGACGGGCGCGGAATCGAGCGATCCCTTCGCGGCCTCGCCGCCGCCCTCAGCGCCCCACCGGCATCCACACCCGTTCGACGTATTCCCGCACCGTCCGGTCGGACGAGAACATGCCCATCGCCGCGATGTTGGCGACCACGCGCGACGTCCAGCCGGCCGGCGAGCCGAACAGCTGGTCGACACGCGCCTGCGCCTGCACGTAGTCGCCGAAATCGGCCATCAGCAGGTAGCCGTCGCGGCGCGTCAGCTCGTCGGTGATGTGGCGGTAGCGTTGCGGGTCGCCGGGCGAGAACTCGCCGCCGGCGATGGCGGCGATGGCGCGGGCGAGCGACGCGTCGCGCTGGATGAAGGCGGCCGGCTCGTAGCCCTCCGCCTTCAAGGCCTTGACCGCCTCCGCGCGCAGCCCGAAGACGAACATGTTCTCCTCGCCCATCGCCTGCGCCATCTCGATGTTCGCACCGTCCCAGGTGCCGATGGTCAGCGCGCCGTTGAGGGCGAACTTCATGTTGCCGGTGCCCGAGGCCTCGGTGCCGGCGGTGGAGATCTGCTCGCTCAGGTCGGCGGCCGGGATCATCGCCTCGGCGAGGCCGACGCCGTAGTCCGGCAGGAACACGAGCTTCAGCCGGGCGCTGCTGCGCGGGTCGCTGTCGATGACGCGCGCGATGTCGTGCGCCAACCGGATGATGAGCTTGGCCTGGTAGTAGGCCGACGCCGCCTTGCCCGCGATGAAGACGGTGCGCGGCTGCAGCTGCGCGCCGTCGACGATCGCCTGGTAGCGCGCGACGACCTGGACGAGGTTCAGCAGCTGCCGCTTGTATTCGTGGATGCGCTTGGCCTGCACGTCGAACAGGCTGTCGACATCGACCGCGATGCCCACGCGCTGGCGCACGACCTCCGCCAGCCGCTCCTTGTTGCGGCGCTTCACCGCGGCGAGGCCCTCGGCGAAGCCGGCGTCGGCGGCCACGCCGCGCAGGTCGGCGAGGCGGTCGAGGTCGGTGCGCCAGCCGTCGCCGATCGCGCCGTCGACCAACGCGCCAAGTCCCGGATTCGCCTGCATCAGCCAGCGCCGGGGCGTGACGCCGTTGGTGACGTTGTGGAAGCGGTCGGGCCAGAGCCTGGCCTGGTCGGCGAAGATGGTCTGCACCATCAGCTCCGAGTGCAGCGCGGAGACGCCGTTGACCTTGTGCGAGGCCACGATCGCGAGCGCGGCCATGCGCACGGTGCGCTCGCCGTCCTCGCCGATGAGCGAGACGCGGCGCGTCATGTCGACGTCGTCGGGAAACCGCGTGCGCACCTCGGCCAGGAAGCGCGCGTTGATCTCGTAGACGATCTCGAGGTGGCGCGGCAGCAGGTCGCCGAACATCTTCAGCGGCCAGGTCTCGAGCGCCTCGGGCATCAGCGTGTGGTTGGTGTACGAGACCGCGTCGCGCGTGATCGCCCAGGCGGGCTCCCAGGTCATGCCGTGCTCGTCGATCAGCAGCCGCATCAGTTCGGCCGGCGCGAGGGCGGGATGGGTGTCGTTGAGGTGGATCGCGTTGCGCGCGGCCAGGCCCTCGAGCGTGCCGCGCTCCGCCAGGTGGCGCTCGATCAGGTCCTGCAGCGAGGCGCTGACGAGGAAGGCCTCCTGCTTGAGCCGCAGCACGCGGCCGGCCCAGGTGCTGTCGTCGGGGTAGAGCACCCAGTTGAGCGAGTCGGCCTCCTCCAGCGCGCGGCCGGCCTCGACCTGCTCGCCGCGCCGGAACGCGTCGAAGTCGATCGTGGTCGACGCGCAGGCCTGCCACAGGCGCAGCGTGGAGACGTGGCCGGAATGATGCGCGGGCACGACCAGGTCGTAGGCACGGGCGACGAGGTGCTCCGCCGGCAGCCAGCGCCGCCGGTCGCCCTCGCCCTGCACGCGGCCGCCGAAGGCGACGGTGTAGCGCGCCTCGGGGCGCGCGATCTCCCACGGGTTGCCGTCACGCATCCAGTCGTCGGGCTGTTCGACCTGCTGGCCGTCCTGGATGCGCTGCGCGAACATGCCGTAGCGATACCGCAGGCCGTATCCGAACGAGGGCAGCCCGGTCTCGGCGAACGAATCGAGGAAGCAGGCCGCCAGCCGCCCGAGGCCGCCGTTGCCGAGCGCGGCGTCCAGCTCGCGCTCGAGCACGTCCGGCAGCGACAGCCCGCGCGCGGCGAGCACCTCGCGCAGCGCGGGCTCGAGGCCGAGCGCGGCGAGCGCGTTGCCAAGCGACCGGCCGATAAGGAACTCCATCGACAGGTAGTGCACCCGACGCGGGCCGCCGTCGGGCCGCGCCGCATCGCTGGCCTGCGTGGCGGCCCAGCGCTGCATCAGCGTCTCGCGCGCCGCGGTGGCCGCGGCACGCAGGGCAGCCGCGACGACGGGCTTCGCACCGGCCTGGTCGAGTTCGCGCCGCAGCGCGGCCTCGAAGCCGGCGACGAGGTCCGTCGCGCCGGCCGGCGCACCGGTTCCGGTCGATGCGTCGGCGCTCATTCCGCGATGCTCCGATAGACCGCCAGGTAGTGGTCGGCCGCGGTCTCCCAGTCGAACCGTTGCTGCATCGCGCGCATCTGCACCTTCCTCCATTCGCTGCGCCGCCCGTGCAGCGCGAAAGCCCGCCGCACCGCGGACAGGTAGTCACCGACCTCGAAACGATCGAACACGAAGCCGGTCGCCGTGTCGTCCGCGAGGTTCTCGAGCGCGCTGTCGACGACGCTGTCGGCCAGCCCGCCGACGCGCCGCACCAGCGGCAGCGTGCCGTAGCGCAGGCCGTAGAGCTGGGTCAGCCCGCAGGGTTCGAAGCGCGAGGGCACGAGGATGACGTCGGCGCCGGCGACGATGCGGTGCGCCATCGGCTCGTCGTAGCCGACGCGCAGCGCGACGCGGGACGGCTGCGCCGCGGCCGCCTCGCGCAGCGCGCTCTCGAGCGCGGCGTCGCCACTGCCCAGCACCACCAGCTGGCCGCCGCGGCGCAGCATCTCGGGCAGCCCTTCGAGCACGAGCTGGATCCCCTTCTGCTCGGTGAGCCGGCTGACGACGCCGAACAGCGGCGCGTCGGCCTGCACCTCGAGGCCGAACTCGGCCTGCAGGCGCTGGCGGCAGACGGTCTTGCCGGCCGGCTTCGCCGCGTCGTAGCGCCTGGCGATGGCGGTGTCGGCGGCCGGGTTCCAGATCGCGGGGTCGACGCCGTTCAGGATGCCCGTCAGGTCGGCCGAGCGCGCGCGCAGCATGCCGTCGAGGCCGCAGCCCTGCTCCACGTCCTGGATCTCGCGGGCGTAGGTCGGGCTCACCGTGGTCAGCTTGTCGGCGTAGACCAGGCCGCCCTTCATGAACGAGACCTGACCCCAGAACTCGAGGCCTTCGAGGCCGAAGTAGTCGCCCGGCAAGTCGAGCTCGTCGCGCGCCGACATCGCGAACGTGCCCTGGAAGGCGAGGTTGTGGATCGTGAAGACCGAGCCGGCGAGCCAGCGGTGCAAGCGGTTCGATGCCGCGCGCAGGTAGACGGGCGCGAGGCCGGCGTGCCAGTCGTGGCCGTGCACGATCTGCGGGCGCCAGCCGCGGTCGAGGCCTTCGGCGAGCTGCGCGGCGATGCGCCCGAGCAAGGCGAAGCGGCGATGGCTGTCCGCGTAGGGCAGGCCGTCGGCGTCGACGTACGGGTTCTTGCCGTGCGCGTACATCGAGGCATCGATCAGGTAGCCGGCGCTGCCATCGGGCAGCGTGCCGCGCAGCAGGCGGACACCGCCAGGCAACGCGAACGCCGTGGCGACCGGCTTCGCGTCGGGCACGCCCGCGAGGATCGCCGGGAACGCCGGCAGCAGCACGCGCACGTCGCAGCCGCGCGCCCGCAAGGCGGATGGCAGGGCGCCGCAGACGTCGGCGAGGCCGCCGGTCTTGAGCAGCGGGAAGAACTCCGAGCAGACTTGCAGTACCTTCACAGCGCGGCCAACATGTCTCGGGTGACCAGCACGACGCCGCTCTCGGTGCGAAGGAAACGCTGCGCGTCGAGCGCCGGATCCTCGCCGATCACCATCCCCGCCGGGATCACGCAGCCGCGGTCGATGACCACGCGGCTCAGGCGGGCGCCCTTGCAGATGTCGACGTCCGGCAGCACGACCGCCTGGTCGACGCGCGTGCCGGAGCGCGCATGCACGCGCGAGAACAGCACGGAGCGGGTGACGGTCGCGCCCGAGACGATGCAGCCGCCCGAGACGAGGCTGTCCGAGGCCGAGCCGGGCAGGTTGTCGGCGTCGACGAACTTGGCGGGCGACAGCTGTTCCTGGAAAGTCCAGATCGGCCAGCGCCGGTCGTACATGTCGAGCGCCGGCGAGGGCGAGGCGAGATCGAGGTTGGCGGCCCAGAACGCGTCGACGGTGCCGACGTCGCGCCAGTACGGCTCGGTGTGCGGCGGGTTCGGGATGCACGAGCTCGAGAACGGATGCGCGAAGGCCTGGCCCTCGGCCACGGCCTTGGGAATGATGTCCTTGCCGAAGTCGTGGCTCGAGTTCGCGTCGTTGCTGTCCTCTTCCAGCAACCGGTACAGGTAGTCCGCGTTGAAGATGTAGATGCCCATGCTGCCGAGCGCCTGGTCGGGCCGGCCGGGCATGGCCGGCGGGTCGGCGGGCTTCTCGACGAAGTCGAGGATCTGGCGCTGCTCGTCGATCGCCATCACGCCGAACGCGGTCGCCTCCATGCGCGGCACTTCCAGGCAACCGACCGTGACGCCCTTGCCGCTCTGGACATGGTCGGACAGCATGATGGAATAGTCCATCTTGTAGATGTGGTCGCCGGCCAGCACCAGGATGTACTCGGGCGGGATGCCGCTCTTGATGATGTCGATGTTCTGGGTCACCGCGTCGGCCGTGCCCATGTACCACTGCTCGTTCACGCGTTGCTGCGCGGGCAGCAGGTCGACCGATTCGTTCAGCTCGCTGCGCATGAAGCTCCAGCCGCGCTGCAGGTGGCGCAGCAGCGAGTGCGACTTGTACTGCGTGGCGACCGCGATGCGGCGGATGCCCGAGTTCAGGCAGTTCGACAGCGCGAAGTCGATGATGCGGAACTTGCCGCCGAAATACACCGCCGGCTTGGCGCGCCGGTCGGTCAGTTGCATCAGCCGCGAGCCGCGCCCACCCGCGAGCACGATCGCCGAACAGCGGCGCACCAGGTGCACCCCCGCCTCACCAGGACGGATCTCCATCGTTGTCTCCTCAAGTCGATCGACACCGCGACGCTCGCGGCACTTCCGCGCAGGCCACCGTACCGGAGAAGCGCGGCTCGGGCAAGTCGCTTGCCCGGCAAATCGCATACTCCGGGGCCTTCACGCAACTTCCGCTGACCGGCGGCCGTCTCGGCGTTAAGCTGGCAAAGCAGACGCTGCACCGCGGACATCCCCGTCCCCGGCTCGCGCGCCCCGGCAGACCGGATCTCAACTCTCCCGACCAGCATGCCCATCGTCCCCGCTCGTTCCCCCGAGTCCACCGGCCCGCTTCACCGCGCGGCTCGCGAGGCCTGACCCGATGCTGCAGGACACCGCGATCGACCTCATCCGTACCGCCCGCCATGGCGACCCGTTCGCCGTGCTCGGCCCGCACGCCGGCGACGACGGCGGCCTGTGGGTGCGAGCCTTCGTGCCGGGCGCGGCGCGCGTCGAGATCCTGGCGCGTGCCGACGGCGCGCCGCAGGGCGAGCTGGCGCCGCGCCACGCCGACGGCTTCTTCGAAGGCCCGCTGACCCTCGCGGGCGACGCCTATCGGCTGCGCGCCCACTGGCACGGCGGCGGCAGCGCCGAGTTCGAGGATCCGTATCGCTTCCCGCCCGTGCTCGGCGACACCGACACGTGGCTGCTCTCCGAGGGCACGCACCTGCGCCCCTACGAAGTGATGGGCGCGATCGTGCGCGAGTGGGCCGGGGTCGCCGGCACGTCCTTCGCGGTCTGGGCGCCGAACGCCGTCCGGGTCAGCGTGGTCGGCGACTTCAACCAGTGGGACGGCCGCCGCCACCCGATGCGCCTGCGCCGCGAGTGCGGCGTGTGGGAAATCTTCCTGCCCGGGGTCGGCGCTGGCAGCGCCTACAAGTACGAGCTGCTGGCCGCCGACGGCACCCTGCTGCCGCTGAAGGCCGACCCGTACGCGCTGCAGGGCGAGCTGCGCTCCGCGACGGCCAGCGTCGTGGGCACGCTGCCGCCGGTGGCCGCGACGTCCGAACAACGCCGGCGCGCGAACGCGCTGGACGCGCCGATCAGCGTCTACGAGGTGCATCTCGGGTCGTGGCGGCGCCATGTCGACGGCAACCGCTTCCTGAATTGGGACGAACTCGCCGACGCGCTGGTGCCGTACGCCCGGGAGCTCGGCTTCACGCACCTCGAGCTGATGCCGGTCAGCGAGCACCCCTTCGACGGTTCCTGGGGCTACCAGCCGATCGGCCTGTACGCGCCCACGGCGCGCTTCGGCGACGCCGCCGGCTTCGCGCGGTTCGTCGAACGCTGCCACGCGCAAGGCCTGGGCGTGCTGCTGGACTGGGTGCCGGCCCATTTCCCGTCGGACAAACACGGGCTCGCGCTGTTCGACGGCACGCCGCTGTACGAACACGCCGACCCGCGCGAAGGCTTCCACCAGGACTGGAACACGCTGATCTACAACTTCGGCCGCGCCGAGGTCCGCAACTTCCTCGTCGCCAACGCGCTGTTCTGGGTCGAGCGCTACGGCGTCGACGGGCTGCGCGTCGACGCGGTCGCCTCGATGCTGTACCGCGACTACAGCCGCAAGGCCGGCGAATGGGTGCCCAACATCCATGGCGGGCGCGAGAACCTCGAGGCGATCGCGTTCCTGAAGCGCATGAACGAGGTCGTGGGCGTGGAGCGCCCGCAGGCGGTGACGGTGGCCGAGGAATCGACGGCGTTCCCGAACGTCTCGCGGCCGGTCTACACGGGCGGGCTCGGCTTCCACTACAAATGGAACATGGGCTGGATGCACGACACGTTGCAGTACATCGAGCGCGACCCGGTGCACCGGCGCCATCACCAGAACGAGATCAGCTTCTCGCTGGCCTACGCGTTCACCGAGAACTTCGTGCTGCCGCTGTCGCACGACGAGGTGGTGCACGGCAAGGGTGCACTGCTCGCGAAGATGCCGGGCGATCGCTGGCAGCAGTTCGCCAACCTGCGCGCGTACTACGGCTTCATGTTCGGCCACCCGGGCAAGAAGCTGCTGTTCATGGGCTGCGAATTCGGCCAGGAGCGCGAGTGGAACCATGACCGCAGCCTCGACTGGCACCTGCTCGACGCGCCGGAGCACCGCGGGCTGCAGTTGCTGGTGACGGACCTGAACCGCTTCTACGCCGGCACGCCCGCGCTGTACGAGCGCGACTTCACGCCCGACGGCTTCGAATGGATCTCCCACGCCGACGCCGACCACTCGGTGCTGAGCTTCATCCGCCGCGGGGCCGACCCCGACCGGCTGGTGCTGGTGGTGTGCAACTTCACGCCGGTGGTGCAGCACGACTACCGGATCGGCGTGCCACGCCTGGGCGCCTGGCGCGAACGCATCAACACCGACTCGGCCTACTACGGCGGCAGCAACGTCGGCACCGCCTTCGGCGAACTCACGGCCGAACCCGTGCCGTGGGACGGCCACGCCCAGTCGTTGATGCTCGCGCTGCCGCCGCTGGCGACCGTCTTCTTCGAATGGACGGCCTGAACGCGATGCGGCCGGGACGCCCGTGGCCGCTGGGCGCGCACTGCGACGGCGAGGGCGTGAACTTCGCCGTCTGGTCGACGCGGGCCAAGGCCATCGAGGTGTGCGTCTACGACAGCACCGGCGAGCACGAGCTCGCGCGCTGGCCGCTGCCCCGGCGCACCAACGACGTCCATCACGGCTTCCTGCCCGGCGCCGGCGCCGGCCTCGTCTACGGCCTGCGCGCGCACGGCCCGTGGCGCCCCGAACGCGGCGACCGCTTCAACCCGAACAAGCTGCTGCTCGACCCGTACGCACGCGAGATCGTCGGCCAGTTCGCATGGCGCGACGAGCACTTCGGCGCCGACCTGGCCTATCCCAGCCATCGCGACATGAGCGACAACGGCGCGCATGCGCTGAAGGCGCGCGTGGTCGACGACGCCTTCGACTGGCAAGGCGACCGCCACCCCTACACGCCGCTCGCCGAGACGGTGCTCTACGAACTGCACGTCAAGGGCTTCACGAAGACGCATCCCGGCGTCCCCGAGGCGCTGCGCGGCAGCTACGCGGGCCTGGCCAGCGACGCGGCCATCGCGCACCTGCGGCGGCTCGGCGTCACCGCCGTGGACCTGCTGCCGGTGCACCAGCACATCGACGAACAGCGGCTCGCGTCGGCGGGCCTCGTCAACTACTGGGGCTACAACACGATCGGCTTCTTCTGCCCGGAGCCGAACCTGGCCGCCGCGCAGGAGGCCCACGCCGTGCGCGACGAATTCCGCACGATGGTGCGGCGCCTGCACGCGGCGGGCATCGAGGTGATCCTCGACGTCGTCTACAACCACAGCGCCGAGGGGGACGAGACCGGCCCGACGCTGGCGTTCCGCGGCCTCGACAACGCCAGCTGGTACCGCCTGCCGCCCGACGCGCGGTCGCGCTACGTGAACGACACCGGCTGCGGCAACACGATCGACCTGCGCCAGCCGCACGTGCTGCAGTTCGTCCTCGACAGCCTGCGCTACTGGGCCGGCGAGATGCACGTCGACGGCTTCCGCTTCGATCTCGCCACCGTGCTCGGGCGCGGCGACGACGGCTTCGACAGGCGCAGCGCGTTCTTCACCGCGATCGCGCAGGATCCGCTGCTGTCGACGCTGAAGATGATCGCCGAGCCGTGGGATCTCGGTCCGGGCGGCTACCAGGTCGGCGGCTTCCCGCGCGGCTGGCTCGAATGGAACGACCGCTTCCGCGATTCGATGCGCTCGTACTGGATCCGCAACAGCGTGTGGCGCGGCGACTTCGCGCTGCGGCTGTGCGGCTCCTCGGACATCTACCAGGCCGCCGGCCGCGTGCCGGCGGAGTCGGTCAACTACATCGTCTCGCACGACGGCTTCACGCTGGCCGACCTCGTGTCCTACGCGCGCCGCCACAACGAGGCCAACGGCGAAGGCAACGCCGACGGCCACGGCGACAACCACAGTGCGAACTTCGGCGTCGAGGGCCCGAGCGCCGATCCGGCCATCGTGCAGTCGCGCGGCCGCGTGCAGCGCGCGCTGCTCGCCACGCTGCTGCTGTCGCAGGGCACGCCGATGCTGGCCGCGGGCGACGAGATCGGCCGAACGCAGGGCGGCAACAACAACGCCTATTGCCAGGACAACGAGACGAGCTGGGTCGACTGGTCGCGCATCGACGAGCCGCTGCTCGCGCTGGTGGTGCGCCTGCTCGCGCTGCGCCGCCAGGCCGGCGTGTTCGCGGCGCACTGGCACGACGGCCTGCCCGACCGCTACGGCCTGCCCGACCTCACCTGGCTGCGCGCCGACGGCACCGCAATGCAGGGTGACGACTGGTCGCAGACCGACCGCCAGGTGCTCGGCTGCCTGGTCGGCCACCCGGGGCGGCTGAAGGTGCCGCTGCTGCTGCTGTTCAACGCCGAAGCCGTCGACCACGAATTCCCGCTGCCCGGCGGCAGCTGGCAGGTGGTGGTGCACACCGCCGACCCCGAAGAGCACCTGCGCTGGCTGGCGGGCGACGCCCCGTTCACGCTGCCCGCCCGCAGCGCCGTCGTGCTGGCCGCGGCCGGCCACGCGCTGCAGTTCACCGATCCGAGCTGAGAAACCAAGGAATCTTCGAGATGCGACTTCCCCGCGCCGCCGGCGTCCTGCTGCATCCGACGTCCCTGCCCGGCCCGCACGGCTCGGGCGACCTCGGCCCGTCCGCGCGCCATTTCGTCGACTGGCTGGTGGTCGGCGGGCAACGCCTGTGGCAGATGCTGCCGCTCGGCGACATCGGCCCCGGCAACTCGCCGTACATGAGCCCGTCGGCGTTCGCGGGCAACGTGCTGCTGGTCGACCTCGAGGAACTGCGCGCGCGCGGCTGGCTGGACGAGGCCGACCTCGCCGAGCCGGCCGCGGCCACGCTGGAGCGCATCGACTTCGCCGCCGTCGTGCCGTGGCGCATGGAGCGGCTGGCGCGCGCGGCGCAGCGCTTCCTCGAGCAGGACGAAGGCACCGATCGCACCGACCACGCCGACTTCGCCGCCTTCCGCGCGCGCCACGCCGCGTGGCTCGCCGACTACGCGCTGTTCCGCGCGCTCGACGAGCACTTCGAAGGCCGGCCCTGGTGCGACTGGGACGCGCCGCTCGCCCGCCGCGACCCGGCCGCGCTCGCCGCCGCCACGCAGGCGCACGCGCCGCGCATCGCGTTCTGGGAGTTCTGCCAGTGGTGCTTCTTCCGCCAGTGGCTGGCGCTGCGGGCCTACGCGAACGAGCGGGGCGTGCGCATCATCGGCGACGTGCCGATCTTCGTCGCGTACCAGAGCGCCGAGACCTGGGCGCGCCCCGAGCTGTTCGAGCTCGACGCCGATGGCCGCCAGACCGCCGTCGCCGGCGTGCCGCCCGACCTGTTCAGCGCGACCGGCCAGCACTGGGGCAATCCGCTCTATCGCTGGGCCGCGCATGCGCGCGACGGCTACGCGTGGTGGATCGAGCGCGTGCGCCACACCTTCGCGATGGTGGACATCGCCCGCATCGACCACTTCCGCGGCTTCGCCGCGTACTGGGAGATCCCGGCCGGCGAGACGACCGCCATCAACGGGCGCTGGGTGCCCGGCCCCGCGGACGCGCTGTTCGAGGCGATCACCGGCGCGCTGGGCGAGCTGCCCATCATCGCGGAAGACCTCGGCGTGATCACGCCCGACGTCGACGCACTGCGCCGCCGCCTCGGCTTCCCCGGCATGTGCGTGCTGCAGTTCGCGTTCGGCCAGTCCGACGGCGGCGCCAACCGCTACCTGCCGCACCACCACGAGGCGCTGACGGCCTGCCTGACCGGCAGCCACGACAACGACACCACCGTCGGCTGGTGGTCGCACCAGTCCGAGCGCGTGCGCGACCAGCTGCGCGAGTATTTCGCCGTCGACGGGATGGACGTCGCCGGCACGCTGGTACGCGCCGCCTTCGCGAGCGTCGCCGACACCGCCATCGTCCCGATGCAGGACGTGCTGCGGCTCGGCGGAGAGCACCGCATGAACCTGCCCGGCACCGCGACGGGCAACTGGAGCTGGCGCTTCGACTGGTCGCAGGTCGGCCCCTGGCCGGCCGACGCGCTGCGGCGGATGGCCGTGCTGTACGGCCGTCTCGGCGACTGAGCCGTCGCGGCCGCGGCGAGCGGCGAAAATTTTCCCGGGCGATTCCCCAGAAAAGGGGAGATCGGGCACGCCGATTGCGATACAGGTGGATACAGCGCGGCCACCGAGGTGGCCGCGTCGCTGCCATAGCAACCCCAGGGATCCGATCCATGTCTTCCGGTCAAAACGTCCTCGCCTTCGTCATGGCAGGAGGCGAAGGCTCGCGCCTGAGTCCCCTCACGGCCGAGCGCTCCAAGCCCTCGGTGCCGTTCAACGGAAAGCACCGCATCGTCGACTTCGTGCTCAGCAACCTCGTCAACTCCGAGATCGACTCGATCTACCTGCTGGTGCAGTACAAGTCGCAGTCGCTGATCGAGCACGTGCGCCAGACCTGGACGACGGGCGGCGTGTTCCGCCCGCGCCAGTTCATCACCGTCGTGCCGCCGCAGATGCACCACGGCCCGGAGTGGTTCCAGGGCACCGCCGACGCGGTCTGGCAGAACCTGCACCTGATGGACGAACAGCGGCCCGATCTCGTCGCCGTGTTCGGCGCCGATCATATTTACCGCATGGATGTCCGTCAGATGGTCGACCACCACCTGCGCACCGGCGCCGACGTGACCGTCGCGACGCTGCCGGTGCCCTGCGCCGAGGCGACCGGCTTCGGCGTGGTCGACGTCGGCGGCGACCACCGCATCACCCGCTTCCTCGAGAAGCCCGCCCAGCCGCCGTCGATGCCCGGCCGGCCCGGCCATTCGCTGGCCTCGATGGGCAACTACATCTTCTCGGCCGATGTCCTGCGGCGCGAGCTGCAGCGCGCGCGCGAGCTCGGCGAGAGCGACTTCGGCCGCCACATCCTGCCGCGCATCGTCGAGTCGCATCGGCTGGTGGCGTACGACTTCGCGACCAACGACGTGCCCGGCGTGCACGACTACGAGGAGCACGCCTACTGGCGCGACGTCGGCACGATCGACGCCTACTTCGAAGCACACCTCGACACGCTCGGCGCCACCCCGCGCTTCCAGATCACCAACCCGCACTGGCCCGTCTTCGCGATGGCCGACCAGGCGGCGTCCGCGCAGATCGAGGGCGGCGACATCCGACGCTCGGTGATCGGCTCGGGCTGCGTGGTGGACGGCGCGCGCCTCGACCACGCGATGCTTCGCCGCAACGTGTGCGTGCAGGAAGGGGCGGTGCTCGATCACTGCATCCTGATGGAGCGGGCGCACGTCGGGCGCGGCGCGAAGCTGCGGCGCGTGATCGTCGACCAGGACAACGAGATCCCGCCGAACGAATGCATCGGCTTCGACGCGGAGCGCGATCGCGCGCGCTTCACCGTGAGCGACGGCGGCATCGTCGTCGTGCCCCGCGGCTATTTCCCGCCGACGGCGAGCGCGCAACGATCGGCCCGCGGCATCGCCCTGCCGATCGCGGCCTGAGCGTTCGCCGCCGGGGGCCGTGGCAGGCGCCATCCTTGCCTCGGCGGCCACCATGAACAGAAACTCATCCGCCAGCAACCCCAGCGCCGTCACGGCGGTCTGGCCCGGCCGCCCTTATCCGCTCGGCGCCACCTGGGACGGCCAGGGCGTCAACTTCGCGTTGTTCTCCGCCGGCGCCGAGAGCGTCGAACTGGCCCTCTACGACGGCACCGGCCGGCGCGAGCTCCAGCGCATCCAGCTGCGCGAATGCACCGATCACGTCTGGCACTGCTACCTGCCGGAGGCCCGGCCCGGCCAGGCCTACGGCTACTACATCCGCGGGCCGTACAAGCCGGAACAGGGGCTGCGCTTCAACCACCACAAGCTGCTGATCGACCCGTACGCGCGCGACTTCGTCGGGCGCCTGCGCTGGAGCGACGCGCTGTACGCCTACACCGTGGGCCACCGGCGCGAGGACCTGTCGTTCGACCGGCGCGACAGCGCCGCCTACATGCCCAAGGGCCGCGTCCTCGAATCCGCGTTCACCTGGGGCGACGACCGCCGCCCGAACGTGGCCTGGTCGGACATGGTGGTCTACGAGATGCACGTGCGCGGCTTCACGATGCGCCATCCCGACGTGCCACCACGACTGCGCGGGACCTATGCCGGGCTGGGTTCGGCGCCGGTCATCGAGTACCTGCAGCGCCTGGGCGTGACGACCATCGAGCTGCTGCCGGTGCACGCCGGCGTCAACGATCGCTACCTCGACGAGAAGGGCCTGCAGAACTACTGGGGCTACAACACCTTCGGCTTCTTCGCCCCGGAGATGCGCTACAGCGCGTCCGACAAGGTCAAGGAGTTCAAGACGATGGTCAAGACGCTGCATGCGGCGGGCATCGAGGTGATCCTGGACGTCGTCTACAACCACACCTGCGAGGGCAACCAGATGGGGCCGTCGCTGTCGCTGCGCGGCATCGACAACGCCACCTACTACTCGCTGGCCGAGGACAGGCGCTACTACGCCGACTACACCGGCTGCGGCAACTCGCTCAACCTCGAGAACCCGCGCACGCTGCAGCTGGTGATGGACTCGCTGCGCTACTGGGTCGAGGAGATGCACGTCGACGGCTTCCGCTTCGACCTGGCCTCGACGCTCGCGCGCGAGGGCGGCGTCGTCGAGCACTGGGGCGGCTTCTTCGACGTGATCCGCCAGGACCCGGTGCTCAATCGCGTGAAGCTGATCGCCGAGCCCTGGGATCTCGGCTGGGGCGGCTACCAGGTGGGCAACTTCCCGCCCGGCTGGGCCGAGTGGAACGACCGCTATCGCGACGGCATGCGTTGCTACTGGAAGGGCGACGGCGGCCAGCTGGGCGAGTTCGCGCGCCGTTTCACCGGTTCGGCCGACCTCTACGAGGGCGCCGGCAAGAAGCCGGCCGCCAGCGTCAACTTCGTCACCGCGCACGACGGCTTCACGCTGCACGACCTCGTCTCGTACAACGACAAGCACAACGAGGCCAACGGCGAGGACAACCGCGACGGCAACGACAACAGCCGCTCGTGGAACTGCGGCGCCGAAGGGCCGACGGACGACGCGGAAATCAACGCGCTGCGCGAACGCCAGAAGCGCAACTTCCTCGCGACGATGCTGCTGTCGCAAGGGGTGCCGATGCTGGTGGCGGGCGACGAGTTCGGCCGCTCGCAAGGCGGCAACAACAACGCCTATTGCCAGGACAACGAGATCAGCTGGATCGACTGGACGCCCGGCGCCGACGGCGACTCGCTGCGCCGCTTCGTGCGCACGGTGCTGCGCCTGCGCCGCCAGCACGCGAGCTTCCGCCGGCGCGATTTCCTCTCCGGCCGCGAGCCGGCCGAGGGCGCCGTCAAGGACGTCCTCTGGCTGCGCCCCGACGGCCAGGAGATGTCGCCCGACGACTGGAACCAGGAGCACGCGCGCTGCCTCGCGATGTTCCTGTCGGGCGCCGGCATCGACGAGATCGACGCCCAGGGCCGCGAGATCGTCGACGACGACTTCCTGCTGATGTTCAACGCCGACGCCGGCGACCTCGCGTTCACGTTGCCGGCGCTGCCCGGCGCGCCGTGGCGCCTCGTGATCGACACCTTCGAGCCCGGCGGCCTGCCGGCGCCGCGCATGCTGGAGGCCGGCGCCGAGGTGTCCGTGCGCGCACGCTCCCTCGTGCTGCTGCAGCGCGAGCTGGCACCGGCCGCGGGCGGCGCATGACGTCCGCCCACGCGATGCCCTTCGGCGCCGCGCCGCTGCCGGGCGGCGGCGTGATGTTCCGCCTGTGGGCGCCGGCGGCGGCGAGCGTCGGGCTCGAGCTCGACGGCACCGCCACGCTCGCGATGGCCGCGGTCGACGACGGCTGGCATGAGCTCGTCGTGCCCGCCGCGCAGGCCGGCACGCGCTACCGCTTCGTGCTGCCGGACGGCCTCGCCGTGCCCGACCCGGCGTCGCGCGCCAATCCCGACGGCGTGCACGCGGCGAGCGCCGTCGTCGACGCCGCGCGCTTCGAATGGCACGACGCGAACTGGCGGGGCCGGCCGTGGCACGAGGCGGTGATCTGCGAAGTCCATGTCGGCACGTTCACCGACGCCGGCACCTTCGCCGGCGCGATCGAACGCCTGCCGGAACTCGTGGAGACCGGCTTCACCGCGATCGAGCTGATGCCCGTCGCGCAATTCGCCGGCCGGCGCGGCTGGGGCTACGACGGCGTGCTGCCGTTCGCCCCGCACGCCGACTACGGCACGCCGGACGACCTGCGCCGGCTGGTCGACGCCGCGCACGCGCTGGGCCTGATGGTGCTGCTCGACGTCGTCTACAACCACTTCGGCCCCGACGGCAACTACCTGCACGCCTATTGCCCGGACTTCTTCGACCCGGGCCGCCAGACCCCGTGGGGCGCGGCGATCGCGTTCAACGGCCCGCACGCCGACGCGGTGCGCGCGTTCTTCGTCCACAACGCGTGCTATTGGGTCGAGGAGTTCCACGTCGACGGCCTGCGCATGGACGCGGTGCACGCGATCCAGGACGACTCGCCGCGCCACCTGTGCGAGGAGATCGCGACCGCGTTGCGCGCCGTCGGTGCCGCGTCGCAGCCGCCGCGCGCCGTGCACCTGGTGCTGGAGAACGACGACAACGCCGCCTGGCTGCTCGAACGCGACCAGGCCGGCGCCGCGGTCGCCGCCGACGCGCAGTGGAACGACGACCTGCACCACGCCGCGCAGGTGCTGGCGACCGGCCAGGTCGACGGCTACTACGCCGACTACGCCGACGCGCCGCTGGAGCGCCTGGGCCGCGCGCTGGCCGAAGGCTTCGTCTACCAGGGCGAGACCTCGGCCTTGCGCGGCAAGCCGCACGGCGAACCGAGCGCGCAGCTGCCGTCGGTCGCCTTCGTCGCGTTCCTGCAGAACCACGACCAGGTCGGCAATCGCGCGCTCGGCGAACGCATCGCCGAGCTGGTCGACCGCGACGGTGCGCAGCGCCTCGAGTCGCTGCGCGCGGCGCTGCTGCTCGCGCCGCAGGTGCCGCTGATGTTCATGGGCGAGGAATGGGACGCCGCGACGCCCTTCCTCTATTTCTGCGATTTCCACGGCGAGCTCGCCGACGCCGTGCGCCAGGGCCGGCGCCAGGAGTTCGCCCGCTTCGCCGCGTTCGCCGACGCGTCCGCGCGCGCACGCATTCCCGATCCCAACGACCCCGCGACCTTCGCCGCCTGCGTGCTGCGGCGGGCCGAGCGCGACGAGCCGGCGCACGCGGCCACGCTCGCCGCGACCCGCGCGCTGCTGGCGCTTCGCCATCGCCATCTGGTGCCGCGCCTCGCGCACCGCAGCCTCGGCGGCACCTACAGCGCGGACGATGGGCTGCTGCAGGTGCACTGGGTGCTGGGCGACGGCGCGCTGTGGCATCTCGCGCTGAACCTGCGCGACGCGCCCGCGCCGTTGCCGCTGGCGGGCACGCTGGTGCATGCGCTGCGTGCGACGCCGGCCGACGTCGGCGCACGCGGCGTCCGCGTGAGCGTGGAGCCGGTCCCGACGCAGGCGCGGCCATGACGGGCGCGACCTCCGCGCGCATCCCGCGCGCCACCTACCGCCTGCAGTTCCACGCGGGTTTCGGCTTCGACGACGCGCGCGCCATCCTGCCCTACCTGCAGCGCCTCGGCGTCAGCCACGTCTACGCCTCGCCGCTGCTGCGCGCGCGCCCGGGCAGCACGCACGGCTACGACGTCGTCGACTGCACGCAGATCAACCCCGAACTGGGCGGCATGGCCGGCTTCGAGCGCTTCAGCGACGCGCTGCACGCGCACGGGCTCGGGCTGCTGCTGGACATCGTGCCCAACCACATGGGCATCGGCGCCGACAACGCGTGGTGGATGGACGTGCTCGAGCACGGCGAGGCCTCCGCGCATGCGCGCTGGTTCGACATCGACTGGCGCCGCGGCCGCCTCGTGCTGCCAACGCTGGGGCGGCGCCTCCCGGGCGCACTCGCGGCCGGCGAACTGCGCGTCGCGCTCGAAGACGACGGCCGCGTCTCGCTGCGCTACTTCGACCATCGCTTCGCGCTCGACCCCGCCACGCTGGCGCCGTTGCTGGCGCGCGCGGCCGCGCGCTGCGCCGGCGCCGGGCGCGACGATCTCACGGCACTGGCCGCCGACCATGCCGTGCTGCCGCCGCGCGAGCCGTCCGCGGCAGGGCGGCGTGCGCCAGCCGCCGCGGCGTTGCGCGCGCGGCTGGGCGCCTTGCTGCGAGGGTCGGACGCCGCGCGGTCGGCGCTCGCCGGCGCGCTCGTCGACGCCGGCACGCCGGACTCGATCGCCGAGCTGCTGGACGCGCAGGCGTGGCGGCTGACCTCGTGGCGCGATGCGTCCGACGAGATCACCTATCGCCGCTTCTTCGACGTCAACGAGCTCGCCGCGCTGCGCATGGAGGAGCCCGAGGTGTTCGAGGCGACGCATGCGCTCGTGCTGGATCTCGCGGCCGCCGGCCGCATCGACGGGCTGCGCATCGACCACCCCGACGGCCTGCGCGACCCGGCGCAGTATTTCGAGCGCCTGCAGGCGGCGTACGCGCGGCGCGTCGACGCGGCCGGTCCGCAAGACGCGAGCGACGGCGGCCTGCCGCTGTACGTGGTGGGCGAGAAGATCGAGGCCGACGGCGAGGCGTTGCCGCGTTGGGCATTGCACGGCACCACCGGCTACCGCTTCGCCAACGAGGTCAACGGCGTGCTGGTCGACCCGTCGGCGCAGGCGCGCTTCGACCGGCTGTGGCGCCGCTACGGCGCCGGCGAGCGCGATTTCCAGGCGCACGCGCGGCGCGGCAAGCGCGAGGTCATCCAGCGCTCGTTCCGCGGCGAACTCGAGGCGCTGACCGACGCGCTCGCGGCCATTGCGAACGACTCGCCCACCGCGCGCGACTTCCCGCGCGCCGCGTTGCGCGACGCGCTCGCGAGCATTGCAGCCCTGTTGCCCGTGTATCGCACCTACATCGTCGACGGGCCTTCGGAGCAGGACGAGCGCCTGATCGCGCAGACGGTCGCGGAGGCCGCGCTGCAGCGGCCGCGCCTCGACGCCGAGGTGCTCGCGTTCGTGCAGGACGCGCTGCTCGCGCGCACGGCGCCCGACGCCGGCGACGCGCAGCGCGAGCGCGTGCGCGCCCTCGCGCGACGCTTCCAGCAGTTCACCGCACCCGTCGCGGCCAAGGGCGTCGAGGACACCGCGTTCTACCGCTATCACCGCTTCGTGCCGCTCGACGAGGTCGGCGGCGAGCCGTCGCGCTTCGGCCTCGCGCGCACGGCGTTCCACGCGGCGAACGCGGAGCGCTCGCGCGCGTGGCCGCACGGCCTGCTCGCGAGTTCGACGCACGACAACAAGCGCTCGGAGGACGTCCGCTGCCGCCTCGACGTGCTCAGCGAGCGCCCGGCCGCCTGGCGCATGCTGCTCGCCCGCATGGAGCGCGCGGCCGCGGGCTGGCAGGCCGAAGGCGCGACCTTGCCGGCGCCGCCGGACCGCTATCTGCTGCTGCAGACGGTCCTCGGCGTGCTGCCCGCAGGGGGATGGCCCGACGCCGCGGCCGCCGACGCAACGACGGGCGTGCCCGCGCTGGTCGAACGCCTCGCGCAGTACGCGGTGAAGGCCGCGCGCGAGGCCAAGGTGCACACCAGCTGGACCGACGTCGACACCGGCTACGAAGCCGCGCTGCAGGACTTCGTCGCCCGCATGATGACCTCGCCGCTGCGCGACGAGTGGCAGCGCGACGCGGACATGCTGGCCCGCTTCGGCGCCTTCAACAGCGTCGCGATGACCGTGCTCAAGCTCACCGCGCCCGGCGTGCCCGACCTGTATCAGGGCAACGAACTGATCGACCTCAGCCTGGTCGATCCGGACAACCGGCGACCCGTCGACTACGCGACGCGCACGGCGCTGCTCGACGACCTGCTCGCGCTCGCGGATCGGCCGGAGTGGCCCGCGACGCTGCGCGCGATCGCATCGACGCCGCACGACGGCCGCTTGAAGCTGTGGACGACCGCCCGCCTGCTGAACCATCGCGCGCGGCACGAGGCGCTGTTCCGCGATGGCCGCTACGCCGCCTTGCGCGCCGCGGGCGAGCGCGAGCACCATGTCGTCGCTTTCGAACGCTCGCACGAGGGCGACACGATGGTCGTCGTCGTCGCCCGATGGCTGGCGCGGCTGCTGGCCGGAGAGCAGCAGGCGCAGGTCGGCGACGCCGAGTGGGGCGACACGCGGCTCGAGCTGCCGCAGATCGCGCCGGGCAGCGCGTTGCGCAACGTGCTGACCGGCGAGATCGTCGTCGCGAAGGATCGCGGCGTATCGATGGCGAGCGTCTTCGCGACGCTGCCGGTGGCGGTGCTCGCGATCGACGTCGGCTGAGTTCGAGCGGGCGGGCGCGACAGGTCTGCAGCGAATTCGCTGCGCGTTCTCGAACTTCCGCTGTCGCTGCAAACCCGCCCACCGCAACATTGCTCCCACGACTTCGCATTCACGAGGTTGTCGAGCACGGGTGACGATGCGCATCGCCAGCCGCACTCACGACGGCCAGGCTGGCGTGACGCCCGGCTGCACCGGCCGCTCCAGATAGGTCGACAGAACGATGTTGCTGCGCGTGCGCACCACGCCCGGAAGGCTGTAGAGCACCGACAGCACGCCCTCCAGCGCCTGCGTGTCCTTGGCCCGTACCTTGAGCAGCAGCGATGCGTCGCCCGCGACCGAGTGGATCTCCTCGATCTCCGGCAGTTCCGTGATGGCCAGCAGCGAGGGCGTCTTGCCCCAGCCGTGCGTGTCCACATGGACGAAGGCGAGCAGCGACTTGCCCATGGCCTTCGGGTCCAGCAGCGCCGAGGTCCGGCGGATCACGCCCGAGCGGCGCAGCCGCTTCACGCGCTCGTGCGCCGCCGGCGGCGACAAGCCGGCTCTCGCGCCCAGATCGGCGTAGCTGACGGTCGCGTCCTCGACCAGCACGCCTAACAATCTTCGGTCTGTCGCGTCGACGGCGTGGCTCGGAACGGCGTCTGTCCGAACGTCATCTGTTTCTTTTGGCATGAAGCGGATTCCTGTTTACGCCGAACTTGATTCCGCGCAGCATGGTCTTCATCCAAGCAATCGTCAACGCGTCGAGATCGGCCATGCAGGATTCGTTTCATCCGACCCGCGGCATCTGGACGCTGGCCGCTTGCCTGGCGGTCATCGGGTCCGACACGTTCGCGCTCAGCGCCATCGCACCGACGATCGCGACGTCGTTCGCGGTCAAGGCGCCGGACGTGATGCTTGCCGCGGCCTGCCAGGGCGGCGGCACGGCAGCCGGCGCGCTGCTGCCCGGCTGGATCGATCGTCGCGGGCCACTGCGCTGGCTGCGGCTGGCGATGGCCGTCTTCATGCTCGCGATGTTGCTGGACGCGGTCGCGCCGTCGGTGGCCGTACCGGCCATCTACGCGGGCGCCCCCGTCCCGACTCGGAAAGGAGAACCAGATGACCACACACGTGCTGTTCGTGCAAGGCGCCGGCAAGGACGCCCACGACCGATGGGATTCGAAACTGGCGGCGAGTCTTGCCCAGTCGCTGGGCGACGGCTACGACGTCAGGTTCCCGAAGATGCCCGGCGAGGCTGACCCTCACTTCGCGCAGTGGCAGGCCGCGCTGGAGCGCGAGTTCGAGGCGCTCGGCGACGGCGACATCCTCGTCGGCCATTCGGTGGGCGCCACGACGCTGTTGCATACGCTCGCCGCCAAGGCGCCCTCCTTCAAGCCGGGCGCGTTGATCCTGCTGGCGCCACCGTTCATCGGCGAAGAGGGCTGGCCCAGCCAGGACATCACGCCTCGCCGCGATTTCGGCTCGAGCTTGCCGACAGCGATGCCCGTGCGCCTGTACCACGGCACCGACGACGCCACGGTGCCCTTCGTCCACACCCGGCTTTATGCCGAGGCCATGCCGCAGGCGCAGATCGTGCCGATGCCCGGGGGCGACCACCAGTTCCACGACGACCTCGGCCGGGTGGCGCACGACATCCGCGCGCTGGACAAGGGTTGAAGGAGCCGCCCTGCCCACGCTCGTGATGACTGCCTACGGCGACCGCACCGGCATGGATCGCACGACCGGCGCGGTTCGCGAGTGCGCCTTCGCACGCGTCATCTGGACTGGCTGAAGCAATCGCCGACCGTACCCAAGGGCGTCGAGTTGCACGCCATCGACGACGCGTCACACCTCAGCGCACTCGAAACGCCCGAGACGTTCAGCGCGATCATCGTCAGATTCTTGGCCGCGCCCGGTGCCTGACTCAGGCGCCGGATCAGCGTTCGCTGCGTCGCGGAAACAAGCAATGCTTGTCGTCCAGCACCGGATGCTTCAGGACCGAGCGCCGCACGCCGTCGGCAAGCCGTGCAACAGGTCGCTCCGGGCGACCCGGTTCCAGCGCTGCTGGTTGCGCCGCTCAGCGCGGGCAGGTCAACGGATACGAGCGGCTGTACGCCGCGCATTCCTCGCTGTGCTCGGCCGACGCCGAGGCGCAGCACTTCGAGCGCATGCAGCCCCACATCACCCACGACTGGCTGAGCAGCGAGGCGTGCGCCGTCTTCTCGTTGCAGCTCGCCGTGATGCGGCCTGCGGGCAACACGGGCGGATGCGCGCCCGCGGTCGCGCTCGTCACGCCCGGCGTCGCGCCTTCGGCGGCCGTCGAGGCACGCCGGCCCGCGGCGGGGGCGCCGAGCGTCATCAGGTCGTCGTCGCGGTGCGCGTTCGCGGCGGCCATGATCGGATCCTCGCCGCCGTGGCGGCGCCGCGCCGACGCCACGCGCTCCGCGCTCGATTGCGAGATCCAGCGATGCTCGATGCTCGGCTCCGGCAACTGCGCGCCGGCGTAGACGGCGCGGATGATGACGTCCGTGCGGGCACGCGTGGCGCGATCCGCGGCTGGGTCGGCGACAGTCACCTTGGCGGTGTCGGGCGCCACGTCGACCGCGTTCGCCACGCCCTCGGCGGCGAGCGCGGTCTGCAGGCGCGCGCGCAGGTCGGCGGCCGATTGCGACGCGGTGGACGCGCTCCCCGACGACCGGGCGGCCGCAGCCGAGGCCGATTCCGCCGTCGCGACCGTGGCCGCCGCATCGGCCGCCTGCGCCGCGCTCTGGGCCTGCGCCAGCGAGGGCGCGCTCGCGCGCGTGGCGTCGCCCGACGACGCCACGGCCTGGGACGCCGGCGGCGTCTCGTCCATCTGCATCGCGAGCGGGGGCTCGCTCGAGGTGCGCAGCCACTCCACGCCGGCCGCGCCGAGCGCGATGCCGACCACCGCGCCGATCGCCAGCAGGCCGAGCTGCAGGCTGGCGCGCCGCGGCGTGCCGCGCGGCCCGCGCGGCCCGTGGATCGGGCCCGCATCGGAAGACGACCCCGCCGTCGACGATGGGGGCGCTCCTCGCCCCGACCCGGAGGGAGACGACGACGCCATCGACGGCGGCGCGAGCGATGCCGGATCGACGAGGATCGGCCCGGTCGGCCGCGCCGTGGTGCCGGACGCGGCGCTCGCCGTGGCGGCATGCACGCCGTTCGCGCCCACGGCCGCCGCCGCGCTGCGCGCCCGGGCCAGCTCGGCGCGCGTGCGCTCCAGTTCGTCGAACAGGCCGGCGCGCACCGCCTGCGCCTCGGCGGCGATCGCCTCGGCAGTGCGCAGCTGGTCGCGCAACGCGCGCCGCGCGGCCTGCTCGTCGGCGACCTGTTGTCGCGCGTCGGCGAGCGGGTCGGCCGACGACGTGGCGGACGACGTGGACGTCGCGGCGGATGCCGGCGACGCGGACGGTGCAGGTTGCGCCGGCCTCGGCGGCATCGGCGGCTTCGCGCCGGCCGTCGCGCGCTCGGGCTCGCGTGGCGCGGCGTCGGGCCAGGGGGCGGACGTCAGCGACGCTTGTTGCCGCAACGATCGCCACGCGCAACGCTGCGCGGTGCCGTTGGCGCCGTCCTCGCAGGCATGCACCGGCCCGCGCACATCGATGACGGGGCGCTGGCAACCGGGGCAGGATTCCGGGAGGCTCACGGCAATTCTCCGACGCGCGAAAGGCTACTCGACAGCAATCGGCGTTCCCGCGTGCCCGCCGGCGGACGGAATGCACGCATCGGACGCCGATGCGTGCCAGCCTAACCTCGGCGCGCGTGGGCGTCGAGCAGCGAGAGGAAAGCGCTTTCGAGATCGCGGCAATAGGCCGGCGTGTCGAACAGCGAGCCGGTGACGTGCGCGGCGGACAGCAGCACGCGCGCCGAGGCGAGCCGCGCGCGGTCGGTGGCGAGCTCGATCGCGCGTGCCTCGAACGCGTCGTCATCGTCGACGAGCAGCACGTCGGCCAGGCCCAGGCCCTTCAACAGGCTCGCGCCGACGCGGCCCGGGAAGGTCGTGCCGCGGCACGAGAGCACGGGCAGCCCCGCCCACAGCGCGTCGCTGGCCGTGGTGTGCGCGTTGTAGGGCAGCGTGTCGAGGAACAGGTCGGCCAGCGCGTGGCGGGCGAGGTGCTCGTCGAGGCGGATGCGCGGCGCGAAGTGCAGGCGCGCCGGGTCGATGCCCAGCGACGCCGCGGCCGCGCGCAGGTTGGCGGTCGCGGCGTCGTTGTCCTGCAGCAGCCACAGCACGCTGCCGTCCACCGCGGCCAGGATGCGCATCCAGCGCGCGAAGGTGCCGGGCGTGATCTTGTACGTGTTGTTGAAGCACGCGAAGACGAACGCGCGCGCCGGCAGGCCGACCGCGGCCCGCGTGGGCGCGGCGACGGCGATGCGGCGCTGGCGGTCGTTCGGCTGGTAGCTGCGCGGCAGGCGCACGACGCGCTCGACGTACGCGCCTTCCTCGCCCGCGGGGATGGTGTCGGCGTCGGCGACGATCGCGTCGACATAGGCCGCGCCCATCGTGCCCGGGAAGCCGAGGTAGTTCACCTGCACCGGCGCCGGCCGGCGCGCGAACACGCCGGTGCGGCCGAGGCCGAACCAGCCGTTGAGGTTGACGAGGATGTCGATCTCGCGCCGCGCGACCTCGTGCGCGGCGGCGTCGTCGGGCATCGCGGAGATGTCGACGACCTCGTCGAAGGCGGCGTCGATGCGCGCGCGCAGCTCGCTGCCATCGTTCCAGCCGTTGTCGAACGCGACGATCTCGAAGCGGCTGCGGTCATGCAGCTCGAACAGCTCGGTGGCCAGGATGGACGTCGCCTGGTTGCGGAACTCGCCGCTCAGGTAGCCGATGCGGATCTTCGCGTGGCCGTAGCGGCGGCCGGGCTCGACGAGCGGCGGCTGCGCGGGGAACTGGTCGGCGGCGAACAGCTCGGCGCAGCGGCGCAGCGCCATCGGGTCGGTCGCGAAGCCGCTGTAGGCGAACGGCTCGATCGTCGCGCGGCCGGCGGCGACGCCCGCGTCGACGCCCGCGACCAGCGCGGGCAGGTCGCGCCAGTCGCAGGCCATGGTCTGCGCATAGACGCGCTTGCCGATCGCGTACGGGTAGCCGGCGTCGAGCTCCATCACGCGGCGGAACGCGAGCGCGGCCTCGTCGTAGCGCTTGAGCTCCAGCAACGCGTTGCCGCGGTTGCAGACGACGCCGACGACGTCGGGCGTGGCGGCGAGGACGGCGTCGAAGTCGGCGATGGCCTCGGCGTAGCGGCGCAGGTCGTGGAACGCGTTGCCGCGGTTGATGCGCGCGTCGGCGTGCGACGGGTCGAGCTCGAGGCAGCGCGTGAACGCGTCGACGGCCTGCGCGGGGCGGCGCAGCGCGATCAACGCGGTGCCGCGGTCGTAGTGGGCCGGCGCGTAGTTGGGCTCCATGCGCAGCGCGAGGTCGAAGTCGGCGAGCGCGTCCTCCGGCTTCTGCAGCGCGAGCTTCGCCGCGCCGCGGCCGACCACCGCGAACAGGAAGTTCGGCGCGAGCGCGAACGCGCGTTCGTAGCCGGCCAGCGCGTCCTCGTGCCTGCCGAGATCCTGCAGCACGCGGGCGCGGTTGTTGTGCGCCTGGGCGATGTCGGCACGGCGCGCGATGACGTCGTCGAACGCGGCGAGCGCGTCGTCGAAGCGGCCCGCGCGGTGCAGCGCGTTGCCGCGGTTGTAGACGGCCTCGACGTAGTCCGGGCGCAGCGCGAGCGCGCGGTCGAAGGAGGCGAGCGCCTCGTCGAAGCGGGCGAGCTCCACCAGCGTGTTGCCGCGGTTGCTCCAGGCCTCGACGAGCGCGGGGTTCAGCGCCAGCGCGCGCTCGAAGCTGTCCATCGCGTCGGCGTGGCGCTTGAGCGCGTGCAGCGCGAAGCCGAGATTGCCGTGGGCGTCGGCGAGCTTCGGGTCGGCGGCGATCGCCTTCGAGATCATGTCGACGGCACCGTCGAAATGCCCCACCTGCAACGCGAGCAGCCCCAGCGCGTGCAGCCCGTCGACATGGCGCGGCGCGCGCCGCAGCACCTCGCGGAACAGGCCTTCAGCCTGCTCGAGGCGCCCGGCGCGCTGCAGCGCCTGGCCTTGCGCCATCAGGTGGTCGAGCGAGGGTGCGGCCGCGAAGGCGGGCTGCTTGAGGAAGACGGGCGGAGCGGGTTTCTTGGCCATGGACGGGAACGCGGAACGGAACCCCGCATTGTCGGTGCTCGCGCGTTCCCCCTCGTCGCCGTGCGCGATTCGCGCGCCGACACGGCCGCTCAGCTCAGTTCGACTCCTTGATCAGCCGCCCGTCCGCCTGCTGGATCGGCCGCGCGTTCATCGGATACAGGCGCGAGAAGATCGCCACCTGCTCCGGCGAGATCGGCACCGGCTGCTTCATCACCATCCACAGCACGCCTTCGCTGCACGGCGGCGTCGTGAGCGAGCCCATGTAGGTGTAGTAGCGCTTGTCGTCGGGCAGCAGCTGCGCGAGGTCGATCGGCGTGCCGGCCCGGACCTCGTCGCCCTTCTCCAGCGGCAGGTTGTTCCACACCGTCTGCACGATGGACTGCGCGCTGCCGCGATCGAGCAGCACCGCGACGACCGCGACGTGGCCGTCGGCGTCCTTGTGCACGAGGTGGACGACCATGTCGTACTGGCGCCCGTTGATGCGCTCCTCGGACGGCCGGTGGAAATGGAACTGCTGCAGCTCGTAGCGGCGGCCGGTGATCGTGATGAAGTTGCCGGGCGGGACGTTGACCTGCACGGTGTGGCCGTTGTCGATGACCGAGAACGCGCCGGGGTGGTAGTCGAACTTGATCGGCTCGAGGTCGACGGCGATGCCGCCGCGGATGTCGATCGGGCTCTGGCGCTGGCCGGTCGCGCACTTGCCGTTCTCGGGGCTCAGCCGGCCCCAGGACTCGGGGCCGCCGGCGCCGGCGTAGTCCCACGCCGTGGGGCCCAGCGACGCGCCGCCGTGCACGGCGATGTTGGCGTTGTCGTCGGGCGCCTCGCTGACGACCGACGCCGCCGCACCCGACGCCGTCGCGTGCTTGGCCGCCACGCGGTGCAGCGCCGCGGCGCTCGGGCGCACGGCGGTGATGACGTTCTCGCCGGACTCGCCGCGGTTGGACACGCGCATCACGAACTTGCCGTCCGCCGCGGGACGCGCGCCGAGCTTCTCGGCGAGCTTCTGGCGCAGCAGGTCCATCGGGTCGACGGGCGCGGCCTTGGCGTCGGCGGCCTTCGTTTCCGACGGCTTGGCGGCGGCGGCCTTGTCGTCGGCCGGGCCGGCGCCCAGCGGCTTCTTCTTGTCACCCGCCTTGGCCGCGACGCTCGCCGCGGCGGCCGGCTCCGGGGCCTTCTTGTCGATCGGACGCGCGCCGATGGCGGTCGCCTCGGGCGCGCCGGTCTCGCTCTTGTTGACGCTCATCTTGAAGCCGGGCGAGGTCGGGATCGCGCCGAGCTGCGCCGCCACGATGCCGGGCTCCGCCGCGGCGGCGGCCGCCGGCGCGGCGCGCAATGCCGCGGCCGACAGCGCGAACGCGACGGCGACAGCAACGGTGGAACGACGAAATCGAAGGCTCATGGACGGCTCCGCACGGACGGTGTGCCCCCATGAGATCGGCGCGAGCGGCCAGGACTTGAGCCGGATCAGCGCCTCGTTCGGGCCGTCCGGCAGCGCGGCGGGTCAGGCCGGGCTGACCGCCAACCGGTTGCGCACGTAGATCCACGCGACGATGCCGATGCACGACATCAGCAGCGACGCCAGCGCCAGCGCGACCGTGGAGTGCATCACCAGCGGCGAGATCACGCCGGCGACGAACGCGTTGGCCAGGCTGCCGATGCAGGCCTGCAGCGACGACGCCATGCCGCGCCGGTGCGGCACCTGGTCGAGCACCAGCAGCGTGACGACCGGCACCATCAGCGCCCAGCCGAACGAGAAGATGCCGATCGGCGGCAGCGCCCACCAGGCGTGCGGCGGCAGCAGCAGGTTGAGCACGAGGTTCAGCGACGCGACCCCGAACATGATCGTGAAGCCGATCCGGATTTGCTGGCGCGCCTTCATCTTGCCGGCCAGCCGCCCCGACAGGTACGCGCCGCCCATGATGCCGCTGATGGTCAGCATGAACAGGAAGAAGAAGTGCGTCGGCTCCAGGTGCAGCAGCGTGCCGAGGAACACCGGCGCGGACAGGATGTACAGGAACATGCCGTTGAACGGCACGCCCGACGCCAGCGCCAGCGCGAGGAAGCGCGGGCTCGACGCCATCTCCCAGTAGCCCGTCATCAGGTGGCGCGCGTTGAACGGCTGCACCTGCGTGGCGTGCAGCGTCTCGGGCAGCAGTCGCCACGAGATGAACCACAGCGCGGCGCCGACCAGGGTCAGAAAGATGAAGATCGCGTGCCAGCCGAGATGCACCAGCAGCAGCCCGCCGACCACCGGCGCGACCGCGGGCGCGACGCCGAAGTAGATCGTCACCTGCGACATCACGCGCTGGGCGTCCTCGGGCGGGAACATGTCGCGGATGATGGCGCGCGCCACCACCATGCTGGCGCCCGAGCTGAGGCCCTGCAGCAGGCGGAACAGCACGAGCTGCCCGACCGACTGCGACGCCGCGCACCCGGCCGACGCCAGCGTGAAGATGCCGATGCCCCACAGCACGACGGGCCGGCGGCCGAAGCTGTCCGACAGCGCGCCGTGGAACAGGTTCATCACCGCGAAGCCGAGCAGGTAAGCGGACAGCGTCTGCTGCATCTGCACGGGCGTCGCGTCGAGCGAATGCTGGATGCCCGAGAACGCCGGGATGTAGGTGTCGATCGAGAACGCGCCCAGCATGCCCAGGCAGGCGAGCAGCGCGGCCAGCCCCCAGCGCGGTCGGCGCCAGAGCGTTGCGGCATCAGGATTCATCGAGTTGTCCCGGCTCGCGCGTCGCAGGGAACGAGCGTTTCGAATTTATTGTGAAGCGAGCCGATAGGCCGGATTCTGTGCACGTCCACCACCCTTGCGGGCGGCTTCGATGTGACCGTCATTCGTCTGGGCCGGCGGTCGCCCGCTCGGCTCGATGCCATCTACCCGCGGACTCCCCGGGCCAGGTCGACGTCCGCCTACTTGATGTTGCTGCACGCAGAGATTGCCCGTTTCACCCGAACTGAATCGGCTCGTCTCTGTTGCTCTGATCCTCGCCTTCGGCCTTTCGACCTCGGCGGACAGCCGTTAGCTGCTGCGTTGCCCTGTGCAGTCCGGACCTTCCTCCAGTACAGCCTTTCGGCCGACGTACCAGCGACGGTCTGGCTCGCTTCACAGGGCCGATTGTCCCATGCGGCGATCATCGCAGTCGAAGGCACGGGCATCGCGGCGCGCGCGTGCCGCGTGCGCGCGCGGGCTCACGCGGGCGGCAGGCGCTCCACCATCCGGGTCACCGCCTGGCGCATCGTGCCGCGGCCCTGCAGCCAGGCCGACCAGTCGGTGTCGAGCAGGAGCTGGTAGCTCGGCCAGGCGCGCGCGTAGAGGCCGCTCTTCGTCGCGTACGGCACGTAGTCGAGGCTCGCGGCGTAGCGGTAGACGTCCTGCACCACATACCCCACGGTGTAGAACTGCGTCGCGTGCCAGAGCTCGTCGGCGGGCGCGCGGTGCAGCGACTGGATGTCGTCGGCGATGGCCTTCTCCAGCGTGTCGGTGACGCCCGCGTGCGAGGCCTCGTGCCACAGCATCTCGAGCGACGCCTCGCCGTTGTAGGTCGGGCGCGAGCTGGGCAGCACCGACTGCGGCGGCGGCTCGTCGGTGTAGCCGCCCTGGAAGGTGCCGGTGTCGTAGACGACGTCGACCCGGATCGACGCCGGGAACTTGTGCGACAGCGCGTGCTCCAGGCGCGACTGGATCTCCTCGCCATAGCGCGCGTTGAGCGTCGAGACGTTGTTGACCCACAGCTCGTCGGCCTGCCGGTGCACCGGCCACAGCACGCGCGTGTAGGCCGGCACGGCGGCGCCGAGCGTGGCCGCGAGCTCGGGCGGCAGCGCGAGGCCGGCGGGGGCGGCGAGCGCGTCGTCGCGCACGCTCAGCGCGTGCTTGATGGCGACCATGTCGGCGTCGAACAGCAGGTCGCGCTTGGCGTAGTGCTGCGCGTAGAACGCCACCGCGGCCTGCAGCGCGGCCAGCTCCTGCGGCGACGGCGGCGCGGCCCAGTGCGCCTGCTCGAGGCGCTCGGGGTGGCGCGCCGCGTCGTAGAGGAAGTGGTGCAGGTTCATCAGCAGCGCTTCGTGGAACTCGAAGCGCACCGGCGTGATCGCCGGCGGCGGCTGCTTGTCGTAGGTGCCGAGGGCATGCGGGTGGCGGCGGTCGTCGTCCGCGCAGCCCGACAGCCACGCGGGGATCGACGACACGGCGACGATCGCCAGGACGGCACGGGCACGGTGGGCAGGGGTCAGGCGCATGGGCCGACTTTAACCACAGTCGCGGCGCCGATGACGGCCGCGCCGCGTCGCACGTTGAGCCGGGCCTGAACACGCGCGGATCGGCTGGCCGGCCGGGCCCTCGATCAGGCCTGCTTCCAGGACAGCGTCTCGCCGCCGCGCAGCGGCTTGAGCAGCGCGTCGCCGAACGGCACGCTCTCGGGCAGCACGAAGTCCTCGCGCCACAGCGTGACGGTGCCCGCGTTGCGCGGCAGGCCGTAGAAGTCGGGGCCGTGGTGGCTCGCGAAGCCTTCGAGCTTGTCGAGCGCACCCGCAGCCTCGAAGGCCTCGGCGTAGAGCTCGAGGGCCGACAGCGCGGTGAAGCAGCCCGCGCCGCAGACCGACGCCTCCTTCATCACCGACGCATGCGGCGCGCTGTCGGTGCCGAGGAAGAACTTCGCGCTGCCGGACGTCGCGGCCTCGACCAGCGCGAGGCGGTGCGTCTCGCGCTTGAGCACCGGCAGGCAGTAGTAGTGCGGCCGCAGCCCGCCCAGGAAGATGGCGTTGCGGTTGTAGAGCAGGTGGTGCGCGGTGATCGTCGCGGCGGTGAACGCGTTCGACTCGGCGACGTACTGCGCGGCCTCCTTCGTCGTGATGTGCTCGAACACCACCTTCAGCTCGGGCAGGTCGCGCCGCAGCGGCTCGAACACCTGGTCGATGAAGACGGCCTCGCGGTCGAACAGGTCGATGTCGGGGCTGGTGACCTCGCCGTGCACGAGCAGCTTGATGCCTTCGCGCTGCATCGCCTCGAGCGTCCTGTAGGTCTTGCGCAGGTCGGTGACGCCCGCGTCGCTGTTGGTCGTCGCGCCGGCCGGATAGAGCTTGACGGCGACGATGCCCGCGTCCTTCGCGCGCTTGATCTCGTCGGGCGGCAGGTTGTCGGTGAGGTACAGCGTCATCAGCGGCTCGAACGTGCTGCCCTCGGGCAACGCGGCCAGCAGGCGCTCGCGGTAGGCGACGGCCTGCGCGGTCGTCGTGATCGGCGGGCGCAGGTTGGGCATGATGATCGCGCGGCCGAACTGGCGCGCGGTGTGCGGCAGCACGGCGGCCATCGCGGCGCCGTCGCGCACGTGGAGGTGCCAGTCGTCGGGGGTCTGGATCTGGAGTTCGGTAGGCGTCGTCATGGGCGGATTTTCGCATTTCGCAAGGCCGGGATGCAGGCCGGGGATGCGCGTTGGCGGGGGTGGATCCTGCGACTGCGCGCAGGATGACATGCCGAGGGACTGGCGCGAGGCACGTGGGTTCATGCGCCACCGTTCAGGGCAGGCACCTTGGCGGGGGTGGATCCTGCGACTGCGCGCAGGATGACATGCCGAGGGATTGGCGCAAGACACGAGGGTTCATGCGCCACCGTTCAGGGCAGGCACCTTGGCGGGGGTAGATCCTGCGACTGCGCGCAGGATGACATGCCGAGGGATTGGCGCGAGGCACGTGAGTTCATGCGCCACCGTTCAGGGCGGGCGCCTTGGCGGGGGTGGATTCTGCGGCTGCGCGCAGGATGACATGCCGAGGGATTGGCGTGAGGCACGTGAGTTCATGCGCCACCGTTCAGGGCGGGCGCCTTGGCGGGGGTAGATTCTGCGACTGCGCGCAGGATGACATGCCGACGGGAAGGCGCAGAACGAGCGGTTTTGCGTGCCATCGTCACCGACGCGCGCAATTGCGTCATTCCGCGCAGCGGGCGACCACCCATGCCTGTCATTCTGCGCGCAGTCGCAGAATCCACCCCCGCCAAGGCGCCCGCATGAACGTGTTCGTCTACATCCTCGCCAGTCGCCGCCACGGCACGCTCTACACCGGCGTGACCAGCAACCCCGAGCAACGACTCGTGCAACACAACACGCACGCTACGCCAGGCTTAAACAGCCGCTACGAGGTGACGCGTCTGGTCTGGTTCATGCAGGGCGAGGACATCGCTTCCGCCATCGCGCTCGAGAAGAAGATCAAGAACCGCGGCCGGGCCTACAAGATCGCCCTCATCGAAAAACAGAATCCCGACTGGCGCGACCTCTCCGCAGCGTGGGGCAGCACAATGCCCGGACCGTCCGCGAACTCCGTTCCATGACCACCCCCACCTTCCGCATCGCCGACCGCCTCGCCGACCGCCAGGCGCTGATCGACGTCAACGTCGAGTACGTGACCTGGGTCTTCGCGGAGATCGAGGCGCGCTTCGCGCTGTCGGCCCGCGACATCCTCGGCATGGCCGTCGCCGACTACGTGCCGACCATCATCGACAAGGTCTGCGGCGACCCGCCCCCGCTCGGCGCGTTCTACCTCGTCGAGGCAGACGGGCAGGTCGTCGCGATGGGCGGCCTGCGCCGCAGCGGCGACGGCATCGCCGAGTTGAAACGCGTGTACGTCCGCCCCGCGGGCCGCGGACGCCGCCTCGGCGAGGCGCTGGCGCGGCGGCTCGTCGCCGATGCGCGCGCGTTCGGCTACCGCGCCGTGCGGCTGGACACCCTGCCCTTCATGCATCAGGCGCAGGCGCTGTACGAGACCCTGGGATTCGTTGACTGCGCGCCCTACCCGATCGAGATGCCGGAGGCCTTCCGCGAAAGCATCCGCTACATGCAGCTGACGTTCTGACGAGCCGCGCGGCGGCCCGCCGCGATCAGTGCTGGAGGATCTTCGAGAGAAAGTCCTTGGCGCGCGGCGAACGCTCCTCGGGCTTGCCGAAGAAGTCGGCGCTGGAGCAGTCCTCGACGATCTTGCCGGCGTCCATGAAGATCACCTTGTTGCTCACGCGCTTGGCGAAGCCCATCTCGTGCGTGACGCACATCATGGTCATGCCTTCCTGCGCGAGCTGCACCATCACGTCCAGCACTTCGCCGACCATCTCGGGGTCGAGCGCCGACGTCGGCTCGTCGAACAGCATCACGATCGGATCCATCGACAGCGCGCGCGCGATCGCGACCCGCTGCTGCTGGCCGCCGGACAGCTGGCCGGGGAACTTGTCCTTGTGCGCGCCGAGGCCGACGCGGTCGAGCATCTTCAGGCCGCGCGTCCTGGCCTCGTCCTTCGAGCGGCCGAGCACCTTGATCTGCGCGAGCGTCAGGTTCTCGGTGATGCTCAGGTGCGGGAACAGCTCGAAGTGCTGGAACACCATGCCGACGCGCGAGCGCAGCTTCGGCAGGTTGGTCTTCGGGTCGGAGATGGACGTGCCGTCGACGACGATGTCGCCCTTCTGGATCGGCTCCAGCGCGTTGACGGTCTTGATCAGCGTCGACTTGCCCGAGCCCGACGGGCCGCAGACGACGACCACGTCGCCCTTGTTGATCGTCGTCGTGCAATCGGTCAGCACCTGGAAGCTGCCGTACCACTTGGAGATGTTCTTGATGTCGATCACGGTTTCTGACCCTCAGCGAATGATCTGGATCTTCTTCTGCAGGCGACGCACGAGCATCGACAAGCTGAACGAAAGGATGAAGTAGCAGGCGGCGGCGGGCAGCAGCACCTCGTCGGGCCGGTTGAAGACCTGGCCGGCGGTGAGGAAGCCCTTGAGGAAGTCGTAGGCGCCGATCGCGTAGACGAGCGAGGTGTCCTGGAACAGCACGATGGTCTGGGTCAGCAGCACCGGCAGCATGTTGCGGAAGGCCTGCGGCAGCACGATCAGCTTCATGCACTGCGCGTAGGTCATGCCCACCGCGTAGCCGGCGTAGACCTGGCCGCGCGGCACCGACTGGATGCCGGCGCGCATGATCTCGGAGTAGTACGCCGCCTCGAAGAACGTGAACGTGATGACGGCGGCGAACTCGGGCCGGTGGTTCTCGCCGAAGCTGCCGGCGATCATCGAGTAGAAGCCGCTCGGGATCAGCAGGTAGAACCAGAGGATCACCATCAGCAGCGGGATCGACCGCAAGGTGTCGACGTAGACCGTCGCCGTGCGCTGCAGCCAGGGCTTGGACGACAGCCGCATCAGCGCGACCAGCGTGCCCAGGATCACGCCGCAGACCATCGTGACGAGCGTGAGCTGCAGCGAGTAGTACAGGCCCGGCAGGATGTTGGACTTGACGACGTCGGCCGTCAGGAAGGAGTAGTCGAGGTTCAGTGCCATCTCACTTCCCTCCGAACGCGCCGGCGAGGCGGGTGCGCTTCTCGACCACCGCGGCCGCGCGGTTGATCGCGAAGGCCGAGATGAAGTACAGGATCGTGGCGCCGAGGTACATCGTGCCGTGCATCGACGTCTCCTCGCCCGCCTGGGTGGCGAAATAGATCATCTCGGTGACGCCGATCGCGTAGGCGACCGAGGAGTTCTTGATGATGTTCATCGATTCGGAGGTCAGCGTCGGCAGCACGATGCGCAGCGCGACCGGCAGCAGCACGTAGCGATAGGTCTGCGCGAGCGTCAGCCCCATCGCGAGGCCCGCGTAGCGCTGGCCCTTCGGGATGGTCGCGATGCCGGCCTTGACCTGCTGGCCGACGCGCGCCGACGTGAACAGCCCCAGCCCTATGCACGCGAGCACCGCGGGCGAGACGGCCTTCAGCGGCGGGAAGACCTCGGGGACGATGTGATACCAGATCAGCAGCTGGATCAGGATCGGGATGTTGCGGAAGAACTCGGTCCACGCCTCGCCGAAGAAGGCCAGGCCCTTGTGCGGCAGCGTGCGGATCACGCCGATCACGAGCCCGAGCGCCAGCGCGATGACCAGCGCCACGAGCGCCACGGTCAGCGTCCAGCCCCACGACTGCAGCAGCCACTGCAGGTAGGTGGTGTCGCCCTTGCCCGCGAAGCAGCTCGAGTACGTCGTCTCGTCGACCGTGCTCTTGCACATCACGGCCGCGCTTTGCTTGATCACCGGGATCCAGTCGCTCACCCTCATCTCCTCTCGTCAGCGCCGGTCGTCCACCGGACTTCATTTGAAGCGCGCGCGGCGCCCGTCACCGGGGCCGCGCGCGCGTCTTCGTCTTCGCGTCTCGGGCGACGCCGCCGGGGAGCATCATGCGCTCGCGCGGCGGCGAAGCGCCATCACTTCTTCATGTAGGCTTCGGTCGGCTTGTCGTTCGGGGTCGCCCAGGCGGCCTTCGTCGCGTCCGAGGCGGGCAGGCCGACCTTGGTGTTGGTCGGCGGGATCGGCTGCATGAACCACTTGTCGTACAGCTTGGCCATCTCGCCCGACTTCTCCATGCCGTCGATCGTCTTGTTGACGGCCGCGAGGAAGGCCGGGTCGTCCTTGCGCACCATGATCGCGATCGGCTCGACCGACAGCACTTCGCCGACGATGCGGTAGTCCGCCGGGTTCTTCGATTTCGACGCGAGGCCGGCCAGGATCTGGCCGTCCATCACGAACGCGTCGGCGCGGCCGCTCTCGAGCAGCAGGAAGCTGTCCGCGTGGTCCTTGCCGAAGACTTCCTTGAAGTCGACGCCCGTCGCGCGCTCGTGCTTGCGCAGCAGCTGCACCGACGTCGTGCCGGTGGTGGTCGCGACGTTCTTGCCGTTCAGGTCGGCGATGCCCTTGATGCCGGAGCTGACCTTCGTCAGGATGCGGACTTCCTCGACGTACGCGGTGTGCGCGAAGGCGACGTCCTTGGCGCGGGCTTCGTTGTTGGTCGTCGAGCCGCACTCGAGGTCGACCGTGCCGTTCTGCACCAGCGGGATGCGGTTGGCCGAGGTCACTTCCTGGTACTTGATCTCGATCGGCTTGGACAGGCCGAGCGACTTGCCGATGTCGGCGATCGCGCGCTGGCACAGCTCGACGTGGTAGCCCACGTACTTGCCTTCGCCCAGCGTGTACGACAGCACGCCGGACGAGCCGCGCACGCCCATGACCACGGAGCCGGTGTCCTTGATCTTCTTCAGAGTGTCGGTCGTCTGCGCCTGCGCCACGACAGCGGAGGCCAGCAGCGCGGCGGCGACCATTAGGGACTTGTTCATGTCAGCTCCTGATTATTCGGATGAAAGTTGCAAGGTGTCGGCGTGAGCGCCGATCGGGGGGAAAACCGGGCCGCGCGCTGCGCGCGGTTCGGTGGAGTCTAGCGAGATATGCGCCGGGGTCGCCGTTCGTGAAAGCACGTATCGGACCACAGTCGCGGGAAAGCCCGCATCAGTTGCCGACGATGTCCGACGGGTACTTCCAGGAATCGCGCAGCAGGTAGTTCATCGGCAGGTTCATCGAGACGTTCTTCGGGGGGATCGGCTTCATGAACCACTTGTCGTAGAGGGTATCGCCTTCGCCGTCGCGGATCAGGTGGCGCATCTCGTCGTCCACGACCTTCTTGAACGCCGCGTCGTCCTTGCTCAGCATGATGGCGAGCGGCTCGATCGTCAGGAACTTGCCGACGACCTTGAACTTCTTCGGGTCGGGCGATTCCGCGATCAGACCGTACAGCTGCACGTCGTCCATCGCGAAGCCGTCGGCCTGGCCGCTCGCGACCATCGCCATCGCCTTCGCGTTGTCCGGCACTTCCATGACCTTGATGTTCATCAGGCGGTCGCGGTTGGCCTTGTCGATCTGCTTGAACTGCGTCGAGCCGACGGTGGAGACGAGCACGTGGTTGTCGAACTGGTCGAGCTCGGTGATCGGGCTGTCGGCGCGCACGACGTAGCGCGAGCCGGTGATGTAGTGCGGGATCGTGAAGGCGACCTTCTCGCGGCGCTCGGCGTTGTTGGTCGTCGTGCCGCATTCCAGGTCGGCCTTGCCGCTGGTGATCAGCTCGATGCGGTTGCCGGTGGTGTCCGGGACGTAGTCGATCACCAGCGTCTTCAGGCCGAGGTGCTTCTTCACGGCCTCGGCGATGTCCTTGCACAGGTCGACGGCGAAGCCGATCGGCTGCTTGTTCGCGTCGTAGTAGGCGAACGGCACCGACGACTGGCGGTGCGCCAGCACGATGTGGCCGGTGGACTTGATGCGATCGAGGACCGGATGCGGGCCGGGCGGATCCGCCTCGGGCGCCGCCGCCTCCTTGCCCTTGGCCTGCGCCGACAGCGGCAGGGCCGCCAGCCCGGCGGCGAGGGTCGTGAGCAGCGTGGCGCCGACGACGACGCGCGCGAGCGCCTCGGAGGTCGAACGGAAGACGCTGGAGGTCATCGAAAGATGCATGGTCGCGAACTCTAAGCGGCGCCACAGGCCGGCGCCAATGCCATTTGAAAGGCGCATCATGCATCATTTGCATACGCGCCAAGGGTTTTTACCGAGCGCCTTGACAAGCAAGACAAGGCCTCGGAATCACGCCGGGTCAAACGACGGGAACATCGTCGGACGACCCGCGCGCGCCGTCAACGGGGTCAATGTTTGAGGAACTCCCACAAGGCCTGCGCGCCGGCCTTCGGATGGCGCGCGAGCTCCGGGCGCTCGCGGTAGATGCGCACTTCCATCGTCACTTCGTACGGGTGCCCCGCCTCGTCCACCAGCGGCGCGGCGGAGACGAGGCGCCGCGCGCGCAGCTCCTTCTTGACCGAGCTGGCGGGCAGGAACGCGATGCCGTGGCCCTCGAGCGCCATCGCCTTCAGGCCTTCGGCCATGTCGGTCTCGTAGACGGTGTCGAGGTTGGGCAGCGCGGGCGTCGATTTCAGGATCTGGTCGACCAGCCGCGCCATGTAGGCGCCCGACGCGTAGCCGAGGAAGGGGATGCGCGCATTGCCGGAGGTGGCGAGCCGGAACAGCGGCTGGCCGTCGGGGCCGCCCTTCGCGTAGGGCGCGAGGGTCTCCTGGCCGAGGCTCAGCATCTCGTAGCGGTCGGGGCTCAGCTGCAGCGGCTGCGACGGGTGGTGGTAGGCGACGAGCAGGTCGCAGCTGCCCTCGGTCATGCGCATCACGGCGTCATGCACGTTGAGCGCGATGAGGCGGCTCTTCATCTCGCCGAAGCGCCGGCGCAGCTCCATCAGCCACGTCGGGAAGAACGTGAAGGCGAGCGTGTGGGGGACGGCGAACTCGATCATGTCGGCGCCGCCCGCCTGCAGTCCGCGCATCATGTTGCGGGTCGCCTGCAGGCTGCCCAGCACCTCGAGGGCCTGCGCGTGGAAGGTCTCGCCGGCGGGCGTCAGGCGCGTCGGGTAGGACGAGCGGTCGACGAGGTCGAGCCCGGCCCAGGCCTCGAGCGCCTGGATGCGGCGCGAGAACGCGGGCTGCGTGACGTGACGGAGCTGGGCCGAGCGCGAAAAGCTTCGCGTCTCGGCAAGGCTGACGAAGTCTTCGAGCCACTTGGTTTCCACAGCCGGCAGTTTAGCCCGCGGGCCTGCACCAGACTGGTGTTTTCCCGCCTCGAAAACGAGACTTACTTCGCACCCACCGCGGGTTCGAAGGCCGAATCGCCCAGCGTCGCCGGGTCGATCGCGGCGGCCCCGGCCGCACGATCCGACTCGTGGCCGTGCGTCTGCTGCAGCCGCCACATGTGCGCGTAGCGGCCGTCCATCGCGAGCAGCTCGGGGTGCGTGCCGCGTTCGACGATGCGGCCGTCGGCCATCACGAGGATCTGCGCCGCGTTGACGACCGTCGACAGCCGGTGCGCGATGACCAGCGTGGTGCGCCCCTGCGCCACCTGCGAGAGTTCGGCCTGGATCGCGCGCTCGTTCGCGGAATCGAGCGCCGACGTCGCCTCGTCGAAGATCATCAGCGGCGGGTTCTTCAGCAGCGTGCGCGCGATCGCGATGCGCTGCTTCTCGCCGCCCGAGAGCTTCAGCCCGCGCTCGCCGACCATCGTCTCGTAGCCGGCCGGCGTCCGCTCGATGAACGAGTGGATGTGCGCGGCGCGCGCGGCGCCCTCGATCTCCGCCTGGCTCGCGCCGGGGCGGCCGTAGGCGATGTTGTAGGCGACGGTGTCGTTGAACAGCACGGTGTCCTGCGGCACGATGCCGATCGCGCGGCGCAGGCTGTGCTGCGTGACGGCGCGCAGGTCGTGGCCGTCGACGAGGATCGCGCCGCCGGTGACGTCGTAGAAGCGGTACAGCAGGCGCGCCAGCGTGCTCTTGCCGGCGCCGCTCGGGCCGACGACGGCCACGGTCTTGCCGGCCGGGATCTCGAAGCTGACGTCGTGCAGGATCGGCCGCGCCGGGTCGTAGGCGAAGCTCACGTGCTCGAAGCGCACCGCGCCGCCGGTGACCTCGAGGGCGACGGCGTCCGGCGCGTCGGCGATCTCGCGCTCCTTCTCGAGCAGCGAGAACATGCGCTCCAGGTCGGTGAGCCCCTGCTTGACCTCGCGATAGAGCACGCCGAGGAAATTCAGCGGCACGTACAGCTGGATCAGCAGCGCGTTGACCATCACGAAGTCGCCCAGCGTCATTTTGTGGGCGACGACGCCGCCGGTCGCGCGCCACAGCAGCGCGACGAGGCTGGACGCGATGATCAGCTGCTGCCCGGTGTTGAGCATCGACAGCGTGCCCTGCGACTTCATCTGCGCGCCGCGGAACGCCTCGAGCCCCTGCTCGTAGC
>JASLEM010000110.1 GCA_030151165.1 Burkholderiaceae bacterium
CTTGGCGTCGCTCTCGCCGTAGTGGATGCGGCGCGCCTCTTCCGCGAAGCGCGTGCCGACGTCCTCGGTGTTCTTCAGCAGCTCCGCGACGGCCTCGACGAAGCGCTGCGTCGCCGAGCCGTGCACGGCGACTTCGGCGGCGTGCGGCGCGGCGACGGCGCTGTCCTGCTCGGGCGCGGCCTGGCGCACGGCGTCGACGGTCCGCGCGCGTGCGCCGGACAGGTTGAGCCGCGGCGCGCTCGGCAGCCGGGCGACGTCGGCGTTGCCGCACACCGGGCAGTCCAGCAGGCCACGCTCGCGCTGCGAGCCGTAGTCGTCCTCGGACGCGAACCAGCCTTCGAAGGCATGGCCCGCGCCGCAGCGCAAGTCGAGCACCTTCATGGCGTGGCCGATCCGGCGTTCATCCGGCGGCTTGTTCGACGGGTTGCCAGGACGGGCTCCACGCGCCGGTGCGCCACTGCTGCAGGCGCAGCAGGCCGACCATGGATTTGGCGTCGGTCAACTCGCCGCGCGCGGCGAGGTCGAACACCGCGGCCTCGTCCATCAGCACGACCTCGACGTACTCGCCTTCGTCCAGTTGCTGGTCACCGGCGACCAGGCCGCGCGCGAACCAGACCTCGATGAACTCGGTCGAGTACGCGGGCGCGTTGTGCATGCGGCCGGCGAACGCCCATTCGCGCGCGCGGTAGCCGGTCTCCTCCAGCAGCTCGCGCTGGGCGCAATGCAGCGTCGTTTCGTGCGGGTCGAGCTTGCCGGCGGGGAACTCGAGCAGCACCGCGTCCAGCGGGTAGCGGTGCTGGCGCTCGATCACGAGGCGTCCGTCGTCGGTGATCGGCACGATCATCACGGCGCCGGGATGCACGACGTAGTCGCGCGTGGCCGTGTGCCCGTTGGGCAGCCGCACCTCGTCGTGGCGGACGTGCAGGAACTTGCCGTCGTAGACGCTCGTGGAGCGGATGCGGCGTTCGACGAGGTGCTCGTCGACGCCCGGCGTCGCGTGCACGGGAGAGCCGCCGGAGACGATCGCCTCGACGTTCTTCTCGCTCACGCGCGCTCCCGGGCAGCGGCCATCAGGTGGTGAGCGCCTTCAGCACGGCCTCGCGGCACAGCGACATCAGGCCGTCCGGCAGCAGGCCGAAGCCGAGCGCGGCGAGGCCGTTCAGCGCGAGCAGCGCGGTGGTGCCGGCGTCGCCCTTGATCGGCGTGGCGTCGACGGGCTCGTCGAACCACATCGTCTTCACGACGCGCAGGTAGTAGTACGCGCCGATCAGCGACAGCAGCACCGCGATGACGGCCAGCGCGATGTAGCCGTTGAGGCCCGTGCTGACGAGCGCCTGCAGCACGGCGAACTTCGCGTAGAAGCCGACCAGCGGCGGGATGCCGGCAAGCGAGAACATGAAGATCGTCATCACGCCCGCGACCCACGGCGAACGCTTGGCGAGGCCGGCGAAGTCGGCGATCTCCTCGCTCTCGAAGCCCGCGCGCGACAGGTACATGATCAGGCCGAACGTGCCGAGCGTCGTCAGCACGTAGGTGATGATGTAGAACATCGCCGAGCTGTAGAAGTTGGCGTTGGCCAGGGCCGTGGCCTGCGCCGACAGGTCGACCACGCGCGGCGTCAGGCCCAGCAGCATGAAGCCGAGCTGCGCGATCGCCGAGTACGCCAGCAGGCGCTTGATGTTCTTCTGCACGATGGCCGCGAGGTTGCCGAGCGCCATCGAGAACACCGACAGCACGATCAGCATCTCCTGCCAGTCGGTCGACAGCCCGAGCAGGCCTTCGACGAGGATGCGGATGGTGATCGCGAACGCGGCGAGCTTCGGCGCGCCCGAGATCAGCAGCGTCACCGCGGTCGGCGCGCCCTGGTAGACGTCGGGCACCCACATGTGGAACGGCGCGAGGCCCAGCTTGAACGCGATGCCGGCGACGATGAAGACCAGGCCGAAGGTCAGCACTTCGGTGTGGCCGATCTTGCCCGAGTGGATCGCTTCGAACACGGCCGGCAGTTCCAGCGAACCGGTCGCGCCGTACATCATCGAGATGCCGTACAGCAGGAAACCGCTGGCCAGTGCGCCGAGCACGAAGTACTTCATCGCGGCTTCGGTCGACACCGCGTGGTCGCGGCGCAGCGCGGTCAGCGCGTACAGCGACAGCGTCATCAGCTCGAGGCCGACGTAGATGACCAGGAAGTTGTTGGCCGAGCACATCACCGAGATGCCCAGCAGCGAGAACATCGCGAGCGACAGGAATTCGCCCTTCAGCAGGTCGCGCGACGCCAGGTACGGGCGCGCGAAGCCGAGCGTGACCATGGTCGCGACCGCGGCCGACAGCGCCAGCAGGTGGCCCATCGGATCCTCGACGACCATGCGCTGCATGCCGTAGACGGCCGCGCCGGACTGCAGCTCGGCGAAGTGCATGCCGGCAAAGATCAGCAGCGAGATCTCGGCGATCCAGAACGTCGTGTTCAGGCGCGCGACCGAGGCGTTCGCGCCGAAGAGCGCGACCACCGAGGTCATCACCAGCAGGAAGATCTCGGGGTAGACGATCGGCAGGTTCAATTGGTTCATGGGGATCTTTCCGCGGCGCTCAGATCTTGGACTGAGCGACGTGCTTCAGCAGTTCGTCCACCGAGACGTGCATCACGTCGGTGAAGGGCTTCGGGTACAGGCCCATGGCCAGCACCGCGACGGCCAGCACGGCGAGCATGAAGAACTCGCGTGCGTTGATGTCCGTCAGCTCCGCGACGTGGTGGTTGGCGACATCGCCGAAGTAGACGCGCTTGACCATCCACAGCGTGTACGCGGCGCCGAAGATCAGCGCGGTCGCGGCCAGTGCGGCGATCCAGAAGTTGAAGCCGACGCTGGCGATGATGACCATCCACTCGCCCACGAACCCGGCGGTGCCCGGCAGGCCGCAGTTGGCCATCGCGAACAGGATCGCGAGCGCCGCGAACTTCGGCATCTTGTTGGCGACGCCGCCGTAGGCCGAGATCTCGCGCGAGTGGACGCGGTCGTACAGCACGCCGATGCCCAGGAACATCGCGCCCGACACGAAGCCGTGCGAGATCATCTGGACCAGCGCGCCCTGCATGCCGAGCGAGTCGAAGATGAAGAAGCCGAGCGTGCAGAAGCCCATGTGCGCGATCGACGAGTACGCGACCAGCTTCTTCATGTCGGTCTGCACCAGCGCGACGAGGCCGATGTAGATCACGGCGACGAGCGACAGCGCGATGATCAGCCAGGCGTACTGGTGGCTCGCGTCCGGAGCGATCGGCAGCGAGAAGCGCACGAAGCCGTACGCGCCGAGCTTCAGCATGATCGCGGCCAGCACGACGGAGCCGCCGGTCGGCGCTTCGACGTGGGCGTCCGGCAACCACGTGTGCACCGGCCACATCGGCACCTTCACCGAGAACGCGGCGAAGAAGGCGAAGAACAGCAGCGTCTGCGCGTTCAGCGGCAGCTTCAGTGCGTGCCAGGCGACGATGTCGAAGCTGGCGCCGGACTGGATGTACAGGTACACGATCGCGACCAGCATCAGCAGCGAGCCGAGCAGCGTGTACAGGAAGAATTTGAACGACGCGTAGATGCGGCGCGGGCCGCCCCAGACGCCGATGATGATGTACATCGGGATCAGGGTCGCTTCGAAGAACGTGTAGAACAGCAGGCCGTCGGCCGCCGCGAACACGCCGATCATCAGGCCCGACAGGATCAGGAACGCACCCATGTACTGGTGCACGCGATCGGTGATCACTTCCCAGCCGGCGATCACGACGATGACCGTGATGAACGCGGTGAGCAGCACGAACCACACCGAGATGCCGTCGACACCCAGGTGGTAGTTCGCATGGAAGCGGTCGATCCAGACCCAGTTTTCCTGGAACTGCAGCGCGGCCGTCGTCGTGTCGAAGCCCGTCAACAGCGGGATCGTGACCGTGAAGGCGACGATGGACGCGGCCAGCGCGATCCAGCGCATCAGCTTCGCGTTGTCGTCACGGCCGATCGCCAGCAACGCCACCCCCGCCGCGATCGGCAGCCAGATGGCAAGACTCAAAAGACTCATTTTGTTGTTCTCCGCCGGCTTTGATCAGTGAGCGAGGTTCTGGAAATACGGCCAGAGCTGCCAGGTCAGGAGACCGAAGACACCCAGGATCATCACCAGCGCGTACCAATAGAGGTGACCGGTCTGCACGAGGCGCACGACGCTGGCGAAGACGCCGACCGTCCGTGCGGAACCGTTGACGAGCAGGCCGTCGATGACGCCCTGGTCGCCGCCCTTCCACAGGCCCTTGCCCAGGAGGCGCGTGCCGGCGGCGAGGACGTTCTCGTTGAACCAGTCGAAGTAATACTTGTTCTCGAGGATCTTCGTGATCGGCGCGAAGATCTTCGCGGCGGTGTCGGACAGCGACGGCTTGACGATGTACATGACGTACGACAGCGCGACGCCCAGCAGCGCGAGCCAGAACGGCAGCGACGCGAACGCGTGCACGCCCATGTCGGCCCAGCCGTGGAATTCCTTGGCCAGTTCTTCCATCGCCGGATGCTTCTCGGCGTTGACGAAGATCGAGTCCTTGAAGAAGTCGCCGAACAGCATCGGGCCGATCGTCATCGCGCCGATGATGGCCGACGGGATCGCCAGCAGCACCAGCGGGCCGGTCACGACCAGCGGGGACTCGTGCGGCTCGTGGCCGTGGTGGTCGTCGTGGCCGTGCGCGTCGTGGGAGGCGTGGGCCGCGTGCGCATGGTCGTCGTGGCCGTGCGCGTCATGCGCATGCGCGTCTTCCTCGCCTTCCGGCGGGAACGGCTTGTTGCGGAAGCGCTCCGGGCCGTGGAAGACCAGGAAGTACATGCGGAACGAGTAGAACGCCGTGATGAACACGCCGGCCGTCACCGAGAACTGCGCGAAGCCCGCGCCGTACAAGTGGCTCGCGCCCGCCGCGTCGATGATCGAGTCCTTCGAGTAGAAGCCCGAGAAGAACGGCGTGCCGATCAGCGCCAGCGACCCGATCAGCGACGTGATCCAGGTGATGGGCATGTACTTGCGCAGGCCGCCCATGTTGCGGATGTCCTGGTCGTGGTGCATGCCCATGATCACGGAGCCCGCGCCGAGGAACAGCAGCGCCTTGAAGAACGCGTGCGTCATCAGGTGGAACAC
>JASLEM010000133.1 GCA_030151165.1 Burkholderiaceae bacterium
ACGATGCTGTTCGCGGAGTCGACGAAGCGCTACATCCATTCGTGGATCATCCGGCTGCTGTTCCGCCATCCGATGCAGGTGCAGAAGACCGCGCCGGAGTACCTCGCGCTGGTGCGCGCCGCGGGCTTCGACGTGCCGGACGCGCAGGTCTCCTACCCGTTCCTGTGGTGGAGCCGCGAGGATCTGGGGCTCGCGGAGCGCGTGCTGCGCATCCAGCCGCCGGCGGTGCGCGAAGAGACGCTGATCAACCTGGTCGCGACCAAGCCGCTGGCCTGACGACGCCCCCCACGGAGGCCAGGCCGGCGTCCGCATTCGGAGGGATGTGCGGCGCGCGTCGCAGGCGCAATGTCGGCGTGCGCACCCGGTCGTGCGTTGAGCGGAAAGGGCTGTCGTCCGGCGCGTCGAGCGCGGGCACAGGCCTTGCTGTCAGGGACTGCGGGCCACCGTCGAGGCCCGTGAAAGCCGGTAGGATCGCATCATGACTCTCATCATCGAAGACCGTCCGCAGACGCTTGGCGAAGAGATCGCCAACGCGATCAGCCACGGCGTCGGGTTCCTGCTCGCGATCGCCTCCCTGCCGCTCCTCGTCGTCGTCGCCGCGCGCCACGGCACGGCCGTCAACATCGTCGCCGTCAGCGTGTTCTCGGTGACGATGATGCTGCTGTACCTCGTCTCCGCGCTGTACCACGCGGTGCCCGAGGGCAGCATCAAGAAGTTCCTGAACCGCGTCGACCACGCCGCGATCTACCTCTTCATCGCCGGCAGCTACACGCCGTTCGCGCTCGGCGTGCTGCACGGCGCGATCGGCTGGACGCTGTTCGGAGCCGTCTGGGCGATGGCCGCCGCGGGCATCGCCGTCAAGCTGCTGAACCTGCTCAAGCATCCGCTGTGGTCCACCGGGCTGTATGTCGCGATGGGCTGGTTCGCGCTGCTCGCCGCCGGCCCGCTGATCCACGCGATGCCGACCGCGGGCCTCGTGTGGCTGCTCGCGGGCGGCCTCGCGTACACGGCAGGCGCGGTCGTCTTCATCTTCGACTCGCGCGCGCCGTACCTGCACTTCGCGTGGCACCTGTTCGTGCTGGCCGGCACCACCTGCCACTTCTTCGCGGCGCTCTGGTACTCGACCTCCGCGCACGCCCTCGGCTGACCCGCGCCGCGGGGAGATTTCTCCCTGCGCCGTCCGCGGTCTTGCCGGCCGCTGAATCCCCCTCGGGGCCCGCCCCGTAAGCCCATCAAGCCGCGGCCGATCGGTCGAGCTGCGGCATGGTGCTCGTCAACAGGGGGATTGCGTGTCTCGATTCATCGACATCCAGCACGACGAATGGGTCGCCGCCGGGCCCGACACCGTCCGTGCGCACTACACCGACCTGAACCATCGCCAGATCGCCCGCGTCCACCCGCGCGAGCGCCTGCGCCAGCTGCCGCCCGGCCCGACGGGCCCGCGTTTCGAGTGCCTGGTGCACCGCGGCTGGCGGGTGACGCGCGACGTCTACGAGCGCGAGCACCGCGCCGACGGCAGCATCGTCGACACCTGCGTCGCCGGCTCGCACTGGGGCCGCTCCATCACCGCGCGCTTCTGGCGCCGCAACGACGACGGCCGCCCCGGCACGCTGGTCGAGCTCACCGTCACCCAGCCGCTGCGCCCGGTGATCGGCGCGCTCGTCGCGCGCTGGGTGGCACGACGCGTCGAACGCGCCCTGCGCGAATTCGCGGGGGAGGACAAGGCGGACATCGAGCGGGGGTACGAGGCGCGCAAGCATTTGCGCGTGGCGTGAGCCGTCAGATCCCCGCGTGCCCCGCCAACCTCGCCGGCAGCGCGGCCACGTCGTCCGCCAGGGTCCGTCGGTCGAGCGGCGGCGCGCCGTCGAGCATGCTGCGCACGAGGCGGTCGACGGTCTGCGCGTGGGGCAGCACCGGGCCGAAGAAGAGGACGTCGGCGCCGCGGGCGATGAGCAGGGTGGGGAAATCCTCGATGTCGAGGTCGCCGACGAGCGCGGACTCGTCCTCGATGTCGACCCAGACGAAGCGCGGCGTGGTGTCGGGGTGGCCGAGCCGGAGCGCGTCGCGCGTGGCGACGAGGGTGTCGCGGTAGGCGTCGCAGGTGCGGCACCACGCGGCGCAGAGGCAGGCGACGAGCAGGGGCTCGTGCGGCGCGGCGGTCGCGGGGGCGGTCGGTGCGGGGCTCATCGGCGGGAGTGTGCCTGCAATCGAGGCGCGGCGCAGCGACTCGGGCTTGCCGTGCGCGGCCCGGCAGAAAGTGAAAGGGAGCGAGACACCGTCCCGCTCCCTCCACCCGCCAGGGCCCGTCAACCCTGGCGTCCCGTCACACCTTCGTTGCGGAAGGCGCGGGGCCAGTGTCGGCGGGCGGGTGGTGGGCCGCAACGAAGCAAAGCGACTTTGCTTGTGCGCTCGCGAAGGCTCACTTGTTCGGCTGCGGGGTGATGCGCAGGTACGGGCGCACCGGGTCCCAGCCCTTCGGGAACTTGGCCTTGAGCACTTCCGGATCCTGCAGCGACGGCACGATCACGACCGGGTCGCCGTCCTTCCAGTTGACGGGCGTGGCGACGCTGTGCGAGTCGGTCAGCTGCAGCGAGTCGATCACGCGCAGGATCTCGTCGAAGTTGCGGCCCGTGCTGGCCGGGTAGGTCAGCGTCAGGCGGATCTTCTTGTTCGGGTCGATGACGAACACCGAGCGCACCGTCGCCGTGGCGCTGGCGTTGGGGTGCAGCATGTCGTAGAGGTTGGCGACCTTCTTGTCCGCGTCGGCCAGGATCGGGAAGTTGACCGTGGTCTTCTGCGTCTCGTTGATGTCGGCGATCCACTTCGTGTGCTGCTCGACCGGGTCGACCGACAGCGCGATGACCTTGACGTTGCGCTTCCTGAACTCGTCCGACAGCTTGGCCGTCATGCCCAGCTCGGTGGTGCAGACCGGCGTGAAGTCGGCCGGGTGCGAGTACAGGACGCCCCAGCTGTCGCCGAGCCACTGGTGGAAATGGATCGGGCCTTCGCTCGATTGCTGCTCGAAGTCGGGGGCGATGTCGCCGAGGCGCAAGGTCATGACGGTTCTCCTGGAGGGGGTTTCTTGAGCCGCCGCGCCCGTGCACGGCGGCGAGGCTGGTGAGTCTAGCCAGCGCTCGTGACCCCTTCAAGGTCGCGATGCGCATGACCATGCGCGTTGAACGAGGCGAATCGGTGGACAGCCGTCTGGCAAGCGCCGACTCGATTGAAGGCCAGGGGCCGTCATCCTGCGCGCAGTCGCAGGATCCACCTCCGCCACGACGCCTGCCGGAAGGGCCCGGCGGGCGTGGATCCTGCGACTGCGCGCAGGATGACAGGAGAGTCGGCTCCCGCCCGGCTAAAATACTCGTTTCCCCCAAATTCAGCCCGCCGAGCGCCGTCGCTCCGGGCAACGTCGTCTTCCAGGAGCGTTTTCTTATGGCCGGGCACTCGAAATGGGCCAACATCCAGCATCGCAAGGGTCGTCAGGACGAGAAGCGCGGCAAGGAATGGACGCGCGTCATCCGTGAAATCATGGTCGCGGCCCGCACCGGCGGCGGCGACCCGGGCATGAACCCGCGCCTGCGCCTGGCGATCGACAAGGCGAAGGCGGTCAACCTGCCGGCCGACACCGTCAAGCGCAACATCGACAAGGCGACCGGCAACCTCGAAGGCGTGAACTACGAGGAGATCCGCTACGAGGGCCGCGGCATCGGCGGCGCGGCGATCATCATCGACACGATGACGGACAACAAGGTCCGCACGGTCGCGGAAGTCCGCCACGCGTTCTCGAAGTACGGCGGCACGATGGGCACCGAAGGCTCGGTCGCGTTCCAGTTCAAGCACGTCGGCCAGTTCGTCTTCGCGCCCGGCGCGTCCGAGGACAGGATCATGGAAGTCGCGCTCGAGGCGGGCGCGGACGACGTCGTCACGCACGACGACGGCTCGATCGAGGTGCTCAGCGCGCCGTCCGAGTTCGAGGCCGTGCAGAAGGCGCTCGAGGCCGCGGGCCTGAAGCCCGACGGCGCCGAGGTGACGATGCGCCCGGAAAGCAACGTCGAGCTCGCGGGCGACGACAGCGCGCGCATGCAGAAGCTGCTCGACATCATCGAAGACCTGGACGATGTCCAGGACGTCTATCACAACGCGGTACTCGGCGAATGAAGATCCTCGTCATCGGCGGCGGCGGGCGCGAGCACGCGCTCGCCTGGAAACTCGCCCAGAGCGACCGCGTCCAGCGCGTCTACGTGGCCCCCGGCAACGGCGGCACGGCGCTCGACCACCACCTCGTCAACGTCGACCTCAGCGACCCCGGCCAGCTCGCCGACTTCGCCGTCGCCGAGAAGATCACGCTCACCGTCGTCGGCCCGGAAGGCCCGTTGGCCATGGGCGTCGTCGACGTCTTCCGTGCGCGCGGCCTGCGCATCTTCGGCCCGACCAAGGCCGCGGCGCAGCTCGAGAGCTCCAAGGCGTTCTCGAAGAACTTCATGAAGCGCCACGGCATCCCGACCGCGGCCTACGAGACCTTCACCGACATCGCGCTGGCGCACAGGTTCGTCGACAAGGTCGGCGCGCCGATCGTCGTCAAGGCCGACGGCCTCGCGGCGGGCAAGGGCGTGGTCGTCGCGACGACCGTCGCCGAGGCGCACGCCGCGGTCGACTGGATGCTCGCGACCGAAGGCGGCCTCGCGGTGCAGCACAACGACGCGCCGCGCGTCGTCATCGAGGAGTTCCTCGCGGGCGAAGAGGCCAGCTTCATCGTGATGGTCGACGGCAAGAACGTCGTCACGCTCGCGTCGAGCCAGGATCACAAGCGCCTGGCCGACGGCGACACCGGCCCCAACACCGGCGGCATGGGCGCGTACTCGCCCGCGCCGATCGTCACGCCCAACGTGCACGCGAAGGTGATGCACGAGATCATCCTGCCGACCGTCGAAGGCATGGCCAAGGACGGCATCGTCTTCACCGGCTTCCTGTACGCCGGCCTGATGATCGACGCGCAGGGCCACCCGAAGACGCTCGAGTTCAACACCCGCATGGGCGACCCCGAGACGCAGCCGATCATGATGCGCCTCAAG
>JASLEM010000159.1 GCA_030151165.1 Burkholderiaceae bacterium
CATGCCGTTCGAGATCTTCATCATCCGCGTCTCGGCGGCCTGCTTGTTCTGGCCGATGATCGGGATCAGCATCGCCGAGCCGACGAGCGCCTCGCGCATCTCGGCGACCTTGCCGCGGAAGTTCGCGATCGCGCCGCGGAACTCCAGCACGTCGGCGGCGTCGCCCGGATCCTGCGTCTGCACCGCATGCAGGCGCAGCGCCTCGAGCTCGTCCTCGCCGCGGTCGATCGCGATCTGGCCGGCGGCGATCTCCACCTTCAGCGCGTGCAGGCTCTGGCGGATCGACGTCGCCTGCTGGTCGAGCAGCTCGATGGTCACGCCGAGGTCGGCCTTGGTCGCGCGCGCCTTCGCCTGCTCGGCGTCCATCAGCGCGAGGAACTGCTTGCGGTTCTCGACGAAGCCCTTGAACGCCGTGTGCGCATCGGCGGCGACGCCCAGCAGCCGGCCGATCAGGCCCTTGCGCGCGGCCGGGTGGTCGCCGGCGGCCTCGGCCTGCAGGTCCTGGATGCGCAGGATCTTCACGCCGTCGATCACCGCCGCGGCGATGCGCCCGACCTCGCCCGCCTCGCCGAGCCGCACGCCGGTGAGCAGCTGGCGCGAGGCCTGCGCGATGCCCGAGAGCACGCCGTCGCCGTGCGCGAGCAGCGTCGTCGTCTTGCGGAAGTCGATCGCCGAGGCCGACCGCGTGGCCGCCGAGAGATCGTCCGGGTTCAGGTTCGCGACCTCGACCAGCCGCTCGGGCCGCGGCTGCGGCAGCAGGCGCTCGTCGTGGATCGCGACCTCGTGCGACGTCGCCGGCACGGTGAGCGCACCGGCGGCGGGCGGGTTGAGCGTGGTGCCGAGATCGTCGAAGGTCGACAGGTCCAGCGGGGCGCTCGGCTTGGTGTCAGGCATGGGCTTTCACTTTCCTGGATCGGAAACCGCGTGGGGAACGCGTGGCGGTGCCGTCGTGCGGCCCCCGTCCCGTTCGTTCGCTCACGCCTGCCGGCCATTATGCGCATCCGGCGTGACAGCGACGGCCCCCGAAAGTGGGAGCCGCGGGCGCGTCAGGCGCCGACCGCCGCGGGCGTCATCTCGCGCATCACGTCCAGGAAGCGCAGCAGCCGCGCCGGGTAGAAGCGTGCGTACGGATAGACCAGGTGCACCGGCAGCGGCGCGGCGCGCCAGTCGGTGGCGACGTGGCGCAGCCGGCCCTGCGCGACGTCGTCCGCCACGACCCACGCCGACGCGAGGCCCGCGCCGACGCCCTGCAGCATCGCGTTGCGCAGCGCATAGAGGCTGTCGGTGCTGACGCGCGGGCGGATCGGGAAGCGCTCGACCTCGCCGTCGGCGATGCGCGCGAGCGTGACCTCGCTGCGGTAGTACGGCCGCATCGCGAGCCACGGCAGGCGCGCCAGTTCGGCGGGTTTCATCGCCGCGATGTCGGCGGCGGATGCGCCACCCAGCAGCGACGGCGCGGCCACGACGATGCGCGGGACGTCCGCGAGCTTGACCGCGACCACGCCCGGGTCGTCGATCTCGCCGACCTGCACGGCGCAGTCGATGCCGTCGGAGATGAAGTCGGGCCGGCGGTCGTGCAGCAGCCACTCGACGTTGACGCGCGGATACCGGTGCAGGTACGTCGACAGCGGGCCGATCAGCCGCTCCTGGCCGAACGCGTGCGGCGCGACGACGCGCAGCGCGCCGGCCGGCTCGTCGCCGGCGCCACGCAGGTCTGACTCGAACGCGTGCCAGTTCGCGAGCAGGTCGCGCGCGCGATCGAGGCAGCGCTGGCCGTCCTCGGTGAGCGTCATCGAGTGCGTCGAGCGGCGCAGCAGCCGCAGGCCCAGCGAGCGCTCCAGCGATTGCAGCCGGCGGCTGATGGTCGGCTGCGTCGTGCCGAGCTGCGCCGCGGCGGCCGAGAGGCTGCCCGCGTCGACGATGCGCACGAAGGTCTCCATCAACTCGATGCGGTCGATGGCGGGGGCGGGCTGTGGAGGCTTGGTCATGCGTCGGGCGTATGGCCATTGTGCACCCGCCGGGACTACCCGCGGGGCACTCTCCTCGACAGAATTCGCTCCATCCCCGAAACGCAGAAGGCCCCACCATGTCGACCATTCTCCAACCGCATGCGACGCCAGCGGCGCCGGCGCCCGCCGGCCACGCGCTGACGTTGCCGCTCGTGCTGATGCTCGCGACCGGCGCCGGGCTGTCGGTCGCGTCGCTGTACTACGCGCAGCCGATGCTGGGCATCCTCGGCGCCGACCTCGGCGCGTCCGCCGGCACGATCGGCCTCGTGCCGACGCTCACGCAGCTCGGCTACGCGCTGGGCCTGTTCTTCCTCGCGCCGCTGGGCGACCGCTACGACCGCCGCCGCATCATCCTCATCAAGGCCGCGGCGCTGTGCGTGGCGCTGCTCGCGGCGGGCGCGGCCGGCGGCATCGGCCTGCTGCTCGCGGCCAGCCTCGCCGTCGGCCTGGCCGCGACGATGACGCAGGACATCGTCCCCGCCGCCGCGACGCTCGCCCCCGAGGCGCATCGCGGCCGCATCGTCGGCACGGTGATGACGGGTCTGCTGATGGGCATTCTCCTGTCGCGCGTGGTGAGCGGCTTCGTCGCTGCGCACTTCGGCTGGCGCGCGGTGTTCGTGGCGGCGGCGGCCAGCAACGCGCTGTTCGCGGCGGTGGCGGCGCGCGCGCTGCCGCGCTTCCACGCGACCAGCCGGCTCGGCTACGGCGCGCTGATCGCCTCGTCGGCCACACTGTGGAAGAAGCACGGCGCGCTGCGTCGCGCGGCGATCGCGCAGGGCCTGCTCGCGGTCGGCTTCAGCGCGTTCTGGTCGACGCTCGCCCTGATGCTGCACGGCGCGCCGTGGCACCTGGGCAGCGCGGCCGCCGGCTCGTTCGGCCTCGCGGGCGCCGCCGGTGCGCTGGCCGCGCCGCTCGCGGGCAAGCTGGCCGACACCCGCGGTCCCGAGCTCGTCACCCGCCTGGGTGCCGGCCTCGCCGCCGTCTCGTTCCTCGCGATGGCCGCCGGCGGCTTCGTGCCGGTGCAGTACCAGTTGTGGGTGATCGCGCTCGGCGCCGTCGGCTTCGACCTCGGCGTGCAGGCGACGCTGATCTCGCACCAGACCATCGTCTACGGCATCGACCCGGGCGCGCGCAGCCGGCTCAACGCGCTGATGTTCACGGTGATGTTCGTCGGCATGTCGACCGGCGCGGCGCTCGGCAGCCTCGTGCTGGCCGAGGCGGGCTGGACGGGCGTCACGCTGTTCGCGTTCGCGGCCTCGGCCGGCGCGCTGGGGGTGCGGCTGCTTTCGTCGCGTGACGAGCGCGCCTGAACGGTGCACGCGAGCGGCCGCGCGATCGACATTCGGTTTCGCCGCCGGAGATCCGCACGAATCACCGGTTTCGGGCCCCCGGATCGCTGCACTCCGTGCCGCGGGACGAGCGAGACTTCCTCCCGTGCCGCTGTTCTTGGGAGAGACTTCAGCGGCGCGGATGGATCTCCTGATCGACAACAAGGAATCCGGTACGGACTGAGGGTTCGAGGCGCAGCTGGTACCTGCGCCTCTCGTTTTTTCCGGCGGCCGCCTCCTGTTGCCGCGTGCTATCTTCGCTCGCCGTGGGTACCGCTCCAGCTTCCGCTTCCGCCTCCAGAATCCGCCGCCTGTCGATCGTGCTGGCGTTCGCCGCCGCATGCACCGCCGCGGGGGCGGCGAACGCGGCCGACTCCGTCACGCTGCGCAAGATCCGCGAGTCCGGCATCATCACGCTCGGCTACCGCGAGGCCGAGTTCCCGTTCTCGTACCTCGACCAGGCGCAGCGCCCGATCGGCTACACGATGGACATCTGCGAGCGCATCGTCGTCGCCGTCAAGCAGCGGCTCGGCATGCCCGACCTCGAGCGCCGCTACGTGCAGGTCGAATCGCCGACGCGCATCCCGCTCGTGGCCAACGGCACGGTCGACCTCGAGTGCGGCGTCACCACCAACACCGTGGAGCGCGAGCGCGAGGTCGCGTTCACGATCACGACCTTCGTCGCCGAGAGCCGCCTGCTGTCCAAGCGAGCGTCGCCCGTGCTGCGGCTCGACGACATGCGCGGCAAGGTCGTCACCTCCAGCGTCGGCACGACCAGCCTCACGCACCTGCAGCAGCTCTACGCGACCAAGGGGCTGGACATGACGATCCTGGCCGCGCAGGACGACCCCGAAGCCTTCCGGCTCGTCGTCACCGACCGCGCCGCGGCCTACGCGATGGACGACGCGCTGCTGCGCGGCACGATCGCGAACCAGCCGAACCCGCAGGACTACGTCGTCTCCGCCGATCGCCTGGCCGTCGAGCCCTACGGCATCATGCTCACGCGCGGCGATCCGGAGTTCAAGCGGCTCGCCGACCAGGTGATCGTCGGCCTGTTCAGGAGCGGCGAGATCCTGAAGCTGTATGCGAAGTGGTTCCAGTCGCCGATCCCGCCGAAGGGCGTGAACCTGCAGTTCCCGATCTTCCCGTCGATGCAGCGGCTCGTCGCGCATCCGACGGATTCGCCGGATCCGGCCGCGTACCCCTGACCGTATCTGCCGGCCGTTGGCTCAGCCGGTCGCGTCGCCCGACGCCGCGCGGTACTCGTCGACGTCGATGTGCAGCCGCGCGATCTTGTCGTACAGCGTCTTGCGCGCGATGCCGAGCGCCTCGCACGTCACGTTCATGCGGCCCTGGTGACGCTTGAGGGCGCGTTCGATCAGCACCTTCTCGACCTGGTCCATCTGCTGCGCGAGCGACGCGTTGCCGACGTCCGCGCTCGCGAGCAGGTGCTCGTCGGCCAGGCCCAGCACGAAGCGCTCGGCGACGTTGCGCAGCTCGCGCACGTTGCCCGGCCAGTCGTGCGCCATCAGCTCCTGCGAAGCCGTCGCGCTCAAGGCCTCGGGCTCGCGCGCGTGACGCGCGGAGGCCTGCAGCACGAAGTGCTCGAACAGCAGCGGGATGTCCTCGCGCCGCTCGCGCAGCGGCGGCAGGTGCAGCACCGCGACGTTGAGGCGGTAGTACAGGTCGCTGCGGAACTTCTGCTGGTCGCTCATCGCCTTCAGGTCGGACTTCGTCGCCGCGATCACGCGCACGTCGATCGGCAGCTCGTCGTTCGAGCCGAGCCGTTCCACCTTGCGCTCCTGCAGCACGCGCAGCAGCTTGACCTGGAAGCTCATCGGCATGCTCTCGATCTCGTCGAGCAGCAGCGTGCCGCCGTTCGCGTGCTCGAACTTGCCGATGCGGCGCTTGGCCGCGGTGGTGAACGCGCCCATCTCGTGG
>JASLEM010000578.1 GCA_030151165.1 Burkholderiaceae bacterium
TGTGGGCCAAGGAATACTCCGATGACGAGTACGCTCGTCTGTATCCTGAAGCATCGTCTTAGGATGCTGGCTCCTCCGCGTGCAAACGGCCACCTCAGGGTGGCCGTTGTTCATTGCGCTGGCAAACTGATCCACTTTGCCGTTGCCACACGTTGTTCAGAGAGGAACGAATTGCTGCCATGCGTTGAGCCCTGATGCACTCAGGCTCCCTGCTTCCCGGCAATCAGCAAAAAGTCATTGCGCCACAACTTACCCAACCTTTGTAACGGGCGATTTTCAGGGCTGCGCCTGCCTCATTGTTGAGCAATTTGGTGACTTCACTGAGGTGCCTTCCGCGTACCGAACTGGCAGACTGTCGGCCTCATCCGGCCCATGTTCGACCATCGCGTTGTTCAGTGCTGTAGCCCCAAAGTCGGAGCAACATTGCGCCCATCACCTCGCGGGTTGGGCCTTTGCGGGAGGGGAGGTGCTTCTTAGGCGGGGATCGGTGATTGCGTACCGCCTCGAGGGCGGCATCGTCTGTTCATCAGTAGCAGCCGTCGAACGTCTGAGGCTCCTCCTTACAGTCGAGTCTCATGGTTTGTGAGCAATAGATGTTTTGAAGGCACATGTTCCGCTCACAAAAAGTTAGGATCCCGGAGAGCGCGAGAGCCACCTACTCACAAAAGTTTGTGAGCAAAAGCTTTGATGTGAGCGCATCTATTGCTCATAAAACGTGATTGTGCTATGCTTCGTGAGCAGTAAATGTTTTTTCATGACATTATTGGCTCACGAAATGGAACAAAGCAAGACGCTCGGCCCCAGGACTTCCCGCTTGTTTGTCGGACTTCACGACGAAGGAAGAGTCGTATTCGATTTGGCAAAGGCGGCCGCCTTAATGGAAGTGCCTCGCGACCGAGCAGCCGTGCTGGTACACGCTGCCATCAAGCGTGGCTTGGTGACGCCCATCAAGCGCGGACTGTACAACCTCGTTCCCTTCGAGCTTGGTTCAACGAGCTTTCATCTGGAAGACCGCTACCTGTTGGTGACCGAAAGCGTTGGCGACATGCCGTATTTTTTATCGCACGCGTCAGCTATGGACATCCACGACTTAGCAACGCAGCCTCACTTCGATATTTATGTGACCTCGACTCGTCGCAGAAAGGATATCAACTTGGGCGGCGCGAAAACTCACTTCGTTTGGGCGCCAGACTCGCGCTTTTTTGGATATTCGAAAATCCAAGCCGGGACTGCTAGAGCCATTGTCAGCGATATCGAGAGAACCCTGCTGGATGGAGCATCTCTCCCGGCATACTGCGGAGGTTTTATCGAAGTTGCGAAAGCCTTCTTTATGGCCAAGAATAGAATTGATAGCCAGAAACTCATCAATTATTCTCAGAGGTTTGATAAAGCTGCGGTAATTCGGCGATCAGGCTTCCTGCTCGAGCTTTTCGAAATGGCTGACGTGGCCACTTTAGACAAGCTTGCCAGAGAGTTGCCCAGCGGATATATTCGACTTGACCCAGACCTGCCTGACGAGGGTAAGGCAGATACGAAGTGGGGACTTAAATTGAACGTTTCTGCGCAAGAAATCCAAAACGCGGTAAGCCATTAAATGATTTCTCAGCGTGAAATTGCCAAGTTGGCCAATAGGCTCTATCAAGAAGCCATCGAGAAGGTGGGGAAGAAAGCTGCGAGGCGCATCCCCGAGGACGTGATTGAGAGAGACTACGTCCTTGCATGGTTTCTAACTGAGCTGGCAGCGCATCCCCGGCTGTCTAAGGCGCTTGCATTTAAAGGAGGAACGGCGCTTCGTCGAATTCATTTCGGAGAATATCGCTTCTCAGAGGATCTGGACTTTTCACTGACTGAGCCACTGCCAGTCGTTGACCTGTTTTCAGACCTCCGTGAAGTATTTTCATCGCTTTATACGAATAGCGGAATCCAATTCGGACTGGATGAGACGACGTTAACAACGCATGTCCACACCGATACCTTCTACCTGACATATCGAGGGCCGCTGCCAAAGAGCAGTAGTGTCAAAGTTGATGTGAGTCGAGACGAAATTATCGTCTTTCCACTCGAGCAAAAGCCAGTATTGCGAACGTATCCCGAATACGTAGATTTGCCGGTCGATACTGCACCTCCGCTGCAAGTCTACGCGTTCTACGAAATTGTGGTAGAGAAAACCTTGGCCATTACCGACGGCGCACGCCGGGAGCCGCGCGATTTGTACGACCTCTGGTTTATTATGAATGAAAAGCATGTTGAGTATCCAGGGGAACTAGTCGACGGTCTCAACCGGAAACTTGCCAGCCGTCCAGGCCGAGCAGACGATGTCTTGGCCCCTCGACTCGAGCGTGCACTTCCGACATTGAAGAAGGCTTGGGAGCAACGCCTCGGCGCTCAGGTCGATATGCTTCCCGGCTTTGACGAGTGCTTCCGGGATGTGCGCAAACTCATTAGCGATTTCGACGGCCTGCGCGGGAAGGGCTGAGTCAGCCGCTTTTCGTCTTTGGCGGCCGACAAGGGGTTATATGAACTTTGGGTCAGGTGCGCGTAGTGCCCGGCATAAAGCTAAAGCTCCACACCGGGCTTGAGGCGATGCTGGATGAGGCCGAGACCATCAGCTCCTTCGTTGAGGAGGCCGTCCGGGGCCGATGAAGTACCGCTGCACGCTGGCCCAATTCGTGGCTCGCGGCGAGGAGGCTTGGCAGGAGTACGAGGTGCTGGCCAGTCGAGCCCGGTTGACGAGGTCTTCAACCAGACGCAGACGCGGCGCCAGCACCTGCGCTCCAGACAGAAGCGGTTTCGAAGTGCCGAGGTTTGGTTGACCTTGGCACCTAGGAGAGTTGGCTGCAGGCGGCTGCCAGCACCGCTGAAAGTCAGAATTGGGTGGCTGAAGTAGTCAGGTGAAGCAATCCCGGCTGCATTCAGGGCATTGGAGCTGTGCGAGCTTTCATGCGGGTTAGGGAGTCAAAGCTCAAGACCAAATATGACTCTGCTCGGAAAATAGGCAGATCTTGCAGTCGAGAGCCCAAGACAGTTCGCTAGCTCAAGACTAATTGTGAAAGCCCAAGACACAATTATGTTTAGCCAGCGGGCCGCCCGCCATCCAGCTTCCTGATGCCCGCCACGTCCAGCCTGATCCTCACGATGCTGCGCCACCAGATGCGGCCGACGGAGGTCGAGGACCGCCTGCTCGCGGTCACCGACGTCCGTGCCGTGCAGTTGCGAGGCATCGCCGAGGCGCTGAACCCGAAGCCCAAGCGCGACAAGGGCGCGCCGCGCGACCGCACGCGAGACCACCGCGACCTGTGGGGCAGCGCGCAGCGCCGCCTCGCCGCCACGGCGATCTTCATGCTGCAGCGGCGCCTCGTCGGGATCGGTGTCGAAGCCTTCGAGGCGATGGTGCGCGCGTACGACTACTACGCGCTGGCCTACGACCCCGATTGCGGCGTCACGCTGAGCCGGCTGCTGAAGGACGTGTTCACGCCGATGCGCGAGGGCAGCGACACGCACCTGAGCCACTGCGTGAAATGCGGCGTCGTGCACCTCGCGCACGAGGAGAAGAGCGGCATCATCGAATGCCCGGTGTGCGTGCTGTCGCGCACCGGCAAGTTCGGCCAGCGGCGCTCGCGCATCGACAAGCCCGACTCGCTGCCGGGCATGCGCGACTTCGGCGGTTGGCCCAGCGGCAGTGCGTGGCCGGTCGCACTCGTCGCGGAGGGCTCGCCCGCGTAGACGCAGCCCACGGCGACGCTCGAAGCTTCCCCGGCGCGTTTGTCGAAGGGCGGCGGCGGTTCGTCCGCGTGTGGGGGCACACGGACGAAGCCGCCGTGCCGCCCGTCCGTCAGCGCGCTCTTTTCCTCGGCGTCGACGCTCGACCGCGTCGTCGCGTCACCTCGGCCAGAGCTGGTCGACGAGCGCATCCAGGTCGAGCTTGTGCCCGGCCTGCTTTCCCGCCTCGCGCCATTCCGGCGGCACCGGGGCGTATTTCTCCGGCGGCTTCGCGCCCCACAGGCTCACGCGCAGCGCGAACACGATGTTGCCGTCCTTGACCGGCGTCGGCGGCACGGTCTCGACGACGTGCGCCAGCGCGGTGGCCGTCTTGTCGCTGAGCGTGGGCTTGAAGTCGAACCACGCGTGCGCGAGGCCGCCGGGCCGCACCGCGACGACGATGAACCCGGACGCCGGCAACTGCTGCGGGTTCTCGCGCATCGCCTGTGTCTCCGCCTCGCCGAGCCGCTTCAGGTACTCGGCCATCGCGTCGGCGCCGCCGTCGACGCGCTGCTCGATCAGCGAGCCCGGCTGGAGCAGGACGATGTCGAGCTGCTGCAGCGGCAGGACGGCGAAGGCCGCGCGCGGCATCGCGAGGCCGGCCAGCAGGCCGATCGCGAGCGTCGCCGTGGCACGCCAACGGGCGCGGGGTCGTCGAGACGCCGACATCGTCGCGGCCTCGGCCTCGGCCTCGGTCTCGATCGGGGCGGACGGCGGTGCCGCATCGGTGTCGCGGGCGTCGAGGCGGAGGGGCGAGGGCATGCGATGAAACGTGTCGTGGAAAGGTGTCGTGTGTCCGCGTCGCCGGAGGCGGGCGATCGCGCCTGGAAAACGTGTCCGCATTCTCCCATTCGCGTCCGGTCGCGCAGGGCCGCGCGAGCCCGATCACCGCACGCGCCAGTCGCGCGGCAGCGTACGTCGGGCGCGATCGGTTCCAATACGGGGCATGAAACCCGTGAACCCGAACGGCGGCCTCGTCTATTCGACCGAGGCTGGCCGCATGTGCCCCGTCTGCCGGTCGCCGATCGCGCAGTGCAGTTGCAGGAAGGCCGGCGCGGCGGCGCCGCCGTCGGACGGCGTCGTGCGCCTGTTCTTCGAGACCAAGGGCCGCGGCGGCAAGGGCGTGACCGTCGTGCGCGGCCTGGGCCTCGACGACGCCGCGCTCGCCGCGCTCGGCAAGAAGCTGAAGGCCGCGTGCGGTGTCGGCGGGACGGCCAAGGACGGCGTCGTCGAACTGCAGGGCGACCACCGCGACCGCGTGATGGCGCTGCTGAAGGAGCAGGGGCGCAACGTCAAGAAGGCCGGCGGCTGACGGCGACGATGGCCACCGGCGGCGTGGTCAGGCCTCGCGCGCGTCTCGCGCGAGGGGCGATCCGCTGCGATCAGTCCGGCGCGTAGACCCGGAACTGGATCACGTTGCCTTCCGGGTCGAAGCCGTCGCACACGCGCGCGCCCTGGAAATTCCACTCCTTGTCCGGCGGGTTCAGCCCGCCCCCGGCGGCCGCGGCGGCGCTGCGGGTGTCGGCGAGGCTGTCGACGACGAACACCAGCTTGAACGCGGTGTTCTCGCGGCGCGCCGGCGGCGACGAGATCTCGATGCGCGCGGCGGTCGCGGCGGGGATCGCGACGATCACCAGCTCGAGCGCCTCCGACTCGAGGACGACGTGGTCGTCGACCTCGTGCATGACCTCGAGCGCCGCGACCTCGGCATAGAAGCGGGCGAGTCGCGCGACATCCTTGGCGTGGACGATGGCGCCGGCGGCGATGGGTTCTGACACGACGGGCTCCGTGGGGGTGAGGCGGGCCCCGATGTTACCGAGGCGTGGCGCCTTGCGTCGGCGTGTGCTTCCGATATCGTCGAGGCCTTCCTCAGCTCCCGGGGCGAATCCCATGGCAACGGCGCGAACGGGTCGACGGACCGTCCTGCTGGTCGTCGACGTGCAGGTCGGCGTGGTGCGCGAGGCGTGGGACGCCGAGCGCGTGATCGGCAACGTCGCGCGGGTGGTCGAGCGGGCGCGTGCGCAGGGCGTGCCGGTGATCTGGGTGCAGCATTCGGACGACGAGCTGGCGCCGGGCAGTCCCGACTGGCAATGGGCGCCCGCGCTGGTGCCCGCCCCGGCCGAGTCGTCGATCCACAAGCATTTCAACTCCGCGTTCGAGGCGACGACGCTCGAGGCCGAACTCGCCGCGATCGGCGCGACGCACATCGTGCTGGCCGGCGCCGCGAGCAACTGGTGCATCCGCGCGACCGCCCACGCCGCGCTGGAGCGCGGCTACGACCTCACGCTGGTCAGCGACGCGCACACGGCGCCGGCGCTCGTGCTGGAGGACGGCGGCCGCGTCGAGGCCGCCGACATCGTGCGCGAGCTCAACGTCGCGATGACGTGGATGAGCTATCCGGGCCGCACGACCGGCACCGCCGCGGCCGCGGACGTCGACTTCGGCGACGAACGTCGCGCGCGCCGCGCCTGACCGCGATGTGCCGCGAGGCGATCTTCGACGATCGGCCGACGCGCGGCCGGCGCAATTGTGTCAGGGCTGACATCGATCTCACGGACAGCGCCGGAGTTCACCGGCTGTTGCCACGTTCGCGGCGCGGCCCGCGACGATACGATGGCGCCACCTGTCCCGGGTCTCGAGGATTTCCCATGACCGCTGTCTCCGACGCCACGCTCGGCTCTGCCTTCAATTCGCTCACGTCCAACGCGGGCGGCGCGGCATTGCGCGGCGTCGTGCCCGCGCCGCTCGCGGCGCTGGCCGGCGCGGCAGCGGCGGCCAATGTGGTGGGCGACGTCGCGAGCGCGACCGTCACGCTGAGCGAGGAAGCGCTCAGCGGCCTCGGCAACGCCGTCGAGCATGGGGTCGACGACATCGGCAACGCGGCGAAGACGGGCTGGAACTGGGTCGCCAACGGTGTCGAATCGGCGGTGACCGGCGCGGCGAACTTCGTCGTCGGCGCGGTCGAGCTGCCGTTCACGATCGCGGCCGATGTCGGCGAGGCGGCCGAGGCGCTGGTCGGCGACGGCGTCGAGCTCGTCGGCAAGACGATCGGCGGCGTGGCGTCGTTCGCCGAAGAGGCGGGCGCGAAGCTGATCGACGCGATCGTCTGAGTCGCGCGCGGCGCGCTGCGCACCCGCCGGCGGCGCTCAGGGCGCCAGCCGCTCCAATTCTTCGAGGAAACGCGTGGCCGCCAGCTCGGACGGCCAGGGCTCCCACGCGCGGCCGCCGTACAGCGCCTGCAGCGGATCCGCGTCCAGCACCGGGAACTCGATGCCCAGGACGTCGCGCACCTCGTCGCGCGACCAGCCGGTGCAATGCACCGCTTCCGACGCCGCGGCGATGCTGTCCGCGCGCTTGTGGACGCGATGCGTCCCGGGCGTCCAGTCGGGCAGTTCGTAGCGCCGCGCCACGGCCTGCATGAGGCGGTCAGCGACGTCGCGGAACGGCTGGCCGAGCACGCGCTTGAGCGGCGAGATGCAGTCGAAGCCGAGAAAGCCTTCCTCGGCGTCGTGCAGCAGCTCGGCGCGCTGTTCGGCCGCGGTCAGCGGGGAGTCGGCCCAACTGCGCCGCAGCGCGAGCACCAGCAGCGAGTGCTGCGCGACCGACAGCGGCCAGTCCCACACGGACTCGCCGCCCCAGCGATAGGTGCGCGCGAGGCGCTTGGCCAGGTCCTCGTCGGTCCAGGCCTGCGGCGAGGGGTTGATCAGGTCCAGCGCGGCGCCCGAGGGCAGGCGGATCCAGGCGCGTGACGACGGTTCGTGCATGGCGGTCGGCTCTTGCTCAAAGCGCCCATTGGAGCACCGGTCGCGCGCGCGTCGCCGCGCTCAGAACGGCTTGACGAGCACCAGCCAGGCGATCGCCGCGAAGGCCGCGAGCGAAAGCGGGATCGTGATCCAGACGATGCGCGACGGCGCCACGGGCGGCGTCTTCTCGAGGCGGCGCAGCGTGCCGGACAGCCAGCCGTGCAGCCCGCTCACCAGCAGCACCAGCGCCAGCTTGACGTGCAGCCACGCCGCCGCGAACCAGCCCGCGCGGTGCGCCAGCCACAGCCCGAGGATCCACAGCAGCACCAGCGACGGCCCCGCCACGAACCGGTTCCAGCGTCGCACGCCCCGAACGAGGCGCCGCTGCGCGGCGAGCTGTTGCGGCGGCTCGCGCGAGAGGGCGGTCGCCACCAGTGCCAGCATCAGCAGGCTCGCGGCGAAGACGATGTCGGCGCTCACGTGCAGCAGCACGACGAGGACGTACAGGCGGGCGTCGGTCATGGCGCGGTGCGCGGGGCGGAAGTCGCAGACATCATTTCAGTCTAGCGCGCCGCGGCGTCATTCCGTACCGATCGCTCTTGAAATCGGCCACCGAGCGCGCAGCTAGGTGGTTCCAAGGAGACCGACATGGGTGCCAACGACGCCGCCATTCACGACGCCATGCTTCACGACGCGTACTCGCGCACCGTGAGCGACGTGGTCGAGCGTGTCGGCCCCGCGGTGGCGGCCGTCCGCATGCACGGCGGCGGCGCGGACGGCGACGGCAACGCGCTCGGTGGCGGCTCGGGCTTCCTGTTCACGCCGGACGGCTTCGTGCTGACCAACTCCCACGTCGTGCGCGCCGGCGGATCGACGGCAACGGCGCGGCCCGCGGTGCGCCACCACGTCTCGCTGGCCGACGGCCGCGAGTTCGACGCGCGCTGGGTCGGCGACGACCCCGACACCGACCTCGCCGTGCTGAGCATCGACGGCCTGTCGAAGGGCGCGCTGGCGCACGCGTCGCTGGGGCGCTCGCGCGACCTGAAGCGCGGCCAGATCGCGATCGCCATCGGCAACCCGCTCGGCTTCGAGCACACGGTCACGGCCGGCATCGTCAGCGCGCTCGGGCGCAGCATGCGTTCGAGCAGCGGGCGGCTGATCCCCGACGTCATCCAGACCGACGCCGCGCTCAACCCCGGCAACTCGGGCGGCCCGCTGCTGGACTCGCAGGGCGCGGTCATCGGCGTCAACACGGCGATCATCCGCGGCGCGCAGTCGATCTGCTTCGCGGTGGCGGTGGACACCGCGGCCTGGGTCATCCCGCAGCTGCTGCAGCACGGGCGCGTGCGCCGCGGCTACCTCGGCGTCGGCGGCAACACGCAGGAGATCCACCGGCGCGTGGTGCTCGCGTACGAGCTGCCGAACTCGAGCGGCGTGCGCGTCGCGTCGGTCGAGCCGAACAGCCCGGCCGCGCGCGTCGGCGTGCGCGAGGGCGACATCATCGTCGGGCTCGACGGCCTTGCGATCGCGAGCGTCGACGCGCTGCACCAGGCGCTCGACGGCAGCCGCGTGAACCGCGACTGCGTGATGAAGATCATCCGCGGCACGCGCACGCCGGCGCCGATGTACCTGACGGTTCGGCCCGCCGAAGTCCTGCGCTCCTGATCCCGGCGCGCGAGTCTGCTAATATACGATTCGTATATGGAACGTATAGAAGGCTGAACCATGGGCATCGTCAAGATCTCCGACCGCATGCACGACAACCTGCGCAGCGCGAGCGACGCGCTGAGCCGCTCGATCAACGCGCAGGCCGAGCACTGGATGCGCGTGGGCATGCTGTCCGAGCTGCATCCCGAGCTGAGCTACGCCGACATCTGCCAGCTGATGCTGCACGCCGCGCGCACCGGCGCCGACGAGCTGAGCTTCGTCAAGCCGGCGCTGGCGAAGGCCGCGCAGGTGACCGCGACCAAGGCGATCCGAAAGGCGGCGCGATGAGCAAGCGCGGCAAGCTCAAGACGCCCGCCGAGATCGAGCTCTCGCGCGCCGCCGGCAAGCTCGCGGCCGACCTGCTGCTGATGATCGGCGAACACGTGAAGCCCGGCGTCACCACGGACCACCTCGACAAGCTCTGCCACGACTACATCGTCGACGTGCAGAAGGCGATCCCCGCCAACATCGGCTACCACGGCTACCCGAAGACGGTGTGCGCGTCGGTCAACCACGTCGTGTGCCACGGCATCCCGTCGGACAAGCCGTTGAAGAAGGGCGACATCGTCAACATCGACGTCGCCGTCATCAAGGACGGCTGGTTCGGCGATACCTCCCGGATGTATTTCGTCGGCGAGCCGAGCGTGCTCGCGAAGCGGCTGGTCGACACCACCTACGAGGCGATGGTCGCCGGCATCCGCACGGTGCGGCCGGGCGCGACGCTGGGCGACGTCGGCTTCGCGATCGAGCAGGTCGCCAAGCGCGAGGGCTTCAGCATCGTGCGCGACTACTGCGGCCACGGCATCGGCCAGATCTACCACGACGACCCGCAGGTCTGCCACTTCGGCCGCCGCGGCGAGGGCGTGCGGCTGGAGGAGGGCATGGTGTTCACCATCGAGCCCATGCTCAACGCCGGCCAGGCCGGCACGCGCGAGCTGGCCGACGGCTGGACGGTGGTCACGCGCGACCACTCGCTGTCGGCGCAGTGGGAGCACATGGTCGCCGTCACGAAGACCGGCTTCGACGTGCTCACCGCCTGGCCGGAAGGCACGGGCCGCTACCCGGCGATCGTCGCCTGACGAGCCCCGTGGCGGGGCGCGCGGCGCGTGCCTCGGTGCCCCGCGGGCTGTTTCATTCGCTATCCATAAAGAGCCGCCGGCTCCAGATCAACACCGATGCCGCGGCTCCCGGCCGCCGGCATACTCCGCGCTTTCCGACCAATCGCGTGGAGTCCTCGATGTCCCGTTCGTTCACGGCGTTGCGCCTGACCTGCCTGGCGCTCGGCGTCGTCGCCTTCGGCGCCGCCCGGGCGCAGGCGACCGTGCCATCGACGGCGGCGTCCGGCGCGGCGCCGGTGGCCGCCGTCAAGCCGGTGGTCGACACCTACTTCGGCACGGCCGTCACCGACCCGTACCGCTGGATGGAGGATCTGCAGTCGCCCGACACGCAGCAATGGGCCAAGGGGCAGGCGGACGTCGCGCGCGCCGCGCTCGACGCGATCCCCGCGCGCGCGACGCTGCTCAAGCGCCTGGGCGAGCTCGAGGCCTCGGTGCCCGCGCGCATCAACCACCTGCACCTGCTGCCCAACGGCATGGTGTTCTACGAGAAGCGCGGCGCGAGCGACAACCAGTTCAAGCTCTACATGCGCCAGGGGCTGGGTGGCGCGGAGCGCCTGCTGGTCGACCCGCAAGCCCTTGCGCAGGCCGCGGGCGCGCCGGTGGCGATCAACGGCTTCGAGCCGTCGCCCGACGGCCGCTACGTCGCCTACACGCTGTCGCAGGGCGGCTCGGAGGAGGCGTCGATGCACGCGATCGAGGTCGCCACGCTCAAGGAGGCGATGGCGCCGGTCGACCGCGCGCACTACGCCGACGCGATGTGGGCCGCCGACAGCAGCGGCTTCTTCTACTTCCGCCAGCGCCTGCTGCGCCCGGGCACGCCGGAGACGCAGAAGTACATCGACCAGTCCTCGTTCTTCCACCGCATGAAGGGCGGCGCGGACCAGGAGATCCTGCAGGCCGGCAGCGACGCGCGCATCCCCATCGCGTCGGCCGAGTTCCCGCTCGTCGAGCCGCTGAAGAACACGCCGTACACGGTCGCGATGCCGATCAACGGCGTGCAGCCCGAGATCGAGCTCTACGTCGCGCCCACGGCCCGGGTGCTCGACCCGAAGGTCAAGTGGCGCAAGCTGTTCGGCCGCGAGTCCGACGTGACCTCGTTCGCCGTGCACGGCGACGACCTCTACCTGCTGTCGCACGAGAACGCGCTGCGCTTCAAGGTGATCAGGACGAGCCTGTCGCATCCCGACCTCGCGCAGGCGAGCATCGTCGTCGCGCCGGGCCGCGAGGTGGTCGTCGCGATCGCTGCCGCCAAGGACGCCCTCTACGTGCAGGCGCGCGACGGCATCGTCGGCAAGCTGTACCGCGTCGCGTACACGCCCGGGGCGCAGCCCGAGCTGGTGCCGTTGCCCGCGCAGGGCGCGGTCTCGATCGAGGACTTCGACGCGCGCCTGCCGGGCGTCGTGCTGTCCGTCGGCTCGTGGACGCACACGCCCATGTACTACGTGGCCGACGCGAAGACCGGCCGCTACGCCGAGACCGGCCTCGAGACACTGGGCCCGTTCGACGCGCCCACGAGCATCGAGGCGAAGGAGGTGCTGGTCACGAGCTACGACAACGTCGAGGTGCCGCTGTCCATCGTGTATCCGAAGGGCGCGAAGCTCGATGGCAGCAACCCGGTGCACCTGTACGGCTACGGCGCCTACGGACTCACGGACGACCCGAACTACCGGCCGCGCGACCTCGCCTGGTTCGAGCTCGGCGGCGTGCAGGCGACCTGCCACGTGCGCGGCGGCGGCGCCTACGGCGAGGCCTGGCACCTGGGCGGCAAGCAGGACACCAAGCCCAACACGTGGAAGGACCTGATCGCGTGCGGCGAGTACCTCGTCAAGCAGGGCTGGACGACGCCGGCGAAGCTGGCCGTCCACGGCATCAGCGCCGGTGGCATCCTGGCGGGCCGCGCGATGACGGCGCGCCCCGACCTGTTCGCCGTGGCGGTGCCCGAGGTCGGCGTGCTCAACGCGCTGCGCGCCGAGACCTCCGCCAACGGCGTGCCCAACATCCCCGAATTCGGCACGGTGAAGGACCACAAGCAGTTCGACTCGCTGCTGGAGATGGACGCCTACCACCACGTCGTCGACGGCACGAAGTACCCAGCCACGCTGCTGATCACCGGCATCAACGACCCGCGCGTGCCGCCGTGGGAATCCTTCAAGATGGCCGCGCGCCTGCAGGCCGCGAGCACCTCGGGCAAGCCCGTGCTGCTGCGCGTCGACTACGCCGCCGGCCACGGCATGGGCAGCACGAAGTCGCAGGCGCAGGAGAAGTACGCCGACATCTGGAGCTTCATGCTGTGGCAGTTCGGGGACGCGCGCTTCCAGCCGCAGACGCCGCCGGCCGCGGCGAAGTGAGGCGCCGCCTCCGCCGGGACTGACGCGGTCGCGGGGTTGCGGGTCGCCGGATCGGTCGATACGATCCCCGGGTATCCGGTCCGGATGCAAGGGGAGATGAGCCATGATCGATATCGTCGAACAGGCGAAGCAGTCGCCGCGCAACGCAACCCCTCTCGGCTGGGATGCGACGCATCTGCGCTATCCGGGCGTCAACACCTGCCTTACGGTCAGCACCATCGGCAAGGCGCGCTTCGGCAAGACGAACGCGCAGGGCATGCTCGTCGGCCTGCACCTGGGCCTGTTCATGGGTGCAGGCCAGGAAGGCGGCGCGGGCAGCGAGGACTCCGCGATGATCAGCCCGGCGCACCTGGGCCTGTACCTGGACATGCTGGTGCAGCACGCCTGGGTGCGGGGCGGCGGCGCCGAGCGCATCTACATCGCGGGGGCGGTCGATGTCTGGCGGGCGAGCGCGCCGACGCTGTGGCGGCAGGTGCAGACCACGACGGACGTCTGGCACGTCAAGATGCACGCGCCGGTCGAGATCGTGCGCTTCGACGACGACGTCTGCGCCACCGTGGACATCAACGTGACGCGGGCGGGCGTCGGCTTCACGACCGTCGGCGGCGGTGCCGCGGTGCCGGTCCTCGTCTGATCTTCCGCGCGCGCGTGCCCGCGCGGCCGCGGCCGGTTCAATGCCCGTCGACGGCCCCACGCGCGCGCGGGCGAGCGCCCGCGTCCGTGCACGCGTGGCCGAGTCGGCAGACAATGCGGGCCGGTTCATCCCGGCCGACTCGAAAGGAACAACGATGCCGTACCCCCGCCTGACGCGCACGGCGCGCGCCGCCGTCCTCATCGCCGCCGCCGCTGTCTCGGCGATCGCCGCCGCGCCCGTGCACGCCGCCGCCCCGATGGTCAGGACGCAGGCGCCCGGCTACTTCCGCATGGCGCTCGGCGACTTCGAGGTCACCGCGCTGAGCGACGGCTTCTTCGACCTGCCCGTCGACAAGATCCTCAAGCAGCCGGCGGACAAGACCAGCGCCGCGCTCGCGCGCAACTTCCAGAAGCTGCCGCTCGAGACCTCGGTCAACGCCTTCCTCGTCAACACCGGCTCGAAGCTCGTGCTGATCGACACCGGCACCGGCGGCCTCGACGGCCCGAGCGCCGGCACGCTGGTGGCCAACCTGCGCGCCGCGGGCTACGCGCCGGAGCAGGTCGACGAGATCCTCCTCACGCACGACCACGCCGACCACTGCGGCGGCCTGACGCACGACGGCGTCGCCGTGTTCCCCAACGCCACGGTGCACGCCGGCAAGGGCGACGCCGACCACTACCTGAACGCCGCGGCCGGAGACAAGGACGCCTTCGCGTCGATGGCCCCGTACGCCGCGGCGCACCGCTTCGTGCCGATCGAGGCCGACGGCGAGGTCGTGCCGGGCTTCAAGGCGTGGTCGACGCCGGGCCACACGCCGGGCCACGAGAGCTACGTCGTCGAGAGCAAGGGCGAGAAGATGATCTTCACCGGCGACCTGATCCACGTCGCGCAGGTGCAGTTCGACGATCCGACGGTGACCGTGTCGTTCGACGGCGACGGCAGGAAGGCCGAGGCCGAGCGGCTCAAGGTGTTCAACCAGGCGGCGAAGGACGGCACCTGGATCGCGGCCGCCCACCTGCAGTTCCCGGGCATCGGGCACGTGAGGACGGCGGGCAAGGCCTACCAGTACGTGCCGGTGAACTACCTGCACACGCGCTGACCGGCACGTCCGGTGCCAATGTAGGGATCGGCCGCCGGGCCCGTCGCCTCTATATTGCATTACCTCAATGCATCTGGAGAACGGCGATGTCGCCACGCTGGAACCTTTCCCTGGTCGCTTCGCTGCTCGCCCTGTCGACGAGCCTGTGCGGCGCCACGACCCTCAGCGGCAACCTGGGCGACTCGTCGAACGCGGCGCTGGTCGGCAGCGACCTGGGCGCGGCGTTGTTCGACACGCCGGACGACATCGCCGACAACGTGGCGATCTACTCGGTCGTCGTCGCGGCCGACGGCGAGCTCAAGATCACCAGCACCGGCTTCGCGGCCGGTGGCGTCGACCCCTACTTCACGCTGTTCTCCGGCGCGGGCACGACGGCGACGTTCTACGCGTCGAACTTCGACCAGGCGTTCTCGACCGGCGGCGACTTCGTGTTCGACCAGACGGTCGCCGCGGGCACGTACCAGATCGCACTCGGCGCGTTCGCCAACGAGTCCTTCGCCGAGAACCAGGGCACCGGCACGCTCGCCGACGGCTTCATCCAGCTGGGCCTGACTGGCTCGCTCGGCGACGGCAGCTACTCGTTGACGGTGGACGTCGGCGGCGGTGGCGGCGGCACGACCCCCGTCCCGGAACCCGCGAACGCGGCGTTCATGCTGGCCGGCCTCGCGGCCCTGGGCGCGAGCGTCAAGCGCCGCTCGCTGCGCCGCTGATCGTCGAACCCGGCGCCCCCGCGGGACGCGGGTGAGCCGGGGAGTCGGGAGGTCGGGCCCGCGTGGCCCGGCGATGACAACCCGACGCGAGGTCGCCCGGCCTCGCAGCCCCAGGCGGATGTCGATCACGGCGTGATCAGGTGCCCGGTGATCGTGACGAAGAACGAAAAGGCGTTGGGATTGTTCCCCCCGTAGGCCGGCGCGAGCTGGAGCGAGTCGGCGTAGATCGTCGCGTTCTCGTTGTGGTAGTACTGCCCCGGCACGGCGGGCGACGGATCGGACGCGAACAGATAGAAGGCGGCCGGTCCGTTCCCCACGCCGACATACAGTTCGATGAGCGGTTGCATGTTGGGCCCGCTCGCGTTGCCGTAGTACGAGATGTGGTCGATCACCAGCCGCTGGCCGGCGGGGATCGCGACCGGCGTGAAGACGAAATTGTTCATGCTGATCGGCACCGTGACCTGGAACGGCGCGCGGCCCGGCTCGTCCACATCCTTCATCAGCACGGGCGACGCCGTCGCCGCCTGCGGCCGGGCGACCATCGCCTTCGCGGTCGACGCGAGGGCCGGGTGCGGCGGATCGGTGATCTGGCCGAAAGCGCACAGGCTGGCCGACGCGAGCGCCAGCGAGAGCACGGTCGATCGAGCCTTGAATCCTGTTTCGAGCATGGTTGCCTCCAGTGGACAAGTTGACGGATCCTCATGTCGAGGGCGGGTGATTATGTGAAGGCCGTGCCGTCCCGGGAGCGCGCGCATCACGGTCGTGGGGCCCACGAACGAGGGCGTGTCCCGTGGCCGCGCCGCGTGTGAAGGCATCGCGACGGCGTCATGACAACGTCATGACAGCTTCGGACAATGCCGGGTTCGTCGACACGAGCTCCCCCATGGACATCCGCTACGGCTCCGACCCCAACGGCCTCATTTGCGGCTACCTGTTCTCGCAGGGCGGCTGCGGCGTGGCGATCGACCTCGAGGCCGCGCGCGCGTGGCTGCGCGACGCCGCCACCGCGCCGGCCGGCGACTTCGTCTGGCTGCACTTCAACCTCACCGACGCCGCCGCCGAGCCGTGGATCGACCAGCACCTCGAGGTCGTGCCCGAGTTCTTCGAGGCGCTGCACGAAGGCTCGCGCTCGACCCGCATCGAGGACGCGCACGACACGCTCGTGGCCGTCGTCAACGACGTCGCGTTCGAGTTCGCGTTCGACCCGTCGGAGATCGCGACGCTGTGGGTCAACGTCGGCCCGCGCATGGCGATCACGGCACGCGCACGGCCGCTGCGCTCGATCGACCAGCTGCGCCGCGCGGTGAAGAACGGCTTCGCGTTCCGGTCGTCGGTGCTGTTCCTGAACCGGCTGCTGCACGACCAGGGCGACGTGCTGGTGCGCATCGTGCGCCAGGCGACGCTGCAGGTCGACGACGTCGAGGACAAGCTGCTCGTCGGCCGCCCCGGCGACCAGCGCGGCGAGCTCGGCAAGCTGCGCCGCGTG
>JASLEM010000206.1 GCA_030151165.1 Burkholderiaceae bacterium
GTCGCGACGCGCGCCTCGGGCACTCGATGCGCGCGATGCCTGCCCCGCGCCCGGCGCGTGCGTCGCTGGTCTCGCATGTCTCCGGCGCGCTGTTGTGCGCCGTCGTGCTGGCGGCCGCGAGCCATGCGCAGGGCCCGGCGCAGGCGCCGCCGCCGGCGGGCGCGCCCGACCTGCGCGGGTGGCTGGCGCGCATCCACGACGCGGCCGTGCGCAGCAACTACGTCGGCACGCTCGTCAACAGCACGGGCAGCAGCGTCATCAGCTCGCGCGTCGCGCACTACACCGACGGCCGCAACGAGCTCGAGCGCGTCGACGCCCTCGACGGCGAGACGCGCGGCATGCTGCGCATCAACGACGAGGTGCGCACGCTGTGGCCGCGCTACCGCGTGGTGGTCGTCGAGCCGGTCGACCCGCGCGCGTCGTTCCCGTCGCTGGTGAGCGGCAGCGAGAAGCACATCCCCGATTTCTACGAGCTGCAGGTGCAGGCGACCGAGCGCGTCGCCGGCCAGGACGCCGACCGCCTGCTGCTGAAGGCGCGCGACGCCGACCGCTTCGACCACGTGATCTGGGCCGATCGCGCGACCGGCCTGCTGCTGCGTGTCGACGTGCAGGTCGCCGGCCGCACGCTCGAGTCGTCCGGTTTCTCGGACGTGCAGATCGGCGTGCGCCCCGACCCGCGCGCGATCTACGCCGAGCTGCACCAGGCCGATGGCTATCATGTGGTGAAGCCCGCGATGGAGCCCACGAAGCTCGACGCCGAGGGCTGGACGCTGCAGCCCGCCGCGGTGCCGCCCGGCTTCCAGTCGCTCGGCTGCGTGCGGCGCGTGCTGTCGATGCCCGGCAGCAACGGCGCGAGCGGCGGCGATGCCCGCGTCGTCCAGACGATCTTCTCGGACGGCCTGACGCACGTGTCGCTGTTCATCGAGGCCTGGCAGCCGCAGCGCCATCGCAACGAGGGCTTGACGGTGATCGGCGCGACGCACACCCTGACGCGCCGCGTCGGCGACTTCTGGATCACCGCGGTCGGCGACGTGCCGCCCGCCACGCTGGACCAGTTCGTTCGCGCGCTCGATCACAAGCCCTGAGGGCGTGCCGCCGCAAGGCGCCGCCGTCGCGGATACTTCCCTGGAACCCGTCCCGAACCACGACCCCGGAGCTTCATGCCCATGCCCACCCAGCACGCTGCCTTCCCGACGACCGTCCTGCCCCGCATGCGCCGCGCCTTCGCGCTCGGCGCCCTGACCGCCGCGTCGCTCGCCGCCACGCTGCCGGCCCACGCGCAGCAGGCCGCGCCCGCGCCCGCCGCGCAGGTGCCCGTCGTGCCGCCCGCCTCGGTGCAGGGCCTGCCCGACTTCACGGGCCTCGTCGAGACGGTCGGCCCCGCGGTCGTCAACATCCGCACCTCCGAGAAGGTGAAGACGCCGGCCGGCGGCCGCAAGCTCGACCCGAACATCGAGGAGTTCTTCCGCCGCTTCGGCATCCCGATCCCGAAGGGCGGCGTGCCCGGCGGCGACGATGGCGACGACGAACCCGAGCGCCGCGCGATCGGCTCGGGCTTCATCCTGTCGCCGGACGGCTACGTGCTGACGAACGCGCACGTGGTCGAGGGCGCGGACGAGGTGCTGGTCACGCTGACCGACAAGCGCGAGTTCAAGGCCAAGCTGATCGGCTCCGACCAGCGAACCGACGTGGCCGTCGTCAAGATCGAGGCGACGGGCCTGCCCTTCGTGAAGGTCGGCGATGTCGACAAGGCCAAGGTCGGCGAGTGGGTCATCGCGATCGGGTCGCCGTACGGCCTCGAGAGCACCGTCACCGCCGGCATCATCAGCGCCAAGCAGCGCGAGACGGGCGACTACCTGCAGCTGCTGCAGACCGACGTGCCGATCAACCCCGGCAACTCGGGCGGCCCGCTGATCAACATGCGTGGCGAGGTCATCGGCATCAACTCGCAGATCCTCAGCCCGTCGGGCGGCTACGCGGGCATCTCGCTGGCGATCCCGATCAACGAGGCGATCCGCATCTCCGACGAGCTGCGCGCCACCGGCAAGGTCGTGCGCGGGCGCATCGGCGTGCAGATCGCGCCGGTGTCCAAGGAAGTCGCCGAATCGCTGGGCCTGGGCAAGCCGGTCGGCGCGCTCGTGCAGAGCGTGCAGGCGGGCATGCCGGCCGAGAAGTCGGGCATCGAGGCGGGCGACATCATCACCAAGGTCAACGGCACCGTCGTCGAGCATTCGTCCGACCTGCCGCGGCTGGTCGGCGTGATCAAGCCGGGCGCGAAGGCGAACCTGGAGATCTTCCACGACGGCAAGTCCAGGATCGTGTCGGTGCCGGTGATCGAGTTCGAGGCCGACAAGACCGCCGACGCCGACGAGGCGCAATCCGCCGCCGCCGCGAAGACGCTGCTGGGCCTGAAGGTCAGCGACCTGACCGACGCGCAGAAGGCCGAGCTGAGCATCAAGGGCGGCGTCAAGGTCGACGCGGCCGAGGGCACGGCGGCGCGCGCCGGCGTGCGCGAGGGCGACATCATCCTGCGCGTGGCCAACGTGCCGGTGACCTCGGTGAAGGAATTCACCGCCACGCTCGCCAAGCAGGACAAGTCGAAGCCGATCAACATGCTCGTTCGTCGGGGCGATGCCGCGACCTACCTGTTGATCAAGCCCTCGACCAAGTAAAATAGCGTGATCCCCCACCGGCCCGGCGACTCGCCCTCCAGCGAGTCGACACCGGGCCGCGTGTCTTTTGGGGCCCGGCACGCCCGGCCCCCACCGTTTTCGCTTTCCTTTCGCAGGTCACCCAGATGGCACAGTACGTTTTCACGATGAATCGGCTCGGCAAGATCGTCCCGCCGAAGCGACAGATCCTCAAGGGCGTGTCCCTGAGCTTCTTCCCCGGCGCGAAGATCGGCGTCCTCGGCCTGAACGGTTCCGGCAAGTCGACGCTGCTGAAGATCATGGCCGGCGTCGACAAGGACTACGAAGGCGAAGCCACGCCGATGCCCGGGCTGAACATCGGCTACCTGCCGCAGGAGCCGCAGCTCAACCCCGACCAGACCGTGCGCGAATCGGTCGAGGAGGGCATGGGCGGCGTGCTGGCCGCGAAGAAGCGCCTGGACGAGGTCTACGTCGAATACGGCGCCGAGGATGCCGACTT
>JASLEM010000224.1 GCA_030151165.1 Burkholderiaceae bacterium
CGAGACATGGCCGACGTTCGACGGCGAGATCGTCCAGACGTAGAGGGTCGCGGCCATGCAAGCTCCCGGGCAAGTCGGACGCGCAGTCTAAGCAGCGCCCGACGCGAGCTCAATCGCCCAGGCGGGGGATCGCTCCGCTCAACCCGAGGTCAACGCGTGCGCGTGCACCAGCGACTTCGCCAGCGCGCGGTTGACGTCACCGACGGTCAGCATCAGCGCCTCGGCGGCTTCGCGGATGTCGTAGGCCGACTCGATCTCGACCGCGCGAGCGATCGCGAGGAAGGGCGCGCACGGGCCGGTGTCGTCGCGCAGCGCCTGTGCCACCGACTCCTGCACGGGGATGGTCTTGAGCAGCTTGTCGAAGGGCTGGCCCAGCATGCGGTCGAGCGTCGAGAACACGCCGCAGATGAACAGCTCGTTGCGCAGCGCGTCGTCGCCGCCGGGGCGCGCGATCTCTTCCATCAGCAGGCCCCGGCGCACCGCGAGCTGCATCAGCGGCTTGAGGTCGGGGTCGTCGATCGCGCTCGTGACGAGCAGCGCGAGCCAGCGCTTGAGGCGTGCGTAGCCGAGGATCATCAGCGCATGGCGGAACGACGAGATCTCGACCGACAGCCCGAAGCCCGGGGAGTTGAGATAGCGCATCAGGCGGAAGGCCAGCGTCGGGTCGTTCTTGACGACGGCCTCGAGCTTGTCGGCCGGCTCCTCGCGGTCGACGCGCTGCATCAGGTCGACGACGGTGGTGACGCCCGCGGGCACCGACTTCGCCTTCGCATCCTCGCCCGGCGCCTCGCCGACCGGCCAGCCGATGACGGCCGTGAAGCCCGCGCGCAACGCGCCGGCCGACATCGCGGGGCCGTCCGCGCCGATGAACAGGCGGTTGAGCGGCTTGCCGCCCGAGCCGTTGGGCAGCGGGTCGCGCACCTGCGAGCGGTTGATGGTGACGTGGCGGAACAGCGACCACAGCTGCGACGGCGCGCCCTCGGGCACGCGGCCGCCGAGCACCAGCGACAGGCCGGTGGCGACGCGCTCCTCGAGCAGCGTCGCGAGGCCCGGGTCGGCGAGCATGAAGCCGGGCACCTCGATCATCAGGTGCGGCGCGGTCGGCGCGGCGAGCACGGCGCGCAGGCCGGCCTCGTTGGCGATGCTGAGCATCAGCGGGCCGGCCTCGGCCGGGGCGATGGTGTCGATGACCTGCAGCAGGCCGTCGGTGTCGATCGCGGCGTCGGGGCGCTGCGGGAAGACCGTCAGGCGCGCCGCGTAGGGCGCGCGCTTCGCGTCGAACAGCGTGCTTGCGCCAAGCACGACCTGGTCCAGGACGGGGTGATCGAGAGACATTGCGGGAATCCTCTGGGGTGGCGCGTGATTTATGGTTTATGGGAGCTGGAGGGAACATCGGCCGGCGGCCGGGCCGGTCGAGCGCGCCGCGGCCAGCTCGCCGCGACACGCCGTGCAGGGATCAGCCGGCGTTGAGGTAGTTGAACAGCGACAGCTTCTGGATCGTGGCGTAGCTCTGCAGCGCGGCCGAGTAGCCGGTCTGCTGCGAGTTGAACGAGGCGAGCGCCTTGACCATGTCCAGGTCCTCGGCCGTCGAGCGTGAAGTCTCCGCCGAAAGCTCGGTCGCGTCGAGCCTGCCCTTGACGCCGTCGAGGCGTTGCAGCGTCGTGCCCGCGAAGCTGCGCGCCGACGAGATGTGGGCCGAGACCTGGTCGATGTTGCGCAGGCCGTCCTGCACCGCCTGCTGGACGTCCGGGCCGCTCTGCGACGGCGTGCTGAGCTGCTTGACGATGTTGTCGAGCGTGTCGAACACCGACAGGTTCTTCTGCGACGGCGTCATCTCGAAGGTGTCGCCGTCGCTGGGCGCGCCGCTGATCGTGAACGACATGCCGTCGACGCTGATGTCGCGGCCGCTGGTGAACGGCTGGCCGGTCGACATCTGCACGCCGTCCTTCAGCACCGAGTACGTCGGCGTGCCGCTGGCGTTGCTGAACTGGATGTCGTAGGTCGAGCCGGTGATCTGGCTCGGGTCGGTCACGCGGCCGGAGTCGATCCACGCGCCGCCGGAGTTGACGTTCTTCGTCGTGAACACGCCGTTGCCGGTGCCGGCCGACAGCCACACGTTGCCGCCGTCGAGCGTGAGCGGCAGCGGCTCGTCGGTCGCGACGTTGACCGAGCCGCCGACGCCCTTGAACGCGACGCCGCCCGGCTGGTCGACGAACGGCGCGCCGCCCGAGCCCTGGCCGGAGAACACGTAGCCGCCCTGCCCGTCGGGCCGGTTCGCGACCGACAGCAGCTGGTCGCGCAGCGCGGCGATGGCGGTGGCCTTCGACGCGCGTTCCTCGTCGCTGTAGCTCGCGTCGCCGGCGCTCACCACGAGCTCGCGCGCCTGCTGCAGCAGGTCGCTCGCGTCGCCCAGCGCGCTCTCGGTCAGCGTCATCGCGTTGCTGCTCGCGTCGACCGCCTTCTCGCTCGCGGTCGTGCGGGCCTCGAGCGCGCGCGCCCGCTCGCCGCGTGCGGCCGCGGTCGGGTCGTCGCTCGCCTTCAGCACACGCTTGCCGCTGGTCATCTGCTCCTGCGTCGAGGTCAGGATGCCCTGCCGCGACATCAGGTTGTCGATCGCGCCGTCGTAGGCGTTCGCGGTCGAGATCCGTTGGACTGTCATGCTGTCGTGCTCCGTCTCTTATCCGGCCCGCGCTCAGTGCGACGCCACTTGCAGCAGCGTGTCGAACACCGCCTGCGCCACCTGCAGCACCTTCGCCGCCGCCTGGTAGCCCTGCTGGAACTGGATCAGCCGCGCCGCTTCCTCGTCGAGGTTCACGCCGCTCTTGCCCTGCACCGCGCTGTCGGCCTGCGCCGAGGCCGCGGCCGAGATCGTCGACGCCGTCTTCGAGCTCTCGACGCGCACGCCGATGTTGGCCAGCGTGCTGGCGTAGGCGTCGGTGGCCGACTCGCCGTCCTGGATCGAGCCGTCGACCTGCTGGTCGCGGCCGACCAGGCCTTCGTCGCGCAGGCCCACCATCGCGAGCGCGTTGCCGTTGTTGCTCTCGGGGTGCGCGGTCTTCGTCACGGCGAGGGTGTCGCCGTTCGCGGGCACGCCGTTGAGCGTCATCTCGAACCCGTTCAGCGCGATCGGCTGGCCGGCCGTCCACTGGCCGGTGCCGGTGGTCGAATTGCCCGTCGTCGTGTCGGTGAGCGTGTATGCATACGCGCCGGTGTCCGACGTGAACGTGATGGCCGCGCTCACCGCGGGATCGTTGGTCGTGCTGACGACGTTGAGCTGCGCGACCGAGGCCGTCCCCTTGTTGGCGACGCCCATCACCGCCGTCATCGGCGACGCGGCGGCGATGCCGGTCGGGTCGTCGAGCACGCGCGTCATGCCGGTGGCGGCACGGCCGACGGGCTGCAGCTCGAAGCTGTCGTTCGGCGCCATCGCGTCGCCGCCCAGGTTGACCTGGAAGCCGTCCATGCTGTTGCCGAGGTTCGCGAGGTCGGACAGGCGCGTGTACAGGAACTGGCCCGGGTTGTTGTCGTCCGTGCGCATGCTGAACTTCGTGCCGTCGGCCTCGCGCGTGATGAGGTACTGTCCCGCGTTGTCCGGGTCGACCGCCAGCGTGTAGTCGCTCGCCTTCAGCTGCGTGCCGTCGACGACGCTGATCGACGCCGTGGCCGCGAAGCCGCCGGCGGCGTTCTTCGCGTTGGTCGCGTTCGGGATCGCGTTCGCCGCGCCGGTGCCGAAGATCGGCGCGCCGGGGCCGGACGGCTGGCTCATGTTGATGCCGTAGGCCTGCACCTGGTTGACGCGCGCCGAGAACGCCGCGGCCATCTGCCCGAGCTGGTTGCGCGCGTCGACGAGGTCCTCGTTCTGGTACTTCATCAGCCCGGCGATCGATCCGCCGAGCAGCAGGTCGTTGGAGATCGGCCGCATGATGCCGCTGTCGCTGATCGAGAGCGCCGAGCGGCCCGAGTCGGCCGGGTCGGCGGTGACCGCGATCGACTGCGCCTCGGTGCCGAGCACGAGGCGCTGGCCGCCGGCGACGAACACGCCGACCGAGCCGTCGTCGGCCGTGATGGTCGCGGTCTTGAGGTAGCCGCCGAGCTGCTTGACGAGCTGGTCGCGCTGGTCGAGCAGGTCGTTCGGCGCGGCGGCGTTGCCGCGCAGCGCGGCGATCTGGCCGTTCAGCGTGGCGATCTGCTTGGCGAGGCTGTTGACTTCCGCGACGCCCGTCTTCATGTCCGAGGTCACGCCGGTCTGCAGCGTGTCGATCGCGGCGCCGGCGGTGGAGAACCGGTCGGCCACTTCTGCCGCGTCCGACAGGATGACCTGGCGCGCCGACGAGTCGGCCGGGCTGTTCGCGAGGTCGACGTACGAATTCATGAAGCTGCCCATCGCCGCGCCCATGCCGCTGTCGCCGACCGGGAACACGTTCTCCAGCTGCTGCAGGTTCGAGGCGCGCGCGTCGTCCGCGGCGGCCATCGACGCCGCGCTCGCGGCCTGCGCGCCGAGGAACTTGTCGGTCGCGCGCTGCACGGTGACGACGTCGACGCCCTTGCCGAAGAAGCCGGCGCCGGTGTCCTGCCCGCCCGAGGTGGCGAGGTCGACGGTCTGGCGCGAGTAGCCCTTGGTCTGCGCGTTCGCGATGTTGTGACCGGTGGTCTGCATCGACGCGTAGTTCGCGAACATGGCGCGCATGCCGATCGACATCAGGGCCGATGAACTCACGGGGCGCTCCTTTCAGTTCGTTGCGACATGGTCGATAACTCGATCAGACGGTCATGCGGCGGCCAGCGATTGCTGGACGCGCTGAGCGGTGTGGATGACCTTGGCGAGCTTCTCCGCGTACGCCGGGTCGGTGGCGTAGCCGGCCTTCTGCAGGCCGCGCGCGAAGCCGTTCGCGTCGTTGCCCGCGGCGACGACGGCCGCGTAGCGCGGGCTGTTCTTCATCGTGCTCGCGTAGTCCTGGAACGACTCGGCGTAGCTGCTGTACGCGCGGAACGTCTGCGTGACCTTGTGCGCCTTGCCGCCGATGTACTCGGTGGTCGTGACGTCGGTCGTCGCGCCCTTCCAGTTCGCGCCGGCCTTGATGCCGAACAGGTTGTGCGAGGTCGAGCCGTCGGCGTTCTTGATCTCCTTGCGGCCCCAGCCCGTCTCGTGCGCGGCCTGCGCGATCATGAAGGTCGCCGGGATGCCGGTCTCCTTCTCGGCGGCCGCGGCGGCGTCCTGGTGCGCGTTGACGAACGACGCGGCGGCCTTCTGCGGCAGCGCGACCGCCGGGCCGGGCTGCAGCGGGTCGACCGGCATCGGGTTGGCGACGTCCGGCTTGGGCGACACGCCCGGGATGCTGCCCGGCGCGACGCCCATCTGGCGCTCGAGCTGGCGCGCGATGACGTCCGACAGCCCGCCCGGCTGGCCGGCGATCTTCTGCGCCCACTGCGAGTCGAGCATTTCCTTGCCCATCTTCGAGCCTTCGTTGTCCATGCCGTCGGCGTTCATCGTCGACTCGCGCATGCTTTTCAGCAGCTGCTGCGTGAACAGCGTCTCGAACTGCTTGGCGGCCTCGCGCACCGCGGTCTTCGGATCCTTCTGGGCCTTCAGGCGCAGGTCTTCCAGACCGCCGCCGAGGTTCAGCGAGGCGGCGGATCCACCCGTCGACGAGAGCGGCGAGTTGGCCATGTCAGATCACCTCGATGTCGGCGTTGAGCGAACCGGCGGACTTCATCGCCTGCAGGATCGCGAGCAGGTCCTGCGGCGTCGCGCCGAGCGCGTTGAGCGCCTTGACGACGTCGGCGAGCTTGGTGCCCGCGGGCATGTTGACGATCGAGCCGCCCTGCTGCGAGATCGAGATGTCGGTCTTGTCGGTGACGACCGTCTGGCCGCCCGAGTTCGGCGCCGGCTGGCTGACCTGCGGGTTCGAGTTGATCGTGACCGACAGGCTGCCGTGGGCGACCGCGCACGGGTTCAGCGTGACGGCCTGGTTCATCACGACCGAGCCGGTGCGCGCGTTGAGCACGACCTTCGCGGCGGCGGTCTCCATCGAGATGTCGAGGTTCTCGATGTCGGCCATGAAGTCGACGCGCGCGTCCGGGTCGGTCGGCGCGCGGACGTTGACGACGCGGCCGTCGACGGCGCGCGCGACGCCCGCGCCCTTGGACTTGTTGATCGCCTGCGCGACGGCGCGCGCGGTGGCGAAGTCGGACGAGTTGAGGTTGAGCTGCAGCATGTCGCCCTGCGACAGCGGCGTGGCGACCGTCTTCTCGACCGTCGCGCCTTCCGGGATGCGGCCGGCGCTGAGATGGTTGATCGTGACCTTGGAGCCGCCCGCCGCGGCGCCCGCGCCGCCGACGATCATGTTGCCCTGGGCGATCGCGTAGACCTGCCCGTCGGCGCCTTTGAGCGGCGTGGCGATCAGCGTGCCGCCGCGCAGGCTCTTGGCGTTGGCGATGGACGAGACGTCGATGTCGATCGCCTGGCCCGGCTGCGCGAACGCGGGCAGCGACGCCGTGACGATCACCGCCGCGACGTTCTTCAGCTGCATGCTGGTGCCCGGCGGAAGCGTGACGCCGAGCTGCTGCAGCATCGTCGTCAGGCCCTGCGTCGTGAACGGCGCCTGCGTGGTCTGGTCGCCCGTGCCGTCGAGGCCGACGACCAGGCCGTAGCCCACCAGCTGGTTGCTGCGCACGCCCTGCACGGCCGCCACTTCCTTGAGCCGCATCGCGTGCGCCGCCGGCGCGAAGAGCGCCGACAGGAGGACGAGCGCGACGGCGACGAGGCCGATGCGCAGCGCCGTGCGGTCCGAGACCGGATGGCGTTCGAGGGGGTGGCGGCGAAGGCGTTGCGACATGACCGGTTCCGGGCTCGAGATCAAAGTTGGCCCAGACGCTGGAGCATCTGGTCGGACGTCTGGATCGCCTTGGAGTTGAGCTCGTAGGCGCGCTGCGTGGAGATCATCGAGACGAGCTCCTCGACGACGTTCACGTTGCTGGTCTCGAGGAAGCCCTGCTGCAGGCGGCCGAGGCCGTTGGTGCCGGGCGCGGCGGCCGACGGCGAGCCCGACGACGCGGTCTCGGCGTAGATGTTCTCGCCCTTCGGGTCGAGGCCCGCCGGGTTGGCGAAGTTCGCGAGCTGGAGCTGGCCCAGCGTGCTGGGCGTCGCGGTGCCGGGCAGCGTCGCGCTGACGGTGCCGTCGGCGGCGATCGAGATCGTCTGCGCGTTCGCGGGGATCGTGATGCCCGGCTGCACGATGTAGCCGTTGTTGGTGACGACCTGGCCCTGCGCGTCGAGCTTGAGCGAGCCGTCACGCGTGTAGCCGGTGGTGCCGTCGGGCATCGTGACCTGCAGGAAGCCGTTGCCGCTGATCGCGACGTCGAGCGTGTTGCCGGTCTGCTGCAGCGAGCCCTGCGTGAAGTCGCGCGCGGTGGCGACCGGGCGCACGCCCAGGCCGACCTGCAGGCCGTTGGGCAGCTGCGTCTGGTCGGAGCTCGCGGAGCCGGACTGGCGCAGGTTCTGGTACATCAGGTCCTCGAACTCGGCGTGGCTCTTCTTGTAGCCGGTCGTGGCCACGTTGGCGAGGTTGTGCGAGATGTTGTCCAGCTGGAGCTGCTGGGCTTCCATGCCGGTTTTCGAGATCCACAGTGAGCGAAGCATGACGGGGGGACTCCCATTCGTATAGGAGTCATCTTCGCCAAAACTTGAGGGTGGGAGCGCCCGGATAAAGGCCCCTTAGGTCGGCCTAATCCCGACCTTGCGCCGCATCCCGCGGCGGGTGCCCCCAGACGAGCGGGGTCAGGTCTGGCCTGGCAACTTTCCCGCGTTGCCAGGCAAGACCTGACCCCGCTCGAGTGGGGTTCTAGGCCTAGCCGTTTTCCGAGAGCAGCTTGGAGGCCGACTGATCCTGCTTCTCGGCGTTCTCGAGCATCTTCATCTGGTGCTCGAACTGGCGCGCGGCGGCGATCATGCCGACCATCGTCTCGACCGGGCTCACGTTGGAGCCCTCGAGCGCGCCGGAGTCGAGCCGGGCCGCCGGGTCGGCCGACAGGTCGCCGGAGTCGGCGCGGAACAGGCCGTCGGTGCCGCGCGTCATCGGCGCGTCGGGCGTGACCATCTTGAGCTTGCCGATCTGCTGCGGCTTCTGGCCCTCGACCTTGGCCGTGATCGTGCCGTCGGCGCCGATGTCGACCTGCGCGTTGGCCGGCACCGTGATCGGGCCGCCGTCGCCGTTGACCTGCAGGCCCTCGCGGTTGACGAGCACGCCTTCGGAGTTGACGTCCAGCGAGCCGGCGCGGGTGTAGGCCTCGGTGCCGTCGAGCGACTGCACGGCCAGCCACGAGTTGCCGGTCATCGCGACGTCGAGGTTGCGCCCGGTCGCGTTGATGGCGCCCGGGGCGTCGTTGTAGCCGGGCGTGGTCTCGGCCGAGAACACGCGGGTCGACGCGCCGTCGCCCCGGATCGGCACCGCGCGGAACGCCGTGAGCTCGGCGCGGAAGCCGTTCGTGGAGACGTTGGCGAGGTTGTTGGCGAGCGAGTCCTGGCGCTGCAGGGCCGCCTTCGCGCCCGACATCGACAGGTAGATCATGCGGTCCATGCCCGACTCCCTCTACGTCAGTTCGATCAGCGGAGATTGACCAGCGTCT
>JASLEM010000237.1 GCA_030151165.1 Burkholderiaceae bacterium
CTATCGCTTCAGTCATCTCGAACTGGACGTCTGGATGCCGCTGCAGGACGGCGAATTGCGCCCGCGGCACTGGGTCGGCGGCACCGCGGCCACGCTCAGCCGCGACGGCGCGCGCGCGGAAGTCGCGGCGGCGTTCCCGGAAAAGCCGCAGCTGATGTGTTTTTCCTCCGGACACGCGGCGCAGGCGCGCTTGTGGCGCTGGGCGATGGCGGGCGTGGCGGCCGGCCTGTCGCTGTTCGTGCTCGCGATGCTGGTCGCGCCCGGGGGCGTGTTCGTCGACATGACGGCCTCGATGTCGCCCGCGACGTCCCTCCCAGTGCCGTCCTGGATGCCGCTGTGGTTGGTGATGGCCGCCGGCGCGATCTGGTTCGCGTGGCACGCGTACCGCGCCGACTGAAGCGCGGCCTCAGCGCGCGGAAGCGACCGGCACGCTGCCGGCGTCCGCGGCGACCGGCGGCGTCGTGCGGATGAAGTCGGCGCTGTCCTCCAGCACCGACGACAGCGCCGTCAACGGCCACGCGAGCGAGCCGACCAGCAGCGCGTGGTTGACGTGGTCGTACGTGCGGTACGTGACGCTCGCGCCGCGCGCGCGCAGCCGGTCGACCGTCAGCGCGGTGTTCTCGATCGGGTCGACGAGCTTGTCGTTCGTCGCCGCGCCGAGGAAGGCCGGCAGCGCGCGCGGCAGGTCGGCGACGTGGTTGATCGGCTGCGTGTCCTGCGAGGTCGTGGGCCAGTCGAAGACGAGGCGCGTCGTCGGGTCGCCGATCGGCAGGAAGTTGTACGGCCCGGCCAGGCCGACCCAGCCGGCGAGCTCGCTCGGGTTGTGGCCGACGGCCGCGAGCCAGCGCGGGTCGAGCGCCAGCATCGCGACGTTGTACGCGCCGGCGCTGTGGCCGTAGAGGAAGACGCGGCGCGGGTCGGCGCCGAGTTCGGCGGCGTGCTCGAGCCCGTAGCCGACGGCGCTCGCGCAGTCCTGCAGGAAGCCGGGATAGTGGACGGCGGGGTAGAGCCGGTAGTCGATCACCATCACCGTGAAGCCCTGCGCGGCCAGGGCCTCGCCGGCGAAGCGGTAGTCGCTGCGGTCGCCCATGCTCCACGTGCCGCCGTAGACGAAGATGACCAGCGGCGAGCCGCGCGCCTTGTCGTCGTCCGCGATGGACGAGCCCGGGCGGTAGAGGTCGAAGCGCTCGCGCTCGGACGGCCCATAGGCCTGGTCGCGCAGCGACTGGTGCCCGCGCATCGCCGCGAAGAAGTTGAGGAAGCCGGTGCCGGCGCCCGCCATCGCCGAGCTCACGCTGCCCAGCAGCGCGGCCCCGGCGAGCCATGAGACGGCGCGGCGGCGCGGCGAGCGGGCAAACGTGGCCGCGGTGGCGGGGCGGGTCGTCGGCGGAGGGGCGAGAGTCATCGTGGCGGCGTGAAGCTGGCGGGCCGCGACATGCCGCCCCTGCCGGAACCTACGCGTCGCACCCGCCATCGGATGCAGGCCGCGCAGGCCAGCTCCGCCATCGGCACGCGGCGCGCCCGCCCGGCGGATCGCTCAATGCGCCGGCGGCGCGACCGGCTGGACGTCGCCGCAATCGGTCGACACGAAAGGCCCGGCGAGATCGGTATGGAAGTGCGACGGCTTGGCGCCGCCCTGCCCGGCGAGGTCGGCGTCGCTCGCCACGGTGAAGGACCGGGCGTCGTTCAACGTGAAGACTCCCTGCCCGCTGACCTGCCGCCGGCCGGTGCACGTGAAGCTGAACGTCGTCGCGTTGCCGGACTGCGAGACGCGCCGGTGCGTGCAGTTGCCGTCGCCGCCGTCGGGGACGCATCGCGCGCGGCGCGAAGACGTGCGTTCATGGCGTGGCCACTCCGGGCAGGCGGATGGGGACGGGCGGAAAGTGCGCGGATTCTGCGCCGCACCCCGGGCAGCAGCGATCCCCCGGAGCAGGGATTCGCGCGCGGCCTTCAGCGCGACGGCGGTGGCGAGGCCGTCGCGCGGGCGAGCGTCGCGGGCCGGTTGGCGTCCCGCGCGGCGGCCCTCGCGATCCCGGCCTCGCCCTTCGTCACGACGCCGTCGTGGTTGGTGTCGGCCGCGTCGAACCAGGCGCGGGCGCGAACGTCGTCCGGCAGCTCCGCGCGCTCGATCCGGCCGTCGCCGTTGGTGTCCAGCGCCGTGAAGGCCTGGCCCTCGCTGCCCGGCTGGCGCAGGTGCGCGGCGTGCCAGGCCTGCAGCTCGTCGTCGGAGATCCGGCCGTCGCGGTTCGTGTCGATCGCGTCGAACTTCAGCAGCAGGCGCGGGTGGGCGCGCAGCTCGTCGCGGGTGAGGAAACCGTCGTGGTCCGCATCGAGCGCCTGGAAGACGGCGGAGCCGCCGGCCGCCTGCGCGACGCCCGCGAACGCGGCGACCAGCACCGCGACGAGGGGGCGAGACGTCGACATCATCCCGCGACTGCACGGACTCGGCCGCGCCCGCCCGACCGCACAAACCCGCGGGCCTTGAGCCCTCAATCCTGGCGCTGGGCCGAGCGCGTGGAGGTCGCCGCCTTCGCGAGCACGGGCAGCGGCCGCGCCGCGCCCGCCTGCGTGCCCTGGCGCGCGATGCGGCCGTCGATCCAGCGCTGGAGGTCGCTCCACATCGCGGCCAGTTCGGCCGGCGGCACCTTGCGCGCGTTCTTCAGCTCCAGCGTCATCACCGGCACCTGCTTCACGAGCCCGCCGTAGTTGCCCAGCGAGCCGGGGTAGACGCCGACCGGGTCGAGCTGCAGGCTGCCGAGCCGGTTCGGCGCGGGCGGCGGGCCGTCGAAGTCGAGCAGGCCGTAGGGCGCATGCACGGAGACGATGAGGTCGGGGTGGAACTGGTCGATCTGCTTCAGGAGCCAGCGCGACTCGGGCTCGGACAGCGGCTGCGGGCCCGGGAAGCGGCGCGGATCCTTCTTCGTGCGCTGGATCCAGTAGGGCTGCGCGTCGCGCGCCCAGTCGGCGGTCGGGAAGTTGCGGTTCAGGTCGACGCCGTTCGCGTTGACGCGCGTCGACGGCGCGTGCAGCAGGCCGTCCGGGTTCAGCAGCGGGACGAAGCGCCACGCGACGTTGGCCATCGTCGGCGCGTTCTTGCCGGGCGCGCTGCCCTGCGCCGCGTGCGAGCGCGCGATCCAGTCGAACGCGAGCGTGACGGAGGCGAGCTCGTCGCCGTGGATGCCGCTGAGCAGCAGGATCTTGTAGCGCGGCGCGCCGGCGGCGGGGAGGACGTCGCGTGTCCACAGCGGCACGCCGCGCACGGAGCGGCCGTCGCCCGCCACGAGGCCGGAGTCCTGGCAGGCGGGCCTCGGGATGCCGGCGACCTCGGAGGTGATGCGCGCGCACCATTGCGAGAGATCCGTCGTGGCGACCGCGGCCGTCGACGCGGCGCGGCCCGCGGCGGATGCCGCCGACGCCGCGGCCACCGCGCCCGATGCCGCCTCCGCGGCATCGGGCGCGG
>JASLEM010000293.1 GCA_030151165.1 Burkholderiaceae bacterium
GAGGCCGCGCACGCGGTCCTCGATGGCGTCGCGCGCGGTGAGCATCAGCACCGGCAGGTCGGAGCCCTGCGCGCGCACGCGGCGCAGCGTCTCGAAGCCGTCGATGCCGGCGAGGCCGACGTCGAGGATCAGCAGGTCGTACGGGTCCTGGCGGACCGACACGGCGACGGGTTCGCCCCGCTCGGTGCAGTCGACCACCCAGCCTTGCGAGCGCAGCGCGCGCGCGGTGGAGTCGGACAGCAGGGGATCATCTTCGACGAGCAGGATTCGCACAGGGGGCACTCCGATGGGAGCGATGGGAGGTGGCGGTCTGTGGATCATCGAAGGGCAGGCTCAGGCTTCGCTGAAGCATAGCTGAGGTCAAGCTGTCCTGCCCGGGGAGCGCACGTCGATCAGGGCTTGGGCGTGACGCCGTCCACGCCGGCGGCCGACGCGGGCGTGCTCGTCGGCGGCAGGGGCGGCGTGGTGCGCGGCGCGAGCACGTCGTCCGGCTGCGGCGGCGTGTCCCAGGTCGGCGCGACGGGCGGGCGATCCATGCGCTCCTGCGCGAACAGCTGCTCGAGCTGCTGGCGGCCGGCGCGCGCGAGCGAGATGAGCTTGGACTCGTCCCGGAAGTGCGGCGCGAGCTCGTGCAGCTGGTTGACCGAATAGCGGCGGAACCGCATCGCCAGCGTGCGTGCGCGGTGCGGCTCGAAGCCCATCGCCTCCATCACGCTGCGCGCGCTCATCAGCGCGGCGTCGAGCGTCTCGCGCTCGATGAACTGCACGCCGCGCTCGTTGAGCTGGTACCAGTGCTGCACGTTGCGCGCGCGGGCGACGATCGTCAGGTTCGGGAAGTTCTGCTTGACCAGGTCGACCAGCCCGAGGCTCGCCTCGATGCCGTCGAGCGCGACGACCAGCACCTTCGCGCGCGCCGCGCCGGCCACGCGCAGCAGGTCGAGCCGCGTCGCGTCGCCGTAGTGCACGCGAAAGCCGAAGCGGCGCAGCGCGTCGACCTGCTCGGCGTCGTGGTCGAGCACCGTCATCTCGATGCCGTTGACGTGCAGCAGGCGCCCGATGATCTGGCCGTAGCGCCCGAAGCCGGCGACGATCACCGGCGCGTCCTGCGGCTCGGCGAGCTCGGACAGCTGCTTCTTCGGGTTGGTCTTCGCGAGGATCGGGATCCAGTACTTGTCGGCGACGAGGATCAGCAGCGGCGTCATCAGCATCGACAGCGTGATCGCGGCGGTCAGCACGCCGGACTCCGACGCCTCGACCACGCCCTTGCCCTGCGCGGCCTGCAGCACGACGAAGCCGAACTCGCCCCCCTGCGCGAGCAGCAGCGTGAAGATCGGCCGCTCCAGGCGCGGGATCGGGATGCCGATCTCGATGCCCCACAGCACCAGCGTCTTCACGACCAGGAAGCCCGCGACGATGCCCGCGACCTGCCACGGATGCGCGATCACGACGCCGAGGTCGATCCCCATGCCCACCGCGATGAAGAACAGCCCGAGCAGCAGGCCCTTGAACGGCTCGATGTCGGTCTCGAGCTCGCGCCGGTATTCGCTCTCGGCCAGCAGCACGCCGGCGAGGAAGGCCCCGAGCGCCATCGACAGCCCGACCGCCTGCATCAGTGCGGCGGTGCCGACGACCAGGCCCAGCGCCGCGGCGGTGAAGATCTCGGGCGTCTGGCTGCGCGCGATCCAGCGCAGCGCGGGGCGGATCGCGAGCCGGCCGCCGAGCACGATCACCGCGATCATGCCGAAGGCCTTGCCGGCGGCGATCCACGGGTGGTGCGCGTCGTCGCCGGCCATGCGGTCGGGCGCGAGCAGCGGGATCAGCGCGAGCAGCGGGATCGCGGCGATGTCCTGGAACAGCGAGACGCTCAGCACCGACTGGCCGACCGTCGTCTGCACGATGTTGCGGTCGGCCAGCGTCGCCAGCCCGATCGCGGTGGACGACATCGCCAGCGCCGAGCCGGCGACGATCGCGAGCGGCAGCGCGTCCCTGTCGAAGCCCAGGCAGGCCCAGCCGATCGCTGCGATGAGCACCAGGCTGCCGACCAGCTGCGCCGTGCCCCAGCCGAAGATCGAGCGGCGCATGGCCCACAGGCGTTTCGGTTCGAGCTCGAGGCCGATCAGGAACAGCATCAGCACGACGCCGAACTCCGCGAGGTCGACGATCTGCGACGGGTCGGTCACCAGCTTCAGGCCCCACGGGCCGATGACGAAGCCGGCGCCGAGGTAGCCGATGACCGCGCCCAGGCCGAGGCGGCGCGCGAACGGCACGGCCAGCACGGCCGCGGCGAGGTAGGTGAGGGCGAGGGTGAGCCAGTGGCTGTGGTGCATGGCTAGTCGTCGGTGGTGATGCGGCGTTCGTCGGGACCGACGGCGGGCTGCGAGGGCGTCGCGGTGGCGCGCGCCTCGTGCGAGAGCGCGACCAGGCGTTGCGCGAAGGCGTGCGCGTGGGCGGCGACGGCGTCGTTGTCGACGCGGTGCGCGCCGTAGAAGACGAACGGCTCGAGGAAGCGCATGCCCATCAGCGCCGCGGTCTGCTGGTAGGCCGGCAGGAAGTGCTCGAAGCCGTGGCGGTTGCTGCCCTGCGTGCAGTACGACTCCTTGCCGCCGCCGGCCGAGACGACCAGCCACAGGCACTTGTCCAGCAGCGCGCGGCCGCCGGGGCCGTACGCCCAGCCGAAGGCGAGCACCTCGTCGACCCACAGCTTCATCATCGCGGGCATCGAGTACCACTGCACCGGATGCACCCAGACGACCGTGCGCGCCTTCGCGAGCGCCTGCTGCTCGGCGTCGACGTCGATCAGGTAGTCGGGGTAGAGCGCGTACAGGTCGCGCACCTCCACGTCCCCGGGCGGCAGCAGGCGGGCCTGCTCGGCGAGGGCACGGTTGACGCGCGAGCGCGCGATGTCGGGGTGGGCGATCAGCACCAGAACGTCTGCCATGAGCCGCATTGTGGCGGGTTCGGTAACATTGCCGGGCTGTTGCCGAGTCGGACTACAACAATTCTGGAGAGCCCCCCATGCCCGTCATCGTCGTCGCGAACCCCAAGGGTGGAGTCGGCAAGAGCACGCTCGCCACGCAGATCGCCGGCTACCTCGCGTCGATCGGCCGGGTGGTGACCCTCGGCGACCTCGACCGCCAGCAGTCCTCGCGCCAGTGGCTGGACATCCGCCCCGCGCAGGCGCCGAAGATCTCCCCGTGGGAGATCTCGCGCGACGCGATCGCCAAGCCCGCCAAGGGCACGACCGACGCCGTCATCGACACCCCCGCCGGCCTGCACGGCGCGCGGCTGGACGCGGCGATGAAGGTCGCCGACATGGTCGTCGTGCCGCTGCAGCCCAGCCTGTTCGACATGCAGGCCACGCACGCGTTCGCGCGCGAGCTGCGCCAGCACAAGCGCGCCGAGAAGGTGCGCGTCGGGCTCGTCGGCATGCGCGTGAAGGAGCACACGATCGCCAACGAGCGCTTCCAGGAGTTCGTCGCGACGCTCGGCTTCCCGGTCATCACCACGCTGCGCGACACCCAGAACTACGTCCACCTCGCGGCGCACGGCCTCACGCTGTTCGACGTCGCGCCGGGGCGGGTCGAGCGCGACCTCGCGCAGTTCGCGCCGCTCGGCCGCTGGCTCACGGCGCCGGCCACGATGGCGCCGCTCGAATGACGCACGCGCCCAGGATCTTCGACCGCCTGGCCGACCTCGCGGCGCTCGAGGGCGAGTCGATCGGCACCAGCGACTGGACGCTCGTCGACCAGGCGCGCATCGACCAGTTCGCGCAGGCGACGGGCGACGCGCAGTGGATCCACGTCGACCCGGCGCGCGCCGCGGCGGGACCGTTCGGCACGCCGATCGCGCACGGCTTCCTCACGCTGTCGCTGCTGTCGGAGCTGGTGGTGACGGCGTTCCGCGTCGCCGAGACGCGCATGGGTCTGAACTACGGCCTCAACCGCGTGCGCTTCCCGTCGCCGGTGCCGGTGGGCAGCCGGCTGCGCGCCGAGTGCCGGCTGTTGAGGTTCGAGCCGATCGACGGCGGCGCGCAGCTAACCATCGAGATGAGCGTCCAGCGCGAAGGTGGCACGAAGCCTGCATGCATCGCGGAGTGGGTGACGCGGCATTTCGTCTGAGCGCTGACACGATCCTTCGTCGGCGATACACCGGCTTACGCGGGTTCACTTTCGCTGACCAACACGTCGGTCAGTAATTGCCCACCCCCCTTTTGAGGGTCTGCGCAAAGACGGTGCGAACCGATACGATCGCCCCGGGGGCTTGGGGGTTTCCATAGAACGAATCAAGATTTTCGGAGCTGGTTTCCATGAAGGTGTTGCTGGTCGATGACCATCCGCTGATCCTGTCGGCGCTGCAGGCGATGATCCAGGAACTGGATCCCGACGTGCGCGTGACCGCCGTCGGGAGCGCCGCGGCGGCGCGCTCGGCGCTGGCCGCCGACGCGAGCTTCGACCTCGTCCTGCTCGACCTCCAGCTCGGCGACGCCAGCGGCTTCGACGTGCTCGTCGAGATGCGCAAGGCGCACCCGGCGCTGCCGGTGGTCGTGATCTCGGCCTCCGACCGCGCGAGCGACGTCATCCAGGCGATCGACCTCGGGGCGATGGGCTTCGTGCCCAAGCGCGCGACCAACGACACGCTCGTCGAGGCGCTGCGCCTCGTGATGGCCGGCGGCATCTACGTGCCGGCGATGCACCTCGGCTCGTCGGGCGCGGGCCCGGCCCAGCGCTCGGCGGCCATCCCGGCGGCCGAAACGGCCACCTACCAGGTCACGCCCTCGTTCGAGGAGCTGGGCCTCACGCCGCGCCAGGCCGACGTGCTGACGCAGCTGCTGCAAGGCAAGCCGAACAAGGAGATCGCGCGCCGGTTGGGCCTGTCGGTCGAGACCGTCAAGGATCACGTGCAGGCCGTGCTGCGCGCGCTCGGCGTGAGCTCGCGCACGCAGGCGGTGCTGGCCGTGAGCCAGATGACGCAGCAGCGGCTGGAGCGGCGCGCCGTCCCGCGCTAGCGCGCACCGGCGGCTGCTCCGACCCGCTGACCCCACGCCGATGGCGCGCGCGCACACCATGGGCGTCGCGATCCTCCCCGGCCTGGTCCTCGTTCCAGTCGACGTCCGCCGCGGCCTGACGTCGACGGAGTTCGTCCCGCTTCGCCGCACCTCGACGGCCACGAATCCATGATGCGCGAGGAGCAGTCCCTGTCGCCCGAATCCGTGCTGTCCCTGCCGACCCTCGACGTCGACACGCTGGCGGATCTCGACACGCCGGTCGCCGCCTCGCCGGCGAACCGCAGCGACCCGCTGATCGACCAGGTCGACAACCTGCACGCGTTCGCGCGCACCGGGCTCGTCGGCAACACGGTCGGCGCGGTGGTGATCGTCGCGCTGTTCGCGCACGTGGTGCCGCTCGCGACGATGGTGGCGTGGGCGCTGTTCTTCGGCGCGGCGCTGGTGCTGCGTGCCGCGCTCACGGTCACCTACCTGCGGCGCTGGCGCGGCTCGACCGAGCTGCTGCGGAGCTGGCGCACGCGCTACCTCACCGGCGTCATGTCCACCGGCGCGATGTGGGGCCTGTCGGTGTGGCTGTTCTATCCGTACGGCGACAACGTCGAGCGCACCGCACTGCTGCTGACGGTCTACAGCTTCTGCATCTCCGCCGTGCCGGCGCTCGCGACGCAGATCGCCGCGTTCGTCGCCTTCGTCGCGCTGACTTTCGTGCCGATGGTGCTGCGCATCGCCGCGATGCCCGAGGACCGCAGCTGGCAGCTCGCGTCGATCCTGCTGCTGATCTTCGGCATCACGGTGATGCTGGGCCGCGGCTACCAGCGCTCGTTCGCGCGCGTGCTCACGCTCAAGCAGCGCGGGCAGCACCTGCTCGCCCAGCTGCACGTCGAGAAGGCCGCGGCCGACCAGGCGCGGCGCGAGGCCGAGACCGCCAACCGCGCGAAGACGCAGTTCTTCGCCGCCGCGAGCCACGACCTGCGCCAGCCGCTGCACGCCCTCGGCCTGTTCGCCGAGGCGCTGCGCAGCCGCACGGCCAAGGATCCGGAGGTCGCGCACCTCGTCAACAGCATCAACAGCTCGGTCGACGCGCTCGAGGGCCTGTTCTCCGAGCTGCTCGACATCACCAAGATCGACACCGGCGGCGTCGAGGCGCGCCCCGAGAACTTCGGCTGCGAGGCGATGTTCGCGCGCCTGAAGCTGCACTTCGAGCCGACCGCGTTCGAGAAGGGCCTCGCGCTGCGCTTCCACGGCGGCAAGCACTTCGGCTACGCCGATCCCGTGCTGCTGGAACGCGTCGTGCGCAACCTGTTGTCGAACGCGATCCGCTACACGAACGACGGCGGCGTGGTCGTCGCGGCGCGCCAGCGCGGCGACCGCCTGCGCTTCGAGGTCTGGGATACGGGATTGGGTATCCGGCCGTTCGAGCAGGATCGCATCTTCGAGGAGTTCTACCAGGTCGCCAACGACGCGCCGCCGCTCGACCCGACGCAGCGCAAGGGCCTCGGCCTGGGCCTGGCCATCGTGCGACGCCTCGCGCGCGTGCTCGACGCGCCGCTGCGCCTGCGCTCGGTGCCCGGCCGCGGCACGATGTTCTCGATCGAGATCCCGCTCGGCACGCGCCCGAAGCCGAGCGAGCCGGTCGCGCCGCTGCGCTCCGCGCTCGGGCTCACGCTGGATCACCGCCTCATCGTCATCGTCGAGGACGACCCCGCGGTGCTCGGCGGCCTCGACGTGCTGCTCAAGAGCTGGGGCGCCGACGTCGCCGCGTTCGACAGCTTCCAGGCCTGCGCCGACTGGGCGGCCAGCGGCCACCCGGACGCGGCGCGGCCCGACCTGCTGATCGTCGACTTCCGCCTCGAGAGCGGGCACACGGGCCTCGAGGTGATCGAGACGATGCGCGCGCGCTTCGGCCGCGCGCTGCCGGCGGTGATCGTGACGGGCAGCCTGATGTCGAACCAGGAGGGCGAGGCCCATGCGCACGACTTCCATCTCCTGCTCAAGCCGGTCGTGCCGACGAAGCTGCGCGCGATGATCGCGTTCAAGCTGGGGCAACGGTAGCGACGTCGCGAGGCAGCATGAGCACGCTCGACGCCCCGACCCAGCGCGCCATCCGCATCGACGGCGCGTTGTCGGCGCGCGCGGTGCTCGACCACTTCAACGAACGCGGCCGCACGCTGCTCGGCCCGGTGCAGGGCGACGCCGCGGGGCGCATCGCGCAACTGCTCGCGCACGAGGCCGACCTCAGCTCGGCGTGGGGCGGCCTGCCCGGCACCGAGCATCCGCGCCACTGGAAGCCCGACGCGGGCGACGAGGCCGCGGTGAGCGACGCGCGCTCCGAGCATCGCCGGCTCGACGTCCACCTGCCGTTCTGGTGGACGCTGCCGCTCGCGCTGCGCGGCCGCGACCCGCACCGCATCGCCTTCCCGCTCGCGACGAGCCGTGCCGCGCTGGCCGAGCTGGTGCGCCGCCACATGCCTCGCGGCTGGTGGAACAGCACCGTGCACGTGACGCTGGACATCGAGACGCGCGTGTACTGGGGCGCGCGCGGCGCCGTGCACCCGCACGCGGCCGCGCGCCACGCGTGCGCGCAACGCGGCGAGGCCGGTCGGCCGTCGCTGCGGCTCATGACGCTGGATGCGGGCCGCGCCGTCGAGGCCGTGCTGCCCGAACGCCCGGTCGACCCCGACGTCGTGCTGCGGCTGCACCCCGGCGTCGGCTGGCTCGTCGCCTCGCCGATGCTGCGCTTCGAGCGCGAGCCGAGCGCCGCCGAACGGCTGCAGATGCGCGTGGCGAAGGGCTGGCGCGAACTGCGCGCGCGCGGCGGCCAGCCCGCCGATCGCGACCGCGACCCGACCTTCG
>JASLEM010000260.1 GCA_030151165.1 Burkholderiaceae bacterium
TTGACCATGCCGGAGAACAGCGTGCGGCCCGTGAAGCGCTTGTACTTGACGAGCGAGAACGCCGCCATCGTGCCGAGCACGACCGAGCCCGTGGCCGACAGCAGCGCGATCTTCAGCGACAGCAGCAGGCCGTTGATGATCTCGCTGTCGTCGGCGAGCTTCGCGTACCACTCGAGCGACAGGCCGCCCCATTGCGACGGGATCGACGAGTGGTTGAACGAGAAGACGACCAGCGTCAGCATCGGCAGGTACAGGAACAGGAAGCCGCCGACGAGCCACGCGCGGCCGAAGTTCTTCGCGAACCCGGCGCTGAAGAGGGCACGGTTCCTCATGCGCGCTTCTCCTGGGTCTCGGCCTGGTACTTGTTGAACAGCGCCAGCGGCAGCACGATCAGCAGCACCAGGATCACGGCGACGGTGGAGGCCACCGGCGGGTCGTTGTTGCTGAAGTTCTCGTCCCAGATGACGCGGCCGATCATCAGCGTCTGCGGGCCGCCGAGCAGCTCGGGCGTCACGTACTCGCCGACGCACGGGATGAGCACGAGCATCGAGCCCGCGACGATGCCGGCGAACGACAGCGGCACCGTGACGCGCCAGAACGCGACCCACGGCGTGGCGCCGAGGTCGGACGCGGCCTCGAGCAGGCGCAGGTCCATCTTCGCGAGGTTCGCGTACAGCGGCAGGATCATGAACGGCAGGTAGGTGTAGGTCATGCCCACCAGCAGCGAGAACGTCGTGTGCATCAGCTGGCCCGGCGACTCGATGAGGCCGAGCGCGAGCAGCACGTGGTCGAGGCGCAGCCGGATCAGCAGGTCGGCGACCCAGCCCCCGTCGTCGAGCAGCCCCTTCCACGCGTAGACGCGCAGCAGGAAGGACGTCCAGAACGGCAGCATCACCAGCATCAGCAGCACGGGCTGCAGCGCGAGGCGGGCGCGCGCCATGAAATACGCGAAGGGGTATCCGATCAGCAGGCAGAAGACCGTCGTGCAGAACGCGTACTTGATGCTCGCCCAGTAGGCGTGCGCGTAGAGGCTGTCGGTCGCGATGGTGACGTAGTTGGTGTACTTCAGCGCGATCTTCACGACGCCGTCGGCGACGCTGACGATGTTCTCGACGTTGACCTCGCCCATCTCCGAGATCGAGTACTTCGCGACGATCAGGAACGGCGCGAGGAAGAACAGCAGCAGCCACGCGTACGGGATGCCGATGACGACGCTGCGGCCGCGCCACCAGCCGGGCGTCCAGCGCGATTTGCGGGAGGTTTCCATGTCGGCGCTCCTCCTTACTGCGTCAGCACCACGTGCGCCTGCGGCGACCACGTGGCCCAGACCGCATCGCCCCAGGTGAACGCGCCGTCGCGCTGGCGCTCGGTGTTGGCCATGCTGACCGCGAGCATCCGGCCGCTGGCGAGCTTCACGCGGTAGACGGTCGACGAGCCGAAGTACGACAGCTCCTGGATCGTGCCGTGCACGGCGTTGAAATCGTCGGCCGGCTTCTCGCGCTGCAGCGTGATCTTCTCGGGGCGCAGCGCCACGGTGACGGCCATGCCCATCGTGCCGGTGATGCCGTGGCCGACCCAGTGCCTGCAGTCCGCGCAGTCGATGACCACGTGGTCGGCCTCGTCGACCGTCACCGTGCCGTCCATCAGGTTGACGTTGCCGATGAAGTCGGCGACGAAGCGGCTCGCGGGCGTCTCGTAGATCTCGCCCGGCGAGCCGACCTGCAGGAAGCGGCCTTCGCTCATCACCGCGATGCGCGACGCCATCGTCATCGCCTCTTCCTGGTCGTGCGTCACCATCACGCAGGTCACGCCGACCTGCTCGATGATGTTCACGAGCTCGATCTGTGTCTCCTCGCGCAGCTTCTTGTCGAGGGCGCCGAGCGGCTCGTCGAGCAGCAGCAGCTCCGGCTGCTTGGCGAGGCTGCGCGCGAGCGCGACGCGCTGCTGCTGGCCGCCGGACAACTGGTGCGGCTTGCGCTTGCCGAACTTGCCGAGCTGCACGAGCTTGAGCATCGCCTCGACGCGCTCGGCGACCTTGTCCTTCGGCCACTTGTCGCGCCGCAGGCCGAAGGCGATGTTGTCCCACACGGTCAGGTGCGGGAAGAGGGCGTACGACTGGAACATCATGTTCAGCGGACGCTCGTACGGCGGCATGCCGGCGAGATCCTGGCCGTTCAGCACGATGCGGCCCGACGTCGGCGTCTCGAAGCCGGCGAGCATGCGCAGCAGGGTCGTCTTGCCGCAGCCGGACGAGCCGAGCAGCGCGAAGATCTCGCCCTTCGCGATGTCGAGGCTGACGTGGTTGACGGCCTTGTAGCCGGCGAAGTCCTTCACCACATCCTGGATCTGGAGGAACGTCGCGTTGTCGGCGCTTGTGTTCATGGGTCGTGTCGCCTCTCGGGCGTTCTTTCGGGAGTCGGATTGTCGCGGCTCGGCGGCGGGCGCGCGCGGGTGGGCGCGGCCGCTGCCAGGGCCTCGTGTCGCGGACCGGTGGCCGGGTAGGCCGCCGGCTCACGAGCCGGTCTTGAACTTGGTGTAAGTCCGGTTCTGCAGGCGTCGGATCTCGTTGCTCCACGTCTGCGGCGGAGGAACCATGCGGGCCAGGTCTTCCGGGGACAGGAACAGCGTCGGGTTGTTCGCCAGCTGCGGCTGGACGAGCGCCCTCGACGCCTTGTTCGGGTTGGCGTAGTAGACCTTGTTCGTCAGGCCGGCGGCGACGTCCGGGCGCAGGATGTAGTTGATCCACTTGAGCGCGTTCTGCGGATGCGGCGCGTCCTTGGGGATCGCCATCACGTCGAAGAACAGCACGCCGCCGCTCTTCGGGACCAGCACCTGGATGTTCTGGCCCGTCTTGTTGTCGATCGCCCGCTGGCGCGCGATATTGATGTCGCCCGACCAGCCCATCACCGCGCACACCGCGCCGTTGGCCATGTCGTTGATGTAGCCCGACGAGCTGAACAGCGTGACGTACGGGCGCACCGAGCGCAGCAGCGTCAACGCCTGGTCGTAGTCGGCCGGCACCGCGGTGCCGCGCGGCTTGCCGAGGTAGTGCAGGGCGACGGGCAGCACCTCGTCGCCGGAATCGAGGAACGAGACGCCGCAGCCCTTGAGCTTCGAGATGTACTCAGGCTTGAGCAGCAGGTCCCACGCGTCGTCGGGCATCGGCAGGTTGCCGAGCGCCGCCTTGACCTTGTCGACGTTGATACCCACCGTCGTATAGCCCCACAGCCAGTCGACGACGTACTCGTTGCCCGGGTCGAACTTCGCGACCTGCGCGGCGATGTCGGGGTCGACGTACTTCAGGTTCGGGATCTTCGACTTGTCCAGCTTCGCCAGCAGCCCGCCCTGGATCTGCATGCGCGCCCAGTACGACGACGGCACGACGATGTCGTAGCCCGACCCGCCGGCGACCAGCTTCGCGTGCACGATCTCGTTGCTGTCGAAGTTGTCGTAGCGGACCTTGATCCCGGTCTCCTTCTCGAAGCCCTGGATCGTGTCCTCGCCGATGTAGTCCGACCAGTTGTAGACGTTGAGGACCTTCTCCTCGCCCTGCGGCGCCGCCTGCGCGCACGCCGCGCCGACGGTGGCGACCAGCGCGAGCGCGCTGGCGAGGGCGGCCAGGCAGTGCAACGGTGATTTCATCGACGAAGCTTTCGAAACACGGGACGGACGGGACGGACGACGACGGAAACGGGGACTGCGGCGACAGCGGGCCGGGCTCGCGCCCTCACTTCCAGCCGCGCGCCTGCACGTCGGCCAGCGTCAGGTCGAGGCACTTGCGCGCGAGGCCGACGAGTTCGTCGACCTGCGCGCGCGTGATGACCAGCGGCGGGGCGATGATCATGCGGTCGCCGACCGCGCGCATCACGAGCCCGTTGGCGAAGCAGTGGCCGCGGCAGATCATGCCGACCTCGAACTCGCCGGGGAACGGCGTGGCGCTCGCCTTGTCCTGCACCATCTGCACCGCGCCCATCAGTCCGCAGGTCTGGGTGTCGCCCACGAGCGGATGGTCGCGCAACTCGGCGAAACGGCTTGCAAGATACGGGCCGACATCGTCGCGCACATGCTCGACGAGCTTGAGCTCGCGGATCAGCTGGATATTGGCGACGGCCACCGCGCACGCGACCGGGTGGCCGGAGTACGTGTAGCCGTGGTTGAAGTCGCCGCCCCGCTCGATCATCACCTTCGCGACGCGATCGCCCACCATCACGCCGCCGAGCGGCACGTAGCCCGAGGTCACGCCCTTGGCGAAGGTGATCATGTCGGGCTTCGTGCCGAAGGTCTCGCAGCCGAACCACGAGCCGGTGCGGCCGAAGCCGCAGATGACCTCGTCGCTGATCAGCAGGATGTCGTACTGGTCGCAGATGCGCTGGATCTCGGGCCAGTACGTGGCCGGCGGGACGATCACGCCGCCCGCGCCCTGCACCGGCTCGCCGATGAACGCGGCGACCTTGTCGGCGCCGATCTCGAGGATCTTCGCCTCGAGCGTTCGCGCCGCCTTGAGGCCGAATTCGTCGGGCGTCATGTCGCGCCCCAACTCGTACCAGTGCGGC
>JASLEM010000276.1 GCA_030151165.1 Burkholderiaceae bacterium
CGGCCAGGGGCGCGGCATGCACAGCTTCCTCTACATCTTCGTCGACACCTTCATCGGCGGCGGCCTCGTGATCGACAGCCACCTGCGCGCCGGCATCACCGGCAACGCGGGCGCGATCGGGTCGATGCCGCTGGGCGTGGCCGCGGGCGACGGCAACGCGCGCGACGTCGTGCCGCAGCTGCTCAGCGTCGCCTCGCTGCACTCGCTCGAGCGCGCGTGGGCCGATGCCGGCCTGCCCGAGATCGACGCCGACTCGCCGCACGTGCTCGACGCGCCCTGGCGCGACGTCACGCAGGCCTGGCTGCAGCGCGCGTCGCTCGCCATCGCGCAGACGATCAACTCCGCCGCGTGCCTGCTGGACATCGAGGGCGTGATCATCGACGGCACCGTCGCGCCGCGCCTGCTCGCCGCGCTGATCGAGGCCGTGAACGACGCCGCGCGGCGCTACAACTGGGAGGGCGTCAACGCGCCCCACGTGCTGCCCGGCGCGATCGGCCCGGACGCCGCGGCCCTCGGCGGCGCCCTGCTGCCGCTGCACGCGAACTACGCGCCGGATCGCGACCTGTTCCTCAAGGGCCTTGCGGCCTGATCAGCCGCGGCGGCGCCGCGCCGCCAGCAGGCCCGCGACGCCGAGGCCGAACAGCGCGGCCATCGACGGCTCGGGCACCGCCGGCGCGGTCGCGGCCGGGGTCAGGTCGGCGGTGTCGTCCCAGCCGGTGACCAGGGTGTGCGAGGCGTTGACGACCGTGCCGTTGGGCGCGGGCGCCTGCAGGCCGACGTAGACCCAGACGACCTCGCCGGGATTCAGCGTCACGCTGACGCCAATGTGCGCCATGCCGTCCGAGGTCGACTGGCTGTCGATGAACTCGCTGTCGCCGAGGTCGACGTATCCTGGCAGGTCATGGCCGACGATGGCATCGAAGTTGGACTCGGCGGTGTTGCCCGCATCGATCGTCGACGCCGTCGACGTGAAGACGTCGATGTCCGCGTAGACCCCGGCGCCGATCTGGGGATTGAAGGTGCCGACGATGGACTGGGAATACGTCAGCGTGCCGCCGAAGAAGCGCGTGGTGGCCGTGGCGCCGTCGTAGGTGTAGCGCTGCAAGGCGAAGGAGTTGGTGTTCATCCGCGCGCCGGCCTCGCTCGAGGCGCTGGCGTGCAGGATCGGCGCGCCGATCTGCCCCGACAGGCTCACGCTGCCGGAGGCCGTGCCGTAGCCGGGCACGGCGATGGACGCGGTCGACATGAAGCCGCCGGGGGTGCCGCCGTAGACCTGCGCGACAGGCGCCGAATTGTCATCGCAGTCCGTCGCCCCGGCGATGCAGTTGCGCGCGCTGACTGCCTCGGTCGTGCCGGCACTGATCTGCACGGCCTGCGAGGCCAGTGGAACGGCGAGCGCCATCGTCGCCATCGATCGAACGAATCGGTTCGTCATCATCCGGATTCCCCTTGTTGGTTCGTGGTGGCACCGACTCGCCCGAATCGGATCGATTGGCTGGCCGCGGCCCTCGCTTTGATGGACCGATGTCGACCGGACCGCCATCCTGAAGGGTTGCCACCGCAAAGACATCCCCAGGTTGAATGAGACGCGCGCTTGACGAACGCGTTTCGGCTTGTTGCAGATTCAGGGTTTTCCGCCAACCGATCGACTTGATCGGACGCCCGGCCGGCCGAAGAGCTCTGCAACGATGCTCAGGGAACCCCACATGTCGCCCTCGTCCTTGCTCAAGACCGGGAACGCGTTCGGCAGCGTCAACCCGCACGCGCTGGCCACGATCATGGAGGCGAGCGAGACCAAGCGGATCATCGCGGCCACCGACATCTTCGACCTGCAGGGCACCAAGCTGTGGGCGCGCGACCAGCCGGTGTCGACATCGCTACAGCGCAAGCTGCTCGATCGCCAGCTGAAGCGGCCGCTCGAGAGCTGCCTCGTCGCCGAGGACGGCGTGACCGCGGCGACGCTCGTGCGCGCGCTGCAGACGCTGCTGCTGTGCGACTCGCCGCTCGCACCGGTGCTGCGCGCGAACGGCGCGCGCATCGTCAAGGAAGCCGCCTACCTGCCGCTGCACCCTGTCGTGCAGTTGCTGCTGACCGCGGCGGAGAGCGCGCGGCCCGCGAGCTTCGACCACGCCGTGATGGCGATGGCGCTGAACGGCGCGCTGGTCGCGGGCAGCGGCGGCGACACCGCGGCCATCCGGCTGTCGATGCTGGCGGGGCTGCTGCACGACCTCGGCGAGATGTACATCGACCCGCTGCACGGCGAGGCCGAGGCCGACCGCGATTTGGACGTCGTCAGCTACCGCCAGCTCGTCGTGCACCCGCACGTCGGCGCGCTGCTGCTGTCGCAGCTCACCGACTACCCGGTCGCCCTCGCGCGCGCGGTGGGCGAGCACCACGAGCACATGGACGGCTCGGGCTACCCGCACGGGTTGCGCGGCGAGCAGATGTCGCCGATGGGGCGGCTGCTCGCGGTGACCGAGGCGTCGCTCAACGCGGTGCGCAGCCCGTTCGACACGCTGCTGCGCGCGAGCGTCGCGCTGCGCGCGGTGCCGGGGGAGTTCGACCTGCACTGGGTCGGCCGCATCACGCAGACGGCGTCCGCGCAGCCGGCCGACGCCGCCGCGATGGAGGCCGCGGATATCCAGAGCCGGCTCACCGCGCTCGGCGACGTGCTGACGGCCGCGGAATTCAACGTCGACGCCCTCGCCGCGCGCGCCGAGCTGCCGGCGATGAAGCAGGCGCTCGACCTCGCGCGCTTCCTGATCGGCCGGCTGCGCATCGGCTGGAACGAGAGCGGCATGTGGAACCCGCGCGCGCTCGTGAGCCGGGATGCCGCCGAGGTCGAGGCCGTCGAGGACGAGCTCTACTTCCGCCTGCGCGGCGTGCAGCGCGCGACGCTGCTGGCCGCCGGCACGCTGCCGCCCGCGGAACGCGCGGCGTTGACGTCGCTGTGCGATTCGCTCGCGATGGGCTGACGCGCGCTCAGCCCGCCGCCGGCGCCGTGGCCGCGGCGAAGCGCGCCGGCGTCTGGCCGATGAAGCGGCGGAACAGCGCGATGAAGCCGCTGACGCTGTCGTAGCCCAGCGTCAGCGAGACGCTCGTCACCGACTCGCCCTCGTTCAGCAGCGAGAGCGCGCGCTGCAGCCGCGCGACCTGGCGCCACTCGACGACCGACATGCCGGTCTCCTCGCGGAAACGGCGCGTGATCGTGCGGCGCGACATGCCGAGCCGCGCGCTCCAGTCGTCGAGCGAGGTCTCGTCCGCCGGATCGTCGACGATCGCCGACGCCAGCCGCACCAGCTGGCGATCGGCGGGCATCGCGAGCCGCAGCGGCTCGGGCGCGGCCGTGCGCACCTCGTCGAGCAGCACGCCGAGCAGGCGCTGCTGCGGCGCGGTCAACGCCCGCTGCCGCGGCCAGGCGCGCATGCGCAGCAGCAGCGAGGGCACCATGTCGCCCGTCGCGAGCACCACCGGCTCGGCCGGCAGCGACGCGCACATCGCCGGCACGAGGTACATCGCGTAGCCGACCTCCTCGCCCGGCGCATGGCGCGCGCGGCCCAGCACGGTCGCGCCGTGCGGCAGGCCGGGCGGGATCCAGCCCATGCGACCGGGCGGCATCACGATGTGTCCGAACGCGGTACGCACCGCGATCAGGCCGCGCGTCGCGACATAGAGCTGCCCTTCCGGATGCGTGTGCATCGCCTTGCCCGCGCCGGCCTCGGCCGTCTGCACGGCCAGCAGCACCGGCGCATCGCCGGTCAGGCGACGCTCGTGGAACGGCGTTGGCAAGGGAGTGGTCATTGGCCCGATCGCACTATCGATTGACGTCGGCACGTTAGCAGAAGCGGCCCCGCCCCGGCACGATGAAGCCATCAACCCAGGAGCCCTCATGCACGCCATCACCGACATCGCCAACGCCAACGCCAACGCCACCAGCATCGACAGCGCCTTCGTGCTCGACCACGTCCGGGCCGTCGGCACCGCGTTGAAGACGCGCTTCGAGACGCTCTCGCCGGTGATCGAGCGCGACGCGATGATGGCCGCGTTCCGCGCCATCGACGGCGAGGCCAACGCCACGCTGCGCGACGCGCTGGCCGCGCGCTGGCCCGACATCGCGTGGCTCGCCGACGAGTTCGACGGCGACGAAGGCGACGCGCGCGCCCGCGACGGCGCATTCTGGGCCTGCGACGCGATCGACGGCGCGGTGCAGTACCTGCGCGGCATCCCGCAGTGGTGCGTCTCGCTGGCGCTCGTGCGCGGCGGCCGGCCCGTGTTCGCGGTGCTGTACGACGCGATGCACGACGAGCTGTTCCACGCCGAAGCCGGCGTCGGCGCCTTCCTGAACGGGCAGCCGATCCGCGTCAACGCGAAGTCCACGCACCGCGACGCCTTCCTCGCGACGAGCCAGCCGCCGTTCGTCGGCGCCGCCGACATCGGCCGCGCGGCGCGATCGCTCGAACGCGTGCTGCCGCAGGCGGGCGTGGTGCGCAACTTCGGCCCCACGTCGCTGCAGATCGCCTGGGTCGCCTGCGGCCGGCTCGACGCGTTCTGGGAACATGGCGAGGACACCTTCAACTGCCTCGGCGCGGCGCTGATGGTGCGCGAGGCCGGCGGCGTCGTCACCGACCTCGACGGCGTCGACTGGCGCCTGCGCAGCGCCAGCATCGTCGCCGGGCCTGCCGGCGTCAACGCCTCGCTGCGCAAGTGCCTCGCGGGCGTCTGACCGTCTTTCGGCTAACTGGCCTCTGCGCCGGACGTCGGCAGCGCCACGGTGAAGGTCGAGCCTTCGCCCAGCGTGCTGTCGACGCTGATCGTGCCGCCGTGGGCCTCGACCAGCTGCTTGGTGATGTAGAGCCCGAGCCCGAGCCCCGGCGTGCGCATGCGGTCGCCGACGCGCACGAACTGCTCGAACACGCGGCCGCGATCCTCCGGCGCGATGCCGACGCCGTGGTCGCTGACGCGGATCGCCGCGGCGCCGGGCAGCTGCTGCAGGTCGACCGACACCGGCTTGCCGCCGCCGTAGCGCAGCGCGTTGGTGAGCAGGTTGACGACGACCTGCTCGAGGCGGAACTCGTCCCACTCGCCGCTGATCTCGGCGCAGTCGGCGGCGAGCGTGATCTGCACGTCGCTGCGCGTGGCCTGCACCTCGGCGACCACGCGCCGCAGCATGCCGGTCAGGTCGCAGCGGCCGCGCCGGATCGAGAGCTTGCCGTGCTGGATCTGCGAGACGTCGAGCATGTCGTCGATCAGGCGCGTGAGGCTGCGCACCTGGCGCTGGTCGCGCTCGAACATCTTGGTGAGGTTGGGCGTCGCGAAGAAGGCCTGGTTGTCGGCCGCGACCTGGTGCTGGCGCACGCGCACCTCCATCGCGAGCACGCTGAGCGGCGTGCGCAGCTCGTGCACGACCATCGACATGAACTCGTCGCGCATCTGCACGGCGCGCTTGAGGTCGACCTGCGCGGTCTGCAGCTCGGCGACGAGCGCCTGCTGCAGGCGGCGCGATTCCTCGAGCGCGACCAGCTGGCGGCGCAGCTCGGTGCGCTGGCGGAAGAGGTCGACGAAGACCTGCACCTTGCTCTTGACGGCGTAGGCGTCGAGCGGTTTGTAGAGGAAGTCGACGGCGCCGTTCTCGTAGCCCTTGAACGCGTAGTCCAGCTCCTTGCCCGCGGCGCTGACGAACACGATCGGCAGGTGCTTGGTGCGCGCCATGCCGCGGATCAGCTCGGCGAGCTCGAAGCCGTTCATGCCGGGCATCTGGACGTCGAGGATCGCGAGCGCGAACTCGTGCTCCAGCAGCAGCGCGAGCGCCTCCTCGCCGGACGAGGCCTGGTGGATGCTGTAGCCGTCGTCGCGGATCGAGGCTTCGAGCGCGAGCAGGTTTTCGGGCAGGTCGTCGACGATCAACAACTTGATGCCGGGATCTATCGTCATCGCGCTTCTCCGAGCTTGCGAAGCAGGGAGTGGATCTCTGCCAGTGAAAGGATGAGGTCGGGCGTCATTCGTCGGATCGCGGCTTCCGGCATCGTGGGCACCTCGGCGGTCGCCGGGTCCTGCACCACGGCGAGTCCACCGGCAAGCTGCATGCCCGACAGTCCGGCCGCGCCATCATAGTTGGCGCCCGTCAGCAGCACGGCGCACAGCGCGGGGCCGTAGGCGTCGGCGGCGGAGAGCATCAGCACGTCGATCGACGGCCGCGCGTAGCTCACGCGATCCTCGCAACTGAGCGAGAAGCTGCGGTCGGCCTCGATCGACAGGTGGTAGCCGGGCGGCGCGAAGTAGACGGTGCCGGGCTCGAGGAATTCCTTGTCGCGCGCCTCGCGCACCTTCAGCGCCAGCCGGAATCCGAACAGCTCGGCGAGTCGGCTGTCGTGGTTGTCGGGCAGGTGCAGCACGACGGCCATCGGCATCGGATACCCCGCCGGCAGGCCCGCGAGCACGGCCAGCAGCGCCTCGAAGCCGCCCGCGGACGCGCCGATGACGACGGCCTCGATGCGGCGCGCGGCGGCCCTGGCCAACGCTTCGTCGGTGACAGTGGACATCGCGCCGCTCACCGCTTGCGGAAGATGCGTTCGCGCTTCGCGACGGGGTCGAACTTGTCGGCGAACGCGGAGAAGTCGAGGCTCTCCTTGCTGCCCAGGCCCAGGAACCCGCGATGGCACAGCGATTCGTTGAACAGGCCCAGCGCCCGGTTCTGCAGCGCGCGGTTGAAGTAGATCAGCACGTTGCGGCACGAGATGAAGTGCGTCTCGGAGAACACCGTGTCGGTGGCGAGGCTGTGGTCGGCGAAGGTCACGTTGCGGATCAGCTCGCGGTCGAAGCGCGCCGAGTTGTAGGCCGCGGTGTAGTAGTCCGAGAACGCGCGCTTGCCGCCCGAGGCCTGGTAGTTGGCGGTGTGCTGGCGCACCGCGCCGATCGGGAAGATGCCCTGGCGCGCCTTGTCGATCACGACGGGGTTGATGTCCGTCGCATAGATCATCGTGCGTTCGAGCAGCCCCTCCTCCTGCAGCAGGATCGCGAGCGAGAACACCTCCTCGCCCGTGCTGCAACCGGCCACCCACACCTTCAGCGACGGGTATGTGCGCAGCAGCGGCACGACCTGCGTGCGCAGCGCGAGCCAGTACGCGGGGTCGCGGAACATCTCGGTGAACGGGATCGTGATGATCTCGAGCAGCTGCTGGAACGTCTGCGGGTCGTGCAGCACTTTCGACTGCAGCTGCGAGATCGTCTCGCACTCCAGCTGCCCGAGCGCGTGCAGCACGCGACGCTTCAGCGACGCCCCCGAGTAGTCGCGGAAGTCGTGGCTGTATTTCGCGTAGACGGCCTCCATCAGCAGGCGCATCTCGATGTCGACGGCGTGGGCCATGGGTCAGCGAGTCGATGGCAAGGCGCGAACGCCGGGCGCGCGCTTGGCCGCTCCGCAGCGAGGCCAGCCAGCCCCGCGGGGGCGGGCGAGTGGAACGAGCGGGGCGGTCATAGACGTTCCATGCTGGGCATCCAGACACGCATCAGCGAGAACAGGCGATCGAGGTCGATCGGCTTGGCGAGGTAGTCGTTCGCGCCGGCGCGGCGGCATTGCTCCTGGTCGTCCTTCATCGCCTTGGCGGTGACGGCGATCACGGGCAGCTGCGCGAACTTCGGGTTCGCGCGGATGCGGCGCGTGGCCTCGAGGCCGTCCATGCCGGGCATCATCACGTCCATCAGCACGATGTCGATGTCGGGCACCTCGGCCAGCTTCGCGAGCGCCTCGAAGCCGTTGCGGCCGATCTCGACCGACAGCCCCTTCGACTCCAGCGCGCTCGCGAGCGCGAAGATGTTGCGCACGGCGTCGTCGACCAGCATCACCTTGCGGCCCTCGAACACCTTCTCGCGGTTGCGCGCGGTGCGCAGCATGGTCTGGCGCTCCTGCGACAGCTGCGATTCGACGGTGTGCAGGAACAGCGTGACCTCGTCGAGCAGCCGCTCGGGCGAGCGCGCGCCCTTGATGATGATCGAGCGCGAGTAGCGATTGAGGTTGGCCTCCTCCTCGCGCGTGAGGTTGCGGCCCGTGTAGACGATGACGGGCGGGAACGAGCAGATGTCCTCCTGCGTCATGCGCTCGAGGAGCTCGCTGCCGTCCATGTCGGGCAGCTTCAGGTCGATGATCATGCAGTCGTACACGGTCTCCTTCAGCAAGGCGAGTGCCTTGGCGCCGTCCTCGACCGCCGCGATCTCGATGTCGTCGTCCTCGATCAGGTG
>JASLEM010000395.1 GCA_030151165.1 Burkholderiaceae bacterium
GCGCGCGCCGGTCTGCTTGGACAGCTTCTGGCCGTCGTCGGCGTAGACCAGCGGCGTGTGCAGGTAGCGCGGCGTCGGCAGGCCGAGCACGCGCTGCAGGTGGATCTGGCGCGCGGTGTTGTCGGCCAGGTCCTCGCCGCGGACGACGTCGGTGACGCCCTGCGCGGCGTCGTCGACCACCACCGCCAGCTGGTACGCCCACAACCCGTCGGCGCGCCGCAGCACGAAGTCGCCGACGGTGCGCGTGACGTCCTGGTGATGGCTGCCAAGCATGCGGTCGTGCCAGCCGATGACGACGTCGCTGCCGTCCGGGTGGCGCGTGCGCAGGCGCCACGCGGGCGTGCGCCTGAATGCCACCGCAGGCTCGCCGTCGGTCGACGTGAAGCCGTCCGGACAGCAGGTGCCGGGGTACACGCGCTCGACGTGTGCCACGTGCGGGACGCCCGCGCGCGCGAGCGCGGCAGCGATGTCGCTGCGCGAGCAGGTGCACGGGTAGGCCCAGCCGCTGCGCTTCAGGCGCGCCAGCGCGTCCTCGTAGCGGTCGCCGCGGCGCGACTGCCACGTCGGCGGCGCGTCGGGCAGCATCGCGCAGGCCGCGAGCTGGCGCAGGATCCCGGTGTCGGCCTCGGGGATGCAGCGTGGCGTGTCGACGTTCTCGATGCGCACCAGCCACTGCCCGCCGTGCGCGCGCGCGTCGAGCCAGCTCGCGAGCGCAGCGACCAGCGAGCCCGCGTGCAGCAGCCCGGTGGGCGAGGGCGCGAAGCGACCGACGTAGCCGCTCATCGCCTCACCCCGGGCACAGCCCGCCGCGCATCAGCAGCGCGGTGCGCGTCGTCGGGCTCTCGAGCTGGTTCAGCCACCACTGCAGCGCGAGGCCCTGCGGCGCGCGCTGCGGCTGGGGCGCCGCGGCCGCGCGCCAGCCGTAGGCGAGCGCCACGCTCATGCGCTGGCGCACGACTTCCTTGACGACCAGCCGCCCCGCGTCCACGTGCTCGCGCGCCAGCACCTCCGGCACGAAGCCGCCGCCGAGGTTCATCATCAGCGCCTCGATCTTGGCCTGCATGCTGCTGACCGTGAGCACGTCCTGCCCGGGCTGCAGGTTGACCGTCACCGGCGACATGCGCTGCGCCGAGTCGGCGACGGCGATGCCGCGCTGCTCGCGCATCAGCGCGTCCGTGATCGGGCCCTCGAAGCCGGCCAGCGCGTGGCTCGGCCCGACGACGTAGACGAACGGCGCCTCGCCGAGCGAACGCAGCTCGATGCCGGCGGGCACGGGCGTGTCGAGCGGGATGCCGATCGCGAGGTCGGCCTGGCCGAACAGCAGCGTCTCGGTCGTGCCGGCCAGCACCTCGGTGCGCAGCCGCAGCCGCGTCCCCGGGCCCGCGCCATTGGCCAGCTCGGGCGGGCGCAGCGCGTAGAACGCCTCGCACAGCTCGAGCAGCGTGTGGCGCGAGACGACGCCGTCGGCGGCGATCGTCAGCTGCGTCTCCCAGCCGGTCGACACGCGGTGCACGCGGTTGGCGACGGCGTCCATCTCCGCGAGCAGGCGGCGGCCTTCGTTGAGCAGCTCGGTGCCGGCGGCGGTGAGGCGCGCCTGGCGCGAGCTGCGATCGAACAGCAGCACGTCGAGCGCGTCCTCGAGCTGGCGCACGCTGTACGTGAGCGCCGACGGCACCTTGCCCAGCTCGCGCGCGGCCGCGGCGAAGCTGCCGGTGCGCGCGATGGTGTCCATCATCGTGAGGGCTTCGGGCGTCAGCGCGAAGCGGCGGTCGAGGGTCATGCGGGCTCCGATGCCGGATGGACGGCGGGAACAGGGGCCGAGGGCGTCGGCGTCGGCGCGGCCGGCGCGTCGAGCCCGAGGAACGTGCGCACCGGCGCGACGCTCTCCTGCGCGTCCTCCTCCTGCGGCACGTGGCCGAGGCCGGGGAACACGACGAGCTGGCTGCCCGCGATGTCATGGTGGAACTTCTCGGCGTTGACCGGCGGGATCAGCCGGTCCTTCGCGCCCCACAGGATCAGCGTCGGCACGTGCAGCGTCCTGATGCGCTCCGGCGCGAGGTCGGTCGGGATCTCGTTGATGCGGATGTTGAGCGCGCGCCGGTTGCCCTCGCGCATCAGCATCTCGAAGTAGCGGTCGACGAGCTCGGCCGAGACGCGCGACGGGTCGCCGTAGACGTCCTTCACGCTCTCCTCGACGACCGAGCGCGGCGTCAGGTACTCGCTGACGTGGTTGAACACGGGGATGCGCGCGACCTGGAAGCCGACCGGCAGCTTGATCGGCGTGAAGTTGTAGCCGGACGAGTCGACCAGGATCAGCTGCGTCACGCGCCCGGGCACCAGCGTCGCGACGCGCCACGCGACCTCGCCGCCGAGCGAGTTGCCGCCGATCGCGAAGCGGCCGACGTGCAGCGCGTCGACGACGTCGATCGTGAAGCGGGCGAGGGCGTCGCCGCGGTAGTCGTCGGGCGGGTACTGGCCGGCGAACGGGCCGGTGAGGCCGAAGCCGGGCAGGTCGAACGTGATCACGCGCTTGCGCGAACGCAGCGCGCCGGCCCAGCCCTGCCAGGTGTGCAGGCTCGCCGCGGTGCCGTGCAGCAGCACCAGCGGCACCGGGTCGTCGTGCGGGCCCTCGTCGCGGAAGTGCACGAGCTGGCCACGGATCTCCATGAAGTCCGACGGCGGCGGCGCCCAGCGCGCGACCAGGCTCTCGACGCTGCGGTCGGGCGAGTACGTGATCGAGATCGCCAGCGCGCTGAGCATCAGGAGGATGCCGATCGCTCGGACCAGGGCTTGCATCGTCGTCGGTTCCCTCGCGTCAGGTGGATGGCGTCTGCGCCGCGGCCGTCGGCGGCGAGGCGACCGCGATGTCCGCGCCGGCGACCGCGCGCTCCGACGGCGGTGGGCCGCCCGGCGCGAGGTCGGCGGCGACGGTGCGGCGCTCGTCGAACACGAAGCAGTGGCCCGTCCAGCCCGGTGCCGCGCCGCCGGTCGCGGCGAAATAGCCGAGTATGCCGCCCTCGAGCTGCAGCACGCCGGGCAGCGCGCGCTCGCCCATGTACAGCGCCGCCTTCTCGCAGCGGATGCCGCCGGTGCAGAAGCTCACGACGGTCTTGCCCGCCAGCTCGGCGCGGTGCGCGTCGAAGGCGGCGGGGAAGTCGCTGAATTTCTCGAGCCGCCAGTCGAGCGCGCCCTCGAAGGTGCCGGCGTCGACCTCGAACGCGTTGCGCGTGTCCAGCAGCGCGAGCGCGCGGCCCTCGTCGTCGCGCCCCTGCGCCAGCCAGCGCGCCAGCGTCGCCGGCTCGACCGACGCCGCGCGCCCCTGCTGCGGCCGGATCGTCGGGTGGTTCATGCGGATCAGCTCGTTCTTGATCTTCACCTTCAGGCGCTTGAACGGCATCGTGTCGCTGAAGCTGTCCTTCGTCGCGAGGCCCGCGAACGGCGGCTCGGCGTGCAGCGCGCCCGCTACCCAGCCGCGCAACGCCGCCTCCTCGCCCGCGACGAACAGGTTGATGCCCTCGTGCGCGACCAGGATCGTGCCCTTGATGCCGGCGGCGATCGCCGAGGTTTCCATGCGCTCGCGCAGCGCGGGCAGGTCGTCGAGCTCGACGAAGCGGTAGGTGGAGATGTTCAGGAACGGCATGGGGCCAGGGATCGCGGCGGCGGGCTTCAGGGGCGCAAACGCGTATTTTGAGGCCTCGCCGCCGCGGCCGCTCGGGGCGCGCTCCCGGTGGCGATGCGCGGTGCCGGGTCCGCGAACCCCGGCGATGGACAAAATATCCCCGACGCCGGACTTCCATCACCCGTCGCCGGAGCTCCGAGCCCCATCGATGGAGAAAATTTCTCCGGCGATGCTGAAAATAAGTGCAGCGCCGGACAAAAAAGGTGCGGTGTCGGAGCTCGGAACTCCGGCGTCGGAGAAATTTTGTCGATCGATGCTCAAAAAAAGTGCAACGCCGGGGATATTTTCCCCATCGACGGGGCTCGGAAGTCCGTCGCCGGCGTTTCGAGCTGCGATGGCGATGTTCGGCGCCGGCCTGCCGGGGTTCGCCCGGCGTCGGCGGCAGGGTGCGCGTCAGCCGCGACCTGGGGGCGTGCGACGAGTCACTTGCGACGACCCGCCGCCGGCGGCGTCCCGATCGCTTCCGCGTCGGGGCATCGGGCGATCGTCCTGACGACCGTGGGCTCGTACGCGCCGGCCTTGAACTCGCCCTGCGTGACGAGGCTGAGGCACTTCGCCTGGCGCCGATAGTTGAACGTGCAGTAGTTCAGGCCCGTCCCGGAGCACGATTCGACCTCGATGATCCCGGCGCGGTACATCTCGCCGGCGTCCGCGAATTGGCTCCAGCGCTCGCCATTGCCGTCTAGCCCATAGGTCTCGCGCGGCTTCCAGCCTTGCGCCAGCAGCGCCTTGCGCGCCTGCGACAACGCCTCGCCCTTCGTCACCCCGGCCGCGGGCGTACAGGTCGAGAGTGTCGCCAGGCACAGGCCGGCGAGCGTTCTGGACAGAGGCGTCGACTGGATGGACATCGGAGGGCCTTTGGTTGCGGGTTGCCAGCATAGCGGTGCCGCAGATAGCCTCCCGCCACGGTGCGCGCTCGACCCGTCGACCCATCGAGCCGGAAGCGCCGCCAACCCGCCCGACCCCTGCTACGCTTCCGCGCCGCTCCGGCTCAATCCCCAGCCATCGACGACGCCATGCATCACGTCCATCGTTCCCTTCGCCTCGGCTTGCTTCGCATGCTGGCGGCGACATTGCTCGCCGCGACAGGCGCGTCGGCGCTGGCCGCCTCGCCGGTGCAGCGCGACTACCTCGAGCTGGCGATGTCCCCCGACGGCCGCTTCGTCGCGTCGGTCGAAGGCGACGAGTTGCCGACCGGGGGCTCGCCGGTGGTGCGGCAGCTGGTCATCCGGTCGACGGACGGCCAGGCCGAGCACGTGGTGGCGTTGCCGTGCGGCGCGCAGCCGCAGTGCTGGCCCGGCTCGCCCGCGTGGACGCCCGACGGCACGCGCCTCGCCTTCGCGCTGCGCACGCCCGGCAGCCACGCGCGCACGGTGCTCCAGGTGCACGCCGACGGCAGTGGGCTGACGCAGCTGCTGGCGTTCGACGGCACGATCCAGGGCCTGCGCTACGCGAAGACCGGCGCGCTCGCGATGCTCGCCACGGCGGGCGCCACGAAGGAGCTCGGCGCGACCGAGGCCGGCGTGCCGGCCACGGGCGACCTCGACGCCGCTTCGCCGTCGCAACGCATCGCGATGCTCGAGCCGGGCCAGGATCGATTGCGCTGGGTCTCGCGCGACGGCCTCTTCGTCTACGAGTACGACTGGCTGCCCGACGCGAGCGGCTTCGTCGGGACGGCCGCCCCGGGCGACGGCGACCGCAACTGGTGGATCGCGAAGCTGATGGCGTTCGACATCTCCGGCGCGGACACGGTTGCCGGCGAGCGCGTGATCTTCGCGCCGCGCGATCCGCGCCAGCAGCTCGCGACGCCGCGGGTCTCGCCGGACGGTCGCCGCGTCGCCGTCATCGTCGGCCTGATGAGCGACTTCGGGTCGACGGGTGGCGACATCTTCAGCGTGCCCCTCGCGGGGGGCGCCGCGACGAACCTCGCGCCGCGGCTGCCGGCCAGCGTCACCGAGATCGACTGGCGTTGCGACGGCCACCTCGCCGCGACGGTGCTGGCGGGCGACCAGATGCAGCGCGTGGACTTCGGCGACGGCAGCGCGCCGTCGATGGGCCGCGTCGCGTGGTCGGCCGCGGTCGACCTCGGCCAGGCCAGCCTCGCCGGCTGCGCGAGCCGTCGCGAGGCGGCGGTGATCGAGGGCTTCGATGCCGCGCCCGAGATCCAGGTTCGCGAGGGCGGCGCCTACACACCGCTGACGCACCGCAACGCCGCCCTGGCGAGCCGGATCGAGGCCCACAGCGTCACGTGGCACGACGACGGCTTCACGCTGCAGGGCTGGCTGCTGCTGCCGCCGAAATCCGCGCGGCCCGCCGGCGCGCGGCTGCCGATGATCGTGCGCATCCACGGCGGGCCGGCCGCCGCGTCGCGGCCATCGTTCGTCGGGCCGGGGCTCAAGAGCCGGCTGCTCGATCGCGGCTACGCGATCTTCCTGCCGAACCCGCGCGGCAGCTTCGGCCAGGGCGACGCGTTCACGCAGGCCAACGTGAAGGACTTCGGCGGCGGCGACCTGCGCGACATCCTCGCGGGCGTCGACGCGGCCATCCAGGCGTGGCCCATCGACGGCGACCGGCTGGGCATCACCGGCCACAGCTACGGCGGGTTCATGACGATGTGGGCCGTGACGCAGACGAGCCGCTTCAAGGCCGCGGTCGCCGGCGCGGGCCTGGCGAACTGGCAGTCGTACTACGGCGAGAACGACATCGTCGAATGGATGACGCCGTACTTCGGCGCGAGCGTCTATGCCGACCCGGCGGTCTATGCGAAGTCGTCGCCGATCAACTTCATCACGCGCGTGCGGACGCCCGTCCTCAGCTACGTGGGCGAGGCCGACATCGAATGCCCGGCGCCTCAGACGCTGGAGTTCGGTCGCGCGCTGCACGTGCTGGGCGTGCCGTCGGCGACGGTGGTCTATCCGGGCGAGGGCCACGCGATCCGCGATCCGGCGGCGCTGGCCGACATCGAGCAGCGCACGCTCGCCTGGTTCGACCGCTACCTCGCGCCGGCGCGTTGACGCGTTGACGGGCGGGCGCGCGAATGCGTCACGCCGCGTTGCCGATCACGCCGCCGGGACGGCCGCTCCCGGCACGCGCCAACCCTCGACGAGCGCCCACACGGCGGCGATCGTCATGACGAGGCTTCGCACGAAGTGGGCGGCCTGCAACTGGAAATAGGCGTCGTCGGTGAAGCCGTGATCCTGGAAGTCGCCCTGCGCGGAGGCGGCCCACGGCGTGCTGGCGATCGAGACGACCAGCAGCGTCGAGACGCCCCACAACGCACGGCGCGAGAGCCGGGCCGGCGCGCTCCACAACAGGAGCGCCCACACCAGGCAGGTCGCGCCGTACGGCAGCACCACGATGGGCAGCCGGCGGGTGTAGCCGCGGCTGAAGGCCCGCATCGCGGCGTCCCCGAGCGCGGCCATGTCGACGTGGATGCGGTACACGTTGAAGAACAGCACCCAGCAGATGCCGGCGGACGACCAGAGCAGCGCGACGCCGATCGCCTGCAACGGGCTCGCGGCGTCGGCGCCGACCCAGGCGGGCGGCCGACGCCGCCCCACGAGCGTGACGGCGATCGCCCCGGCATAGAGCAGCACGGTGGCCGCCAGCGTGGCGAGGAAGAACAGGAAATAGATCGGCATGGCGCATCCTGGCGGGAGTGGAGCGGAGCGGGCACGGCCGGTGTCGCGTGACGGATGCGGGTCACGGGCCCCGGGCAGGGGCGACGACGGGGGCGTGTCATTCGATGCTAGTCGCCCCGGCGTCGCGTGGACATCCCTGGAATGGACCGAGGCACCTGTTAGCGATCGCGACCGTCGTCACGCTCCGCCGAGAAGCGCGACCCACGCGGCGAGGCACGCCATCTTGTGTTCCTTGCGCCAGGGCGGCCCGGCGGGCTTGCCCAGCTGGCGCAGCCGCTCGTCGAGCGCGTCGGCCGTCATGCCGACGATCGTCGACGCCGTCTCGGGCAGCGACTTCTCGTCCAGTTCGACGGCGCGCAGGCCGACCCGGCCGCACGCGAAGCGCAGCGCCTCGCGCACCGCGAGCCCTTCGATGACCGGCGGGTGTTCCGGCGCGCTGAGGGCGTGCGCCAGCAGGTCGTTCATCCAGCCGGCGCGGTTGACGAGCAGCGCCGCGACGACGGGCGCGTGCCAGTCGTCGCGCAGGTGTCGGACGAGGTCGTCGAGCCGGTGCGCGGCGAGCGCGTCCTGCCGCGCGCGGGCTTCGGCGACGGCGGCCACGGCGGCGGCC
>JASLEM010000441.1 GCA_030151165.1 Burkholderiaceae bacterium
CCGATGCACCGGCTGCTGCAGGGCGACGTCGGCGCCGGCAAGACGGTGGTCGCGGCGCTGGCGGCCGCGGTCGCGATGGACGCGGGCTGGCAATGCGCGCTGATGGCGCCGACCGAGATCCTCGCCGAGCAGCACTTCGCCAAGCTCGTGCAGTGGCTGGAGCCGCTGGGCATCGAGGTCGCGTGGCTCAGCGGCAGCCGCAAGGGCAAGGCGCGGGCGCAGGCGATGGAGCGCGTCGCGAGCGGCCAGGCGTTGCTGGTCGTCGGCACGCACGCGGTGATCCAGGACGACGTCGCCTTCGCGAAGCTGGGCCTCGCGATCGTCGACGAGCAGCACCGCTTCGGCGTCCAGCAGCGGCTCGCGCTGCGCCGCAAGCTCGGCGAGAGCGGGCTCGAGCCGCACCTGCTGATGATGACGGCCACGCCGATCCCGCGCACGCTCGCGATGACCTACTTCGCCGACCTCGACGTCAGCACCATCGACGAGCTGCCGCCCGGCCGCACGCCGATCGTCACGCGCGTGTTCGCCGACGTGCGCCGGCCCGACGTCGTCGACCGCATCCGCGACGAGATCGCCGAGGGCCGGCAGGTCTACTGGGTCTGCCCGCTGATCGAGGAGTCGGAAGATGCCGAGAACTCGGCCGCCGAGCACGCGGGCCGCGCCGAGGCGCTGACGCTGCAGAACGTGACCGACACCCACGCCGCGCTCGTCGAGCAGCTGCCCGGCTGCGCGGTGGGCCTGCTGCACGGGCGCATGAAGCCGGCCGACAAGGCCGCGGTGATGGCGCAGTTCAAGTCCGGCGCCGTGCCCGTGCTGGTGGCGACGACGGTGATCGAGGTCGGCGTCGACGTGCCCAACGCGAGCCTGATGGTGATCGAGCACGCCGAGCGCTTCGGTCTCGCGCAGCTGCACCAGTTGCGCGGCCGCGTCGGCCGGGGCAGCGCGGCGAGCGTCTGCGTGCTGCTGTACGCGGCGCCGCTGTCGATCACCGCGAAGGAGCGGCTCAAGGCAATGGTGGAGACGACCGACGGCTTCGAGATCGCGCGGCGCGACCTCGAGATCCGCGGCCCGGGTGAGTTCATGGGCGCGCGCCAGTCGGGCGACCAGCTGCTGCGCTTCGCCGACCTGCAGGAGGACGCGCCGCTGCTCGCCCACGTGCGCCAGGTCGCGCCGCAGCTGCTCGCGCGCGCGCCCGGCGCGGCCTCCGCGCATGTCGAGCGCTGGCTCGGCGGCAAGCTGGAGTGGATGAAGGCTTGACGGCGCGCCGCGACCCGCCGACGATGGCCCGACCGTCGCCGCCGCGAAGCCATCGCTGTCATCGCCCGGCGGGTGGGGAGAACTCGGGGGGCCACGACGTCCCCGGAGTCATCACAATAGCGACATGACCCTGACCGAGCTGCGCTACATCGTTGCCGTCGCCCGCGAGCGCCACTTCGGGCGCGCGGCGGAGGCGTGCTTCGTGTCGCAACCGACCCTGTCCGTGGCGATCAAGAAGCTCGAGGAAGAGCTCGACGTCAAGATCTTCGAGCGCGGCAGCAACGAGGTGAGCCTCACGCCGCTGGGCACCGCGATCGTGCGCCAGGCGCAGAGCGTCATCGAGCAGGCGGCCGCGATCAAGGAGATCGCCAAGCGCGGCCAGGATCCGCTGTCGGGCGCGCTCAAGCTGGGCATCATCTACACGATCGGGCCGTACCTGCTGCCGCAGCTGGTGCGCCACGCGATCGAGCTGACGCCGCAGATGCCGCTGATGCTGCAGGAGAACTTCACCGTCAAGCTGCTCGACATGCTGCGCACCGGCGAACTCGATTGCGCGATCATGGCCGAGCCCTTCCCCGACAGCGGCCTGGCCGTCGCGCCGCTGTACGACGAGCCCTTCGTCATCGCCGTGCCGCGCGCGCACGCGCTGGCCTCGGAGACCTCGATCTCGTCGGAGCGCCTGAAGCAGGAGACGATGCTGCTGCTCGGCACCGGCCACTGCTTCCGCGACCACGTGCTCGAGGTCTGCCCCGAGTTCGCGCGCTTCTCCAACGACGCCGAGGGCATCCGCAAGAGCTTCGAGGGCTCGTCGCTGGAGACGATCAAGCACATGGTCGCGTCCGGCATGGGCATCACCGTGGTGCCGCGGCTGTCGATCCCGCACGGGCTGCACGATCCGGAGTCGCATGCGCTCGTCAAGTACGTCCCGTTCGAGGCGCCGATCCCGTCGCGCCGCGTCGTGCTCGCGTGGCGCCGGAGCTTCCCGCGCTACGAGGCCATCGCCGCGCTGCGCAACGCGATCTACGCGTGCGAGCTCGAAGGCGTCACGAGGCTGTCGGACTAGCGCCCTGGAACCGAACGCCGCCCCGCCGACACGACCGCCCGCGCGCGGCGCTTTCGGCTCGCGCCTCGTGCCGCGCGCGCTCGCGCTCGCATGCACGCGCGCCGTCGCAGCCGTGACCCTGCTCGCCGCGGCCTCGGCGCCCGGCGCGCCGGCCGATCCGGCGGCGTCCTCGGGCGCGATGCCGCGCGTGCTGCACGTGGTCGGCGCCGACAACTACCCGCCCTACCTGTACCGCGACGAGGACGGCCGCGCCGCCGGCCTCGTCGCCGACGAATGGGCCGCGTGGGAGCGCAAGACCGGCGTGCACGTCGACCTGCAGCCCGTCAACTGGGCCGACGCGCTGAACCGCGTCACCGATGGCGAGGCCGACGTCATCGACACGATCTTCTGGTCGCCCGACCGCGCCCGCGTCTTCGACTTCACCGCGCCGTACGCCGACGTGCGCGAGCCGATCTACGCGGAAAACAGCGTCAAGGGACTCGTCGACCTGCGTTCGCTGCGCGCGTTCCACGTCGCGGCGCTCGCCGGGGACGTCTGCGTCGACCGCCTGCGCGCCGGCGGCGTGACGGCGATCGACACCTATCCGAGCTACCAGAGCCTGATCGACGCGGCGGTGGCCGGCGGCCCGAAGATCTTCTGCATGGACGGCCCGTCGGCCGAGTACTACCTCTACCGCGCCAACGCGTCGCAACGCTTCCGCCAGGCGTTCGTGATGTTCTACGGCCACATGCACCGCGCCGTGCGCCGCGGCGACTCGCCGACGCTGTCGCTCATCGAGAAGGGCTTCGACCAGGTCACGCCCGCGGAACAGAAGGCGATCGAGGACAAGTGGCTCGGCTCGCCGCTCGCGGGCTCGACCTTCCTGCGCGCGCTGCGCATCGCCGCGCTCGGGCTCGGGCTGGCGGTGATCGTCGCGGTGCTGTGGGGCCTCGTGCTGCGACGCGCCGTGCGCGAGAAGACGACCGAGATCGACGGGGAGCGCCGGCGCCTGCGCACGCTGATCAACACGCTGCCCGACCTCGTGTGGTTCAAGAGCGTCGACGGCCGCTTCCTCGCGTGCAACCAGCGCTTCGAGGAGTTCATCGGCGCGCCCGAGGCCAAGCTGCTGGGCCACACCGAGCGCGAGTTCCTCGACCCGGCGATGGCCACCGAGCTCGCGAGCGCCGACCGTCGCGCCATCGAGGCCGGCGCGCCGCTCGCGCACCACTTCACGCTGACGTACGCGAGCGACGGCCGCCAGGCCTTCGTCGAGTCGCTGCACACGCCGGTGATCGGCGCGCACGACGAGCTCACCGGCGTGCTGAGCATCGCGCGCGACGTCACGCAGCGGCGCGACGCCGAACGCCACCTGCGCCGCCTGAACCGGCTCTACCAGGTGCTGACGAGCGTGCACGCCGCGATCGCCCGCGAACGCGCCGCCGAACCGCTGTTCGCCGCGATCTGCCAGATCATGGTCGACGTCGGCGGGCTGCGCATGGCCTGGGTCGGCTGCCCGGACTTCGTCACCGGCGAGCTCGTGCCCGTCGCCTGGGCCGGCGTCACCGGCGAGTACCTCGACCCGCCGCACGCCTCGCTGGCGGCCGGGCCGCTGGGCCTCGCGCCGAGCGTCGCCGCCTTCCGCGAAGGCCGGGCGATGCACTCGACCGACATCGGCGCCGACCCGGCGATGCAGCGCTGGCGCGAGGGCGCGCTGGCGCTCGGCTACTTCTCGTCGTCGGCCTATCCGCTGCAGGCGCGCGGGCGCACCGTCGCCGTCTTCACGATGTACTCGGGCACGGTCGAATTCTTCGACGACGGCGAGCTCGCGCTGCTCGAGCGCCTGTCGAGCGACATCGGCCGCGCGCTCGCGAGCTACGAGCTCGACGCCGAGCGCGAGCGCGCCGTCACCGCGCTGCGCGACAGCGAGGCGCGCTTCGCCACGATCTTCAAGACCAGCGCCTCGGCCCTCGGGCTCGCGCGCTACGAGGACAAGCGCTTCCTCGACGTCAACGACAGCTTCGTCGCGATGTTCGGCCTCTCGCACGAGCAGGCGCTGAACCGCAACGGGCTGGAGCTGAAGATGTGGGTCGACACCGACATCCGCACCTGGACGACCGAGGAGCTCGCGCGCACGGGCGAGGTGCGCAACGTCGAGGCGCGCTTCCGCAACGGCCAGGGCGAGGTCTTCCATGCGTCTTTCTCGGCGACGCGGATGTCGATCGGCCGCGAGGACCTGGTGATCGCGTCGTACTTCGACCTGACCGCGCAACGCCTGGCCACCCGCACGCTCGAGGAGCGCAAGCTGGAGCTCGAGCGCATCGTGCACCAGCGCACCGCGGAGCTCAGCAGCGTGCTCGACGCGATGCCCGACCTGTTCTTCCGCATGCTGCCCGACGGCACGATCGTCGACTTCCGCGCGGGCCGCGAGCAGGACCTGTTCGGCGTGCCGGAGGAGTTCCTCGGCAAGCCCGTCGACCAGGTGCTGCCGGCCGAGGCCGCGCAGCCGTTGCTCGCCGCGATCCGCCAGGCGTTCGAGACCAAGAGCATCGTCGTCGTCGAATACCCCCTGCCGTTCCCGCACGGCGAGCAGTATTTCGAGGCGCGGCTGCTGCCGCTCGGCACCGACCAGGTCATCTCGTTCGTGCGCAACATCACCGACCGCCGCTCGCTCGAGGCCGACCGCGAGCGCGCGCGGCTGCGCGCCGTCGAGCTCGCGAACGCGAAGAGCGAGTTCCTCGCCAACATGAGCCACGAGATCCGCACGCCGCTGAACGGCCTGCTGGGCCTCGCGCAGCTGGGCCTGCGCGACACCGCCGACACCGCCGACGGCAAGGGCACGCACGACACCTTCGCCGCGATCCTGAACTCCGGCCGGCTGCTGCTGGGCATCGTCAACGACGTGCTCGACTTCTCGAAGATCGAGGTCGGCAAGCTGCGCGTCGAACAGCGGCCGACGTCGCCGCGCGCGCTGGCGGAAGAGGCCGTCGCGCTGCTGCGCGAGCGCGCCGACGAGAAACGCATCGCGCTGCAACTCACGTTCGACCCCGCGCTGCCCGGGCAATGCCTCGGCGACGCGCTGCGCACGCAGCAGGTGCTCGTGAACCTGCTGTCGAACGCGATCAAGTTCACCGAGACCGGCCGCGTCGCGGTGTGGGTGGGCCGCGAGCCCGCGAACTCCGACGACGCCGTCGCCGACGTCGCGGCCTCGCTGCCGCGCATCGTCTACCGCGTCACCGATACGGGCATCGGTATCGCGCCCGAGCAGCTGCCGCACCTGTTCGTCGCGTTCCAGCAGGCCGACACCTCCACCACGCGCCGCTTCGGCGGCACCGGCCTGGGCCTCGCCATCAGCCGCCGGCTCGCCGAGCTGATGGGCGGCATCATCACCGTGAGCAGCAAGCCCGGCGCGGGCAGCACCTTCGAGCTGCGGCTGCCGTGGTTCGACGCCGCGCCGCCCGGCCCGCAGGCGCCCGCCGTCGCGAGCGCGCAGCGCGCCGCCAAGCGGCTCGCCGGCACGCGCGTGCTCGTCGCCGAGGACAACGAGGTCAACCAGCTCGTGCTCGAGCGCGCGCTGCTGCTCGAGGGCGCGGACGTCACCATCGTCGGCGACGGACGGCAGGCGGTGAACCGCGTGCTGGCCGACGGC
>JASLEM010000484.1 GCA_030151165.1 Burkholderiaceae bacterium
GTTGCAGACCTTCTTGGCCGGGCAGCCCATGTTGATGTCGATGATCTGCGCGCCGCGGTCGATGTTGTAGCGCGCGGCGTCGGCCATCATCTCGGCGTCGGTGCCGGCGATCTGCACCGAGATCGGCGCCGTCTCGCCGTCATGGTTGGCGCGGCGCGAGGTCTTGAGCGTGTGCCACAGGTCCTTGCGCGACGTCACCATCTCGCTGACCGCGTACCCGGCCCCGAGGCGCTTGCACAGCATGCGGAACGGCCGGTCCGTCACCCCGGCCATGGGGGCGACGAACAAGGCATTCGGCAGCTCGAGCGCGCCAATGTGCATGGGGGAGTTCCGGGGGAGAAGCGGGGAGGCTGTGGCGGGCGCGCGACCCCGGCGGCGCGTCGGGACGCGTGCGGGGTGCTGCAAAACGAGGCAGAAGTATAGCCGCGACCGCCATGCCGGCACCGGCCCAAGGCCATGCGGCCGCGGCCGGCGTGACCTTCGGCGCGGCTTTTTTCCTGCGCTGTTGTTCAGGCAAGACAGCGCGAAGGGCCGCCCGCCGGCAGCGACAATCGCGCCCCATGGATGCCTGGTTCGCCGGCGTGCTCGCGTGGCTGTCGCTGCCGCAGTACGGCCTTCTCACGTTGTTCCTCGTCGCGCTCGTCTCCGCGACCTTGCTGCCCATGGGCTCCGAGCCCGCGTTGCTCGGGCTCATCGCGCTGAACCCGTCGCTGTTCTGGTGGGCGATCGTCGTCGCGACGATCGGCAACACGATCGGCGGCGCGATCAGCTACGCGACGGGCTACGGTGCCGAGCGCGTCTACGAGGGCGTCGCGCACAGGCAGCCGCCCGGCCCGGCCAGCCGGCGCGCGATGGCGCTGCTCGAGAAGTGGGGCACGCGCGCCTGCCTGCTCGGCTGGTTGCCGATCGTCGGCGACCCGCTGTGCGCCGTCGCGGGCTGGCTGCGGCTGCCGTTCTGGCCGTGCGTCGGCTACATGCTGGTCGGCAAGGGCGCGCGCTACCTCGTGATGACGGGCGCGGTCATGTGGCTCTGGCCCTACCTGCAGCCGACCTGGCACGCGCTGACCGGCCATTGAAAAAGGGCATCCGCCTGCACCGCGAAGCGGTGGTACGGATGCCCTCCCGGGAGCAAACCGCCTCGCGGCGGCAGCGGCTCAGCGCGACTGGCGGCGGCGGGCGACGAAGCCCAGCAGGCCCAGGCCGGCCAGCAGCATGGCGGTCGACGAGGCTTCCGGCACGGCGGACGCGACGGCGGTGACGGCGACGTTGTCCAGGCCCCAGTAGTTCGGGTCGTTGCGCAGCGCGAATTGCAGCGTCGTGCTGCTGCCGGCGCCGGCGACGAAGTCGAAGGTCTCGTGCTGGTAGCCGCCCGATTGCGAACCGATCGACATCAGCGTGTTGCCGCCGACGGTCACCGAGAAGTCCTGGCCCGACGACGCGCCTTCGTCGACGATGTCGAACGACAGCGCGTACTTGGTGCCCGCGGTGGTGGTGAGCGACTGCGACAGGTAGCTGTCGCTGCTGACGGCACCGAAGGAGCCCAGGAAGCTGCCGTCGGTCGGGGCATAGACGCCGACGCCGTAGGCGACGCTGGTGTAGCCGGTGTTGCCCGCCAGGCTCCAGCCGGAGAAGTCACCGGTCTCGAAGCTGCCGTTGTTCACCAGGTTGATGGCGGCGGGCGGCATCGAGGCCGAGGCGACGGCGCAGAGAGCCATCAGGGCCGAACCGACCAGCGCGTGTTTCATCTTGATCATCTTCATCCTTCGTTGTTGATGGTCGAGCGCGTTTCGCCGGATGCGCACGCACTTCGTGCCGCACGCCGTTCCGTGGCGCATCGTCGATGCGCCCCTCCTTCCCGGCCGTGGGCGTCGTCGCCAAGGGGCGGCGACGAACGGTGTCCAGTTTCGGTAGTTACAGCCGGTAACTCAAGGCCGAGCAGGCGACGAGGCATCGCTTCAGCGGTCATTTGTCACGCAGGCGGCGTCCGAGACGCGCCGCCGCCCGGGCACAAACACGGACACCCTCTTGCGGCGGACGCGCCAGAATGTCAGCTCGACGCTGCGCCGCATGGCGCGCGGCGGCGAGCCACAACAAGACGAGACATCCAGGGAAGCGCCATGTCAACCACGACCGAACATCACTCCGCCACCCCGGGCTACGACGCCCTCGCCGCGACCTGGTTGCGGCTCTACCGGCTCGGCCACCTGCAAAGCATGGCGAGCTGGGACCAGGCCGCCAACATGCCGCCCAAGGGCAACGAGGCGCGCGGCCAGGCGCTCGCCGAGATCGCGATGCTGACCCACGGCATGCGCACCGACCCGCGGCTGCAGGCCGACCTCGCCCGCGCCAAGGCCGAGCCGCTGACCCCCGAGCAGCACGCCAACCTGCGCGAGATCGAGCGCGACTGGTTCCGCTCGAACGCGCTGCCGGCGGAGCTGGTCGAGCGCCGCGCGCTCGCGACCTCGCGCTGCGAATACGCGTGGCGCACGCAGCGCAAGGAGAACGACTGGGCCGGCTTCGCCGCGAACCTGAAGGGCGTGCTCGAGGTCGCGCGCGAGGAAGCGAAGCACCTGTCGGCGCGCAGCGGGCTGGGGCTGTACGACGCGCTGGTCAACCGTTACGAGCCGGGCATGCGCTGCGAGACGCTCGACCGCGTCTTCGGCGAGGTCAAGGCCTGGCTGCCCGGCCTGATCGCGCAGATCACGCGCAAGCAGGCCGACGAGCCAACGCTGGTGCCCGCCGGCCCGTTCGACCGCGCCGCGCAGCGCCGGCTGTGCGAGCAGGTGATGCACCTGCTGAAGTTCGACTTCGACGGCGGCCGGCTGGACGTCAGCTCGCACCCGTTCTCGGGCGGCGTGCCGGAGGACGTCCGCCTGACCACGCGTTTCCGCGACGACGAGTTCGTGCAGAGCCTGATGGGCACGATCCACGAGACCGGCCACGGCCGCTACGAGCAGAACCTGCCGCGCGAGCTGCTCGGCCAGCCGGTGGCCGAGGCGCGCTCGATGGGCATCCACGAGAGCCAGAGCCTGTCGTTCGAGATGCAGATCGGCTGCCACCCCGGCTTCGTCGCGCAGATCGCGCCGCTCGTGCGCGCCGCGTTCGGCGACCAGCCCGCGCTCGAGACGTCCAACCTGCAGCGCGTGCTCACGCGCGTGCAACCGAGCTTCATCCGCGTCGACGCCGACGAGGTCACCTACGCGGCGCACGTCATCCTGCGCTACGAGATCGAGCGCGGCCTGATCGAAGGACGCTACGAGGTCGACGACATCCCCGCGCTGTGGGACGAGAAGATGATGGCGCTGCTGGGCGTCGACACCCGCGGCAACTTCCGCGACGGCCCGATGCAGGACGTCCACTGGCCCGAAGGCCTGTTCGGCTACTTCGCCTGCTACTCGCTCGGCGCGATGTACGCCGCGCAGTGGTTCGCGACGATGCGCCGCACGATGCCCACGCTCGACGCCGACATCGCCGCCGGCAACCTCGGCCCGATCTTCGACTGGCTGCGCGAGAACATCTGGCTGCAGGGCAGCCGCTGGACCACCGACGAGCTCAGCGTGCGCGCGTCGGGCGAGACGCTGAACCCGGCGTATTTCAAGGCGCACCTGGAGCGGCGCTACCTCGGTTGAGGCGAGGGGGAGGCGCCGGCGACGGCGTCCGGCGAGCTCGGCGCGGTATCCTCGCGGGCTCCCATGCGCCTGCCGTTCCTCGACCGTTTCGCCGCCCTCGGCGCCTCCTTCCGCTGGTTGCTCGCGAGCGACGCGCTGACGCTGCTCGCGCTGATGGTCGGGCAGGTCGCGCTGCCGTGGTGGATCGCGAGCGCGGGCGGGGCGCACGACCTCGCGCTGTACAGCATCGTGACCTCGGGCTTCGCGATCGTCGCGATGCCGCTGATGTCGCCGCTCGGCGATCGCATCCCGAAGCGGCGGCTGATCCGCGGGGCGCTGGTGGCGTTCGCGCTGGCGTCGGCCGGCGTCGCCACGCTGGCGAACCTGGGCCACTACGACCTGCACGTGCTGATCGCGCTCGGCGCGGTGCCGGTGCTCGCGATGGCCGCGCAGATCCCGTCCGTCAGCAGCTTCGTGACCGAGCTCGTGCCGCCGGCCGGCCTGTCGCGCGCGCTCGGGCTGCAGCAGAGCGCGCAGGCGACCGGGCGCATGGTCGGGCCGGCGATCGGCGGCGCCGTGCTGGCCGCGGCGGGCACGGCGATCGCGCTGTGGCTCAACGCGGCGCTGCTGATGGCGGCGTGGGTCACCGCGCGCAAGCTGCCGCCGGGCGTGCCGCCCGTGCGCGACGCGCGGTCGTGGCGCGCCGACCTGCTGGCCGGCCTGCGCGCCAACTGGCGCATCCCGCTCGAGCGCGGCTGGATCCTCACCAACTTCCTGTCGTGGATCTTCCTGTTCCCGACCTTCACGATGCTCGTGCCGCTGAAAGTGCAGTCGCTCGGCCTGTCGGGCGCGTGGCTCGGGCTGTGCGAGGGCGGGCTGTCGCTGGGCATCCTGCTCGGCTCGCTGGGGCTCTCGGCGTGGTTCATCGCGCGCTTCGGCCGCTTCCACGTGCGCGTCGGCGCCGCCGCCGTCCAGGGCGTCGCGCTCGGCATGGCGGGCATGACGACGAGCGGCCCGTGGCTCGTCGCGGGCTTCGTCGTGGCCGGCTGCATGAACTCGGCGATGGTGCTCGTGGGCCTCACGCATCGCATGCTCGCGCGCCCGCAGGCGTTTCGCGCGCGCATGGTCGCGGTCTCGGTGACCACGACCCACATCGCCGGCATGATCGGCCCCGCGCTCGCCGGCATCGCGCTGCTGCACGCCGGCGTCGCGACGGTGTTCATGGGCTTCGGGCTGACCGGCGCGCTGTTCGCGCTGGGCCTCGCCGCCGTGCCGGGCTTCCGCGCGTTCATGGCGCTCGACCACGAGGCCGTCGCGAACTTCTACGAGCGCAAGTTCCCGCACGCGTTCCGGGACGCGGGCTGACCCGGCCCGACCGCGCGTCGGCCGCTCAGGCCGCGGCCATCGACGACTCGAGCTCGTCGAGCACGCCGCCCAGCCGGCGCAACGCGCCGCCGAGCCGGCGGGGCGAGACGTCGCGCCAGGCCGGCGCGGTGCGCGGCGTGTAGGTGACGAGGCGGCGCGACGCGTCGTCGAGCGTCTTGTCGTCGATCGCGATGCCGTGCGGGTCGAGCAGCGCGCGCAGGGCCTTGCGCCGCGTGCGCAGGTTGGTACGCGTCGACTGGTACGCGTGCTCGGCGAGCTGGCGCCGCGCCGAATAGCCGAAGGTGTTGGCGCCGAACATCTCCGGGTCGCGGTGGTCGGGCTCGAAGAGCGCGATGTCGACGCCGGGATGGCTCAGGCCGTAACCCTTCAGCCCGAGCTCGAGCCGCGAGTGGATCAGCGAGCGGAAGCTCTGGCTCGCGACCAGCGGCAGGCCGCCCTGCACGAGCTTCGGGATGCGCGCGGCGCCGAGCCGCACGTCGTGCGTCGGCGCGTGGCTCGAGTCGAACGGGACGAGCGGGTTCAGGCAGACGAGCAGGTCGACGCCCTGGTCGAGCAGCGCGCGCGCGTGCACGGTCTTCTTCAGCGCGCCGTCGACGTAGTGGCGCCCGCCGATGCGCACCGGCGGATACAGGCCGGGCAGCGCGGCGCTGGCCGTGACGGCGCGCGAGATCGGCACGTCGTCCCAGCCGGGCAGGCCGAACGGCGCGACGGCGCCGGTGTCGAGGTCGGTGGCCACGAGCACCAGCGGGCGGCGCAGCTGGCGGAAGTCGTCGGTGCGGCCGCGCGCCGAGAACACCTGGTGCATGTGCGCCTCGATCGACGCGTTGCTGAACACGCCGGTGGGCAGCGCGCGGCCGAGGCGCTCGACGACCTCCACGCCCGACGCCGTGCCGAGCGCGACCCGCCACGCCGCCTGCGCGACGAGCTTCGGCAACATCTTCAGCCGCGTCGCGTACTCGCCCCACGCGGGATGCACGAAGATCGACGGCGGGATCAGGTCGTCGGCGCCGCCGTCGTCCTCGATGAAGGCCATGCACATCTGGCGCGGCGTCATCCCGTTCGCGAGGCCGGCCGCGATGAAGCCGCCCGCGGAGATGCCGACGTAGCCATCCATGCGCGTGAAGTCGACGCCGACCAGCACCTCCTCGAGCGCGCACAACGCGCCGATCTCCCAGATGCCGCCCAGCGGCCCGCCGCCGGCGAGCGCGAGGCCCACGCGCGTGTCCTTGCGTCGGGCGGCGCGGGAAGGCGAGGTCGGGGCGGCGTTCTGGGTCATGGCGGGGTCGCAGGTCGGCAGGCGCGGGCGAGGATGCCGCATGCGCGGATCGGCAGGCGATGTGCCCGGCGATTGGAGGTGCGCCTCCAGAAACGGCGAAGGCGCCAGCGGGTCGGCTGGCGCCTTCGAGGTCTAATGGCTCACTGCGTCGGAAAAGGATTCCGGCGCGGTGTCGTCACGCGGCCGGGGTCGACGTGTCGGCGGCCGGCGCGGCCTTGCGGGCGGCGGCGCGCTTGGCGGCCGGCTTCGCGGCGCCGTTGGCGGCGGTCTTGGTCGCGGCCTTCTTCGCCGGGGCCTTGGCGGCCGCGGTCTTCTTCGTCGCGGCCTTCTTCGCCGGCGCCTTGGCAGCGGCCTTGGCCGGCGCCGCGGCCTTCGGCGACTTCGACAGCTTCGCGACGGCGGCGCTCAGCTCCTCGACGCGGCGCGTCAGCTCGGCGACGTCCTTGGCGGTCGGCACGCCCAGCTTGCCCAGCGCCTTGGCGGTGCGCTCCTCGAAGATGTTCTCGAGCTTGTCCCACGACGCGCCGGCCTTGCTGGTGACTTCCGAGGCCATCGAGCTCATCTTGCCGGTGACGTCGCCCAGCTTTTCTTCCGCAACGGCCTGCGTCTTGCGCTGCAGGCTCACGCCTTCCTTGACCAGCGCGTCGAACACCTTGCCGCCTTCGGCCTGCGCCTTGGCGAACGCGCCCATGCCGGCCAGCCAGATCTGCTGGGCCGAGTCCTTGACGGAGCTGGCGAGCGCGCTGTCGAACATGCCGGCGGGCGAGGCGGCCTTCTTGGCGGCGATCTTGGAGAGCTTCTTGACCATGACAATTCCTTTTGCTTGAGCGTGAGACGCGGTTCGTGCGGTGGGCACTCCCGGGCGGCTTGCCGCGGCCTGTTGCCGAGGCCGGCGCGGATGCCGTGGACGTCAGGGTGACCGAGACTGGAATATAGGCGCGGCCCGTGGAGCGCGCAGCCTAATTCCTTAGGGTGTCCGCTCTATCGCCGGCGCGCGCCGCCACCCCGGCCGACCCGGTGTTGCACCCGCACAAACACGTGTTCGGCGCGCGGCCCGCGTGTCCCACAATCGGCGTCGGACGATCCGAAAACAGACCCAGGCATCTGAGGAGACACGGCATGCAGTATTTCGTCACCGGCGCGACCGGCTTCATCGGCAAGCGACTCGTCAAGACCTTGCTCGCCCGGCGCGGCGCCACGGTGTATTTCCTGCTGCGACCCGGCTCGGAGGGCAAGGTGCCCGAGCTGCTGTCGTACTGGGGCGTGACGAACAAGCGCGCGATCGCCGTCACCGGCGACCTGACCGGCAAGAAGCTCGGCGTCGCCGCCGACCAGGTCAAGGCGCTGAAGGGCAACATCGACCAGATGTACCACCTGGCCGCGGTGTACGACCTGTCGGCCGACGAGGAGTCGCAGGTCGCCGTCAACATCGAGGGCACGCGCAACGCGGTCGAGTTCGCGAAGGCGATCGACGCGAAGCACTTCAGCCATGTCTCGTCGATCGCCGCGGCCGGGCTGTACGAAGGCGTGTTCCGCGAGGACATGTTCGACGAGGCCGAGAACCTCGACCACCCGTACTTCGCCACCAAGCACGAGTCCGAGAAGATCGTGCGCAAGGAATGCAAGGTGCCGTGGAGCGTGTACCGCCCGGCGATGGTCGTCGGCGATTCGCGCACCGGCGAGATGGACAAGATCGACGGCCCGTACTACTTCTTCAAGGTCATCCAGCGCCTGCGCCAGATCCTGCCGCCGTGGATGCCGGGCATCGGGCTCGAGGGCGGGCGCGTCAACATCGTGCCGGTCGACTTCGTCGTCGCCGCGCTCGACCACATCAGCCACCTGCCGACGACGAAGAGCGGCAGCTGCTTCCACCTGACCGACCCCGAAGGCCTGCGCGTGGGCGACGTGCTCGCCATCTTCGCGAAGGCCGCGCACGCGCCGAAGATGAACGTGTTCGTCAACGCCGCGCTGCTCGGCTTCATCCCCAAGGGCGTGAAGAAGAGCCTGATGGCGCTGGCGCCGGTGCGCCGCGTGCGCAACGCCGTGATGAAGGATCTCGGCCTGCCCGAGGACATCCTGACCTTCATCAACTACCCGACGCGCTTCGACAACCGCGACGCCGCCGCCGCGCTCAAGGGCAGCGGCATCGACTGCCCGCCGCTGAAGGACTACGCGTGGCGCCTGTGGGACTACTGGGAGCGCCATCTCGACCCGGCGCTGTCGATCGACCACAGCCTGAAGGGCACGGTCGCGGACAAGGTGGTGCTGGTGACGGGCGGCTCGTCGGGCATCGGCCTCGCCGCGGCCTGCAAGTTCGCCGAGGCCGGCGCGATCACGCTGATCTGCGCGCGCGACGAGGAGAAGCTCGCCGAGGCCAAGGCCGAGATCCTCGCCTACGCGAAGCGGGCCGGCCGCGCGGACGCGCGCGTCGAGACCTACTCGGTGGACATCGCCGACGAGGCCGGCTGCAAGACCTTCGTCGCGTGGATCACCGAGCAGTTCGGCGGCGTCGACTTCCTGATCAACAACGCGGGGCGCTCGATCCGCCGCGCGATCGAGTCGAGCTACGACCGCTTCCACGACTACGAGCGCACGATGCAGCTGAACTACTTCGGCTGCCTGCGCGTGACGATGGGGCTGCTGCCCGGCATGGTCGCCAAGCGCAAGGGCCACGTCGTCAACATCAGCTCGATCGGGGTGCTGACGAACGCGCCGCGCTTCTCGGCGTACGTCGCCAGCAAGGCCGCCCTCGATGCGTGGACGCGCTGCGCGTCGAGCGAGTACGCGGACGTCGGCGTCACCTTCACGACGATCAACATGCCGCTCGTGCGCACGCCGATGATCGCGCCGACCAAGATCTACAACAACGTGCCGACGCTCTCGCCCGAGGAAGCCGCCGACATGATCGCGCAGGCCTGCGTCGAGAAGCCGGTGCGCATCGCGACGCGCCTGGGCGTGTTCGGCGAGGTGCTGCACGCGTTCGTGCCGCGCGTCGCGCAAATCGTCAGCAACACGACGTTCCGCATGTTCCCCGACTCCGACGCCGCGCACGGCGAGAAGGGGGCCAAGCCGAAGCTGTCGGCGGAAGCGGTCGCGATGCAGCAGATGATGCGGGGCATCCACTTCTGAGGCGGCGCGGGCCGGTGGCGCGATGCGATCGGCCCGTCGCTCTCAGAAGCCTTCGAGCACCACCTTGCCGCGCGCCCGGTTCGATTCGACCAGCGCGTGCGCGCGCCGCAGGTTCTCGGCGTTGATCGTGCCGAAGTTCTCGGCGAGCGTCGTCTTCAGCACGCCGGCGTCGACCAGCTTCGCGACGCGATCGAGCAGTGCATGCTGCGCGGCCATGTCCGCGGTCTCGAACATCGAGCGCGTGAACATGAACTCCCAGTGCACCGACGCGCTCTTGCGCTTGAGCGGCACGATGTCCAGCGTCTTCGGGTCGTCGATCAGCGCGAGGTGGCCTTGCGGCGCGATCGCCTCGGCGAGTTGCGCGAAATGGGCGTCGGTGTGCGTCAGGCTCGCGATGAGCTCGACCTGCGGGATGCCGATGCGCTCCAGTTCGTCGGCCAGCGGCTTCGTGTGGTCGACGACGTGGTGCGCGCCGAGCCCGCGCACCCAGTCGGCGGTCTCGGGGCGCGACGCGGTGCCGATCACGGTGAGCTGCGTCAGCTGGCGCGCGAGCTGAACGAGGATCGAGCCGACGCCGCCCGCCGCGCCGACGACCAGCAGGTGCTGCCCGGCGCCACCGCCCTCGGCCACGCCGAGGCGGTCGAACAGGATCTCCCACGCGGTGATCGACGTGAGCGGCAACGCCGCGGCGGCCGCGTCACCGATCGACGCCGGCTTGTGGCCGACGAGGCGCTCGTCGACGACGTGCAGCTCGCTGTTCGTGCCGGGCCGGTTCAGCGCGCCGGCGTAGAAGACGGCGTCGCCAGGTTGGAACAACGTCACCTCCGCACCCACGGCCTGCACGACGCCCGACGCGTCCCAGCCGAGCGTGCGCGGCGCGTCGACCTTCGCGTTGGCGCGGATCTTGGTGTCGACCGGGTTGACGGAGACGGCGCGCACCTGCACCAGCAGGTCGCGTGGGCCGGGCGTCGGCGCGGGCTGCTCGAGATCGACGAGCGATGCCGGGTCGGCGATGGGCAGGCCGGCCTGCGTGTAGGCGATGGTCTTCATGGCGGCTCCTTTCGGGGGGCGTGTTGCGATGGAGCGCATCGTCGCCGGTTTCGTCTTCTCGAAAAAGCGTAATAATCGACCAGGACTTTCACTATGAAAGTGAAGATGATCCGCCTCGACGATCTCCAGCTGTTCCTGCGCTCGACCGCCCTCGGCAGCTTTTCCGACGCCGCGCGCGAGGCCGACCTGCTGCCTGGCCAGGTCAGCGCCGCCATCAAGCGGCTCGAACGCGAACTCGACATCCGCCTGTTCGCGCGTTCCACGCGCAGCCTGCGCCTGACCGCCGAGGGCGAGCGTTACCTGCCGTATGCCCAGGGCGTGCTGGACACCTTGCGCGAGGGCCGCGAGCAACTGCACGGCGAGCGCGCCGAATTGCGCGGCCTGGTGCAGATCTCCGCGCCGTCCGACCTCGGCCGCAACGTGCTGCTGCCCTGGCTGGCCGAGTTCCGGCGCGCGCACCCGCAACTGACGCTGCGGCTGTTCTTCACCGATCGCGTGGCCGACGTCTTCCGCGAGCCGGTCGACGTCGCGATCCGCTACGGCGCGACGGACGACGCGAGCTACGTCGCGCTGCCGCTCGCGCCCGCGAACCGGCGGCTGCTCGTCGCCTCGCCCGACTATGTCGCGCGCCGCGGATGCCCGGCGGACGTCGACGACGTCGCCCGCCACGACTGCCTGCTGTACCTGATGGGCGGCCGCATGCACGACAAGTGGACGTTCACGCAGGCCGGCCGGCGCCGCACCGTGCACGTCAAGGGGCTGCTGCAGAGCGACGACGCCGACGTCGTGCGCCGGCTGGCCATCGCCGGCGAGGGCATCACGTACAAGTCCTGGCTGGACGTCGCCGCCGACGTGCGCGCCGGCCGGCTCGTGCACCTGCTCGACGACTGCGTCGGCGAACCGACGCCGCTGCACCTCGTCTGCCCGCACCGCCGCCAGTTCTCGCCGGCGGTGCAGCAGCTGCACCAGTTCCTGCGCGAACGCTGCGAGGAAATCGCGGCGACCGGCCCGACCTAGCCACGAAGTCAGACCATCCGGCGGAAAGCCGGGCCGGCGCTGCCGCTGGCGCGACGGCGCGAGATTCAAGGGAGCGGCGGAGCTGGCTTCGCCAGCCAGCGCGGGGGCTACTGCTTATCGATCTTCGTGATCGTGAACACGCTGTTGACGCGATCCAGCGTGAACTGCACGTGGTCGCCCACCTGGACCTTGTCGAGCATCGACGGATCCTGCACCTTGTAGGCGCCGGTCAGCGCGGGCATGTCGAAGACCTTGACCTCGGCGTGCTTGAGCGTGATCCGGCCGGCGGGCTTGTCGACCTTCTTCACCTCGCCCGCGATGACCGCCTGCGCGGACGCGGCGATCGAGAAGGCGAGCAGGGCGGCGGTGGCGAGGAAGCGTTTCATGATCTCGATTGTCCTTGGTATCTCCATAACGCGCTGGCGGCCCCGCGGGAATACAGGCGCTTTGCCGGCGCATCGGCGCGGGTGCGCGGAAAACCCTCGAACGCGCGCTGCGCCGACATGCCTTTGTCGCGCGAACGTCAATAGAATCGACGCATGACCACGCCCACCTCCAGCTCCGCCGACGCCGACCTGTCGCACATCAACCCGCGCGACAAGGCGGAAATCCTGGCGCAGGCCCTGCCGTACATCCGCAAGTTCCACGGCAAGACGATCATCATCAAGTACGGCGGCAACGCCATGACCGAGCCGGCGCTGCAGCAGGACTTCGCGGAGGACGTCGTGCTGCTGAAGCTCGTCGGCCTGAACCCGGTCGTCGTCCACGGCGGCGGCCCGCAGATCGACTCGGCGCTGTCCAAGCTCGGCAAGAAGGGCACCTTCATCCAGGGCATGCGCGTGACCGACCAGGAGACGATGGACGTCGTCGAGTGGGTGCTGGGCGGCGAGGTGCAGCAGGACATCGTCGGCCTGATCAACTCCGCCGGCGGCAAGGCCGTGGGCCTGACGGGCTTCGACGGCGGCATGATCCGCGCGCGCAAGCTGAAGATGCAGGACAAGGACAACCCGGAGATCGAGCACGACGTCGGCCAGGTCGGCGACATCGTCTCCATCGACCCCGCCGTCGTGAAGGCGCTGCAGGACGACCAGTTCATCCCGGTCGTCAGCCCGATCGGCTTCGGCGAGGGCAACGTCAGCTACAACATCAACGCGGACGTCGTCGCCGGCAAGCTGGCCGAGGTGCTGAAGGCCGAGAAGCTGGTGCTGCTGACGAACACGCCGGGCGTGCTCGACAAGGAAGGCAAGCTGCTGACCGACCTCTCCGCGCGCCAGATCGACGACCTGTTCGCCGACGGCACGATCTCCGGCGGCATGCTGCCCAAGATCGCGTCGGCGCTCGATGCCGCGCGCAGCGGCGTCAACGCCGTGCACATCATCGACGGCCGCGTGCCGCACGCGATGCTGCTCGAGATCCTGACGGACCAGGCCTACGGCACGATGATCCGCGCCCGATGACGGCGTCGCGGGCCGCGCGCTCGCGCCTGCGCGCGCGTGACGCCCGCGCGCGCCGCGTCGGCCCGATGCCCGCCACGTTCCCTCGATGACCTCCGCGTCCGTCGCTCCCCGACTCGGCGCCGCTTGCGGCGCGGCCTTCCTGTGGGGCACGGGCTCGCTCGTCGTCAACCTGCTCGTGCTCCGCCACGGCTACCACCCGCAGAGCATCTCGTTCTGGCGTTTCGTGCTCGGGAGCGCGGCGCTGCTGGCCGTCTTCGGCCGCGCGATGCCGTGGCGCGGGCTCGTGCGCGAGGGCGCGCCGCTGCTCGTCGCCGGCACCGTGATGGCGCTGTACGTGCTGCTGTGGTTCCAGGGCATCGCGCGCATCGGCGCGGCGATCCCGACGCTCATCGCGCTGTGCCTGCCGCCCGTGTTCGTCACGGCCTGGGCGCTCGCGCGCGGGCGCCAGCGCGCGAGCGCGGCGCTGGTCGCGATCCTCGGCGCGTCGCTCGCGGGCACGGTGCTGCTGATCGTCGGCGGCGCGGGTTCGGCGGGGTCGGAAGGCGGCGCGCTGGCCGGCGCGAGCGCGAGCGACTGGTTCTGGGGCGTCGCCGCCTCGATCGGCTCGGCGTTGCTGTACGCCGGCTTCACGCTCGCGAGCCCGAGCCTGTCGCGGCGCTGGGGCGCGGGCGTCTCGACCACCGCGCTGACGCTCGCCGCCACCGCGGCGATGGCGCTGTCGGGCCTCGTGTGGCCGCTGCAGCTGCCGCGCGAGATCACGCCCGAAGCCTGGTTGCTGTACCTCGGCATGGTGACCGCCGCGCTCGCGCTGCTCGCGTTCAGCTGGGGCGCAGCGCGCCTGAGTCCGACCGCGTTGACGGTGGCGACGCTCGTCGAGCCGCTCACCGCGGTGCTGCTCGCCGCGGCCTTCCTCGGCGAACGGCTGCAGCCCGCGCAATGGCTGGGCGCGCTGCTGTTGATGGGCGGCATCTGGGGGCTCGGGCGCGACATGTCGCACGGCGGCGCGGCATGAGCGACGCTCTTCCGGCGCGCGAACGCGTCTGGCTCTTCGACCTCGACAACACCCTGCACGACGCCGGCGCGTGGGTGTTCTCGCAGATGAACGACACGATGCAGGCCTACGTCGTCGAGACGATGGGCGTCGGCGTCGCCGAGGCGAGCGCGTTGCGCGACGAGTACTGGCACCGGTACGGCTCGACGATGCTGGGCCTCGTGCGCCACCACGGCGTGCGGCCCGCGCATTTCCTGCACGAGACGCACCGGCTGCCGGGCCTCGAGGAACGCGTCACCGGCCATCGCCACGACCTCGCCGCCATCGCCCGCCTGCGCGGCCGCCGCGTCGTGCTGACGAACGCGCCGCGTGCCTACGCGATGCGCGTGCTGGGCGCGCTGGGCATCGCGTCGCTGTTCGACGAGGTGCTGTCGATCGAGGACATGACGATGTTCGGTCATTGGCGCCCCAAGCCCGACCGGCGGATGCTGCGCCAGGTCGCGCGTCGGCTGGGCGTGCATCCGTCACGCTGCGTGCTGGTGGAGGACTCGCTCGCGAACGTCCTCGCGGCGCGGCGCGTCGGCATGCAGGCGGTGTGGATGCAGCGCTTCGCGCGGCGCGGCGCGCATGACGGGCCGCGCGTCGAACGCTGGTCGATGCGGCCGAGCGGCGTGCGCGTGATCCGCAACCTGCGCACCTTGTTGAGGTAGCGCGCGGCGCGCCGGCACCCGGGTGGGGACGCCGCGCCCCGGCTCCGTGCAAACCCCGACCGGCCCTCGGCCGCAAGCCCCTCGTGCGAGGGTTCACGGGATTGTTTGCTTGGTGTTTACCTGCACCCAGCAGCGCGGCAGTGGTGTGCAAAAATGAGTCCAGACCTGCTCCTCCCGGCAGCTGACAGCGATGCCAGACTCTTCCACCGCTTTTTCTGCCGTTGCCGGTTCCGGCGTGTCGGCGCCCGAGAACATGACGCAATCACAGCAAGCAGGCCTGGGCGCCGAGGACGACACGGTCGACGACGGAGCGCCGTCGGAAGCGTCCGCGAAGGACGTCGCGGCGCCGGCCGACGCCCCCGCCGCGCGCAAGCGGCCGAAGCCGGGCGAGCGGCGCGTCCAGATCCTGCAGACGCTCGCCGCGATGCTCGAGGAGCCCGGCGCCGACCGCATCACCACCGCCGCCCTGGCCGCGAAACTGTCGGTCAGCGAGGCCGCGCTCTATCGACATTTCGCCAGCAAGGCGCAGATGTTCGAAGGCCTGATCGAGTTCATCGAGTCGAGCATCTTCACGCTGATCCACCAGATCACCGAGCGCGACACCGACCCGTCGCTGCAGGCTCGTCGCATCGTTTTCATGCTGTTGCAATTCGGCGAGAAGAACCCCGGCATGGCGCGCGTGATGGTCGGCGACGCGCTCGTGTTCGAGAACGAGCGCCTGTCCGCGCGCATGAACCAGTTCTTCGACAAGATCGAATCGCAGCTGCGCCAGTCGCTGCGCGCCGCCGCGGAACAGCACGGTTCGCAGACCCCCACCGTCGACGCCAACGGCCGCGCGTCGGCCCTGACGGCGCTCGCCGTCGGACGCCTCCAGCGCTTCACGCGCTCGGGTTTCAAGCGCAGTCCGACCGAGCAGATCGACATGGCGCTGGGGCTCCTCACCTGAAGAAGCCGTCACGCCGGATTCCGACGACTCACTGTCCGGTCGGGCGTGGCGGCATACTGCGAGGATGAGCGAAGACTTCAAGCCCGGAACGAGAGCGCTGTTGCGGCTCGCGGGCCTTGACGCCGACCGGGCCTTCATTTCGCGCGAGGACGAGAACCTCGCGCTGTGGCGGGCCGTCGTCGTCCTGCTGATGCGGCTGCACATCGATCCGGATCCCGAGTCGCGCCGCAACTCGGGCCCGGCCGACGCGCAGGTCGTGCACGCGTTGCGCGCCGCGCTGGCCGAGAACTTCGGCATCGAGGCGGGCAGCCACATCGCGTGGGCGCTCATTCATTACGGTTGCCGCCAGAAGCCGACGATGGCGTCGCTGCACGTCTGGGAACGGCTGATGTTCGAGTGGCAGCAGCGCCGCGCGAGCGCGCCGCGGATCGCGCTGATGCTGCGCGACGCCGGCCTGCCCGAGCCGCTCGGCCCGCGCGCGCTCGATTCGGTCGACCGCTGGATCGGCAATCCGCCCTCCGCGCTCGGCGAGGCGCCCGACATCATCGCCGCGCTGTTCCCGCGCCGGCTCGTGTCGTTCGACATGAAGGAAGCCGGCGGCGGCGAGCCCGCGCTCGTGCAGCTGTTCGGGGAGCTGGTCGCCTCCGCCGTGCCGCCGGGCACGCTGGGCTCCCCGCGCCTGCGTTCGGTCACCGACCCCGCCGGCACGCGCTGGATCGTCGACTACGGCTTCCACGGCGTGGAGTGCTCGTACGAGGCGCCGGCCGAAGGCAGCGAGATGCGGCTCGACGGCATGATGTCCGCCGTCGACGGCCTGCTCGCGGCGATCCATCGCTCGGAACGCGTCTTCCAGCTGGTGCCCGGGCGCATCGGCCCGGACGAGCCGCTGCTGTTCGTCGTCGCCGACGGCGTGCGCTTCGGCGAGGTCGTGCGGCGCCTGCGCCTGCCGACGCTGCGCGTGCCGCGCGAGGCGGACGGCGTCTCGGCCGCGACCGCACCGGTCCCCACCGAGGTCCGCGAGGGCACCGTCCCCGCGCCCGCGCCGGGCGACACCATCCCGGCCTCGATGCTCGGCGTCGACACCGCGCCCGCGTCGCTCCTGCCGCTGTCCACCGACACCGTCCCCGCGTCGCTGATGGGCACGACGATCGGCGCCGAGCTCGACACCGCGCCCGGCGCCTTCGAGGTGACCCTCGAGCTGCCGCTGGACGACCCGGCGGCGCAGGCGCCCGAGTCGATGCTGCCGGTCGGCGACCCGCCGTCGGGGCTGGAGTCGCAGTTCGTGCAGGCGCCGACGGACACCGTGAAGTCCGACCCCACGATGCGCTCACTGATCGCCGGGCTGCGCCGCTCGTTCGGTGCCGGGCGCCTGATCTCGGGCAGCAAGTGGGTGCGGCTCTCGCACGTGTCGCCGCCGGTCAAGATCCAGACGAACGCGGCCGACCCGATGCGCGTGCTCTACGCGAAGCAGGACCTGCTGCTGCGCAAGGGCCGCATCGTGTGGGCGGCGGTGGTGCCGCTCGACAAGTCCCTCAACGTGCCCGGCAAGGAAGACATCCCGGCACTGTGCGTCTACAGCCCCGACCCGTACTTCGACGCCCACCCCGCCGCGCTCGCGGGCATGGCGCAACGGCTGGCCGCGCTGAAGACGGCGCCGGCCGTGATGCCCGAGCTGCGCCGCATCGGCCAGCAGGTGCGCAACGACTCGGGCCGGCCGCTCGACTTCCCGCTGCCGCCGCAGATGACGTCGCAGCCCGTGATGCTCACCAGCTTCATGGCGATCCGCTCGCACCTGCCCGACACCGTGCTGATCGCCGACTGGTTCCCGGTGCTGATCCATCCGGACAGCGTGATCCCGCTGGTCGTGCCGTCGGCGTTCTGGTCTTCGGCGATGCGCGCCGCGTGGGACGCGCGCCAGCTCACGACGCAGGTGCCGCTGACGCGCGGCGAGGCGCGCGCCTGACGCGCCCGCGGCCGGCGCGGTCGCTCAGCTGGGTCACTCAGCCGGGTTGCTCGCCGATCGCCTCGCGCGTCGCGCGCGCGGCGTCCTGCAGCCACAGCGTGAAGCTGTCGAGCTCCGCCCGCGCGCGCGCGCCGGGCATCGCGATGTGCCAGTAGGCGGACGGCGAGATCAGGCGCTTGTCGACGTCGAACGGCTCGATCAGGTCGCCGCGTTCGAGCAGGTCGTAGATCAGCGGGATGCGCCCCAGCGCGACGCCCTGGCCGGCGAGCGCCGTCTGCACCTCCTGGTGCGTGAAGTTGACGCTGATCCAGCGCCGCGGCTCGAGATGCCCGGCGCCGCGCTGCTCCAGCCAGTGCGGCCAGCCGAGGAACTCGTTGCCGGGGCGGTCGTCCTCCATCGCGATCAGCGTGTGCTGCGCGAGGTCGGCGGGGGTGTCGAGCGGCGGCGCGGCGCCGCGCGCGATCGCGTCGGCGAGGCTCGCGCCGATGACCGGCGTCAGCACTTCGCCGAACATGCGTTGCGCGCCCGGTGGCGCGTCCTCGGGGCGGCACTGGCGCAGCAGCAGGTCGTGGTCGGGGTCGTCCAGATCGACGAGGCGATCGACGGCCGAGATGCGGATGTCGATCGCCTTCTGCTGGCGCTCGAAGGTCGGCAGGCGCGGCAGCAGCCACAGCGACGCGAACGACGGGAAGGTCGACAGGCTCACCTGCGCGCGGCCGCGCAGCTGGCGAATCTGGCGCACCGCGCCGTCGATGCGGCTCAGCGCCGGCGTGATCGCGCGCAGCAGCAGCTGGCCCGCCTGCGTGAGCTCGACCCGGCGCGTGCCGCGCGTGAACAGCGGCGCGCCGAGCTCCTCCTCGAGGCTCTTGATCTGCCGGCTCACCGCCGACTGCGTGACGTGCAGTTCCTCCGCCGCCGCGCCGAAGCCGGCACGGCGCGCGACGGCCTCGAAGCTGCGCAGGTGGTCGAGGACGAGGGGGCGCTGGCGGGCCAGGTTCATGGTGTGGAGGGGCGCTTGCGCGCGGCGGGTTTCGCGCGGCCGCCCGCCGGGGCCTTCGGCGTTGCGGAAGCCTGGCTTGCCGCGCGGCGCGGCGCGGCGGCCGGTGCCTTCGCCTTGGCGGCAGGCTTCGGCGCCGGGGTCTTCTTCGCGGCCGGTGTCTTTGCGGCCGGCTTTTTCGCCGCCGATTTTTTCGCGGGCGCCGCCTTCGCGGCGGGCGTCTTCTTCTTCGGCGCCTTCGCGCGCGCCGCCACCGCGGCCGACAGCGCGCGGCGCGCCCACGGGATCATCTCGTGCGGCGACTCCATCGCCTCGTCCGGCGCGGTGTAGTAGCTCAGCGAGCCGATCTCGCCGCCCTTGGTCTCGTAGACGAACGGCTTGCAGTGCGCGGCCTCGAAGGCGGCGCGGTTCGCGTCGTCGACCTTCAGGTACATCGCGTCGCGGAAGACGAGGGCGATGCACAGGTCGTCGACGTAGAGCGCGTGGCCGCCGAACATGCGGCTCGCGCGGGTCGGGCCGAGCGGGGACAGCAGCTCGAGGCAGTGATCGACGAGGCCGGAATCGTTCATGCGCTCGAGTTTAGTGGCACGGCGCCGGGCATCGCGGCGCGGGGATGTTGGCTCGCGCCCGATTTGCACGATGCGCGCCGGCCCCGCACAATCGCCGGATGACCACGCCGCCCTGGAAGTTCTCGCTCGAGCCCGCCCGCGACAAGCCGACCCTGCGTCGCCAGCTGAAGGCGGAGCGCCTCGCGATGACCGACCGCCACCAGCGCTCGGTGCACCTGCAGGAGGTGCTGCGCGTCTTTCTCGTGACGCGCCCCGAGACCTCGATCGGCGCCTACTGGCCGATCAAGGGCGAGTTCGACGCGATGCCCGCGCTGTTCCGCTGGACGGAAGGCGAGCCCTACCGCCTGATCGGCCTGCCGGTGATCGACCGCGAGACCAAGCAGCTCGATTTCCACGTCTGGTACCCCGGCTGCCCGATGGAGGAAGACGCCTACGGCATCCCCAAGCCCAAGGGCACGGACGCGTTCGAGCCCGAGATGCTGCTCGTGCCCTGCGTGGGCTTCGGCGACGGCGGCGTGCGCCTGGGCTACGGCGGCGGCTTCTACGACCGCACGCTGGCCGCGCTGACGCCGCGCCCGTACACGGTGGGCATCGGCTACGGCCACGGCTACGTGCCCTGGCTGGAGGCCGAGCCGCACGACATCCCGCTGGACGAGATGATCACCGAGGACGGCGTGTTCTGGGAGCGCGACTAGGCCCCGTGCGACTGCGCTGACGCACCTTGTCACGACGGACACGTCGCCACGCATTTCGTGGCTGGGCGTTTACCCGCCGCGACGTGATTTTCCGCACGCCCGGCAGGTATGCTGGCACCCATGCAGGAAGGGCCGGCGTTCGCGGAACGCCGGTGGCCCGATCGCGCGGTCGTCGCCAGGAACACGCCATGTCTGAAACCATCGCCCTGAGGGTGCCCGGCGCGCGCAGCACGATGAAGGTGCGCACCACCGGGCGCTGGCGCAGCCGCTTCCTGGGCCTGCACGGTGCGCGCGAGTTGAAGGGCGCCTGTGGCGTGTGGGTCAAGCCCGCGCGCTCGGTCAACACCTTCGGCTTCGCGCAGGCGATCGACGTCGTCTTCCTGCGCGCCGACGGCGTCGTCACGAAGGTGGTCCCGGGCATGAAGCCGTGGCGCATGAGCCGCTGCGCCGAGGCGCGCACCGTGCTCGAACTGCGCGCCGGCCTGGCCTCGCGGCTGAACCTGGCGCCCGGCGTGGCGCTCGACCTGCTGGCCTGAGGGCCGCGTCCTTCAGCGGCCGGCCGGCTTTTCCCAGTGGCGGGCGAACACGTGCGCGAGCGCCGGATGCGTCTCCACGCGTCCCAGCAGCGCGGCGAACTCCGGGCGTGACGTCTTCGCGTGCTGCCGTGCGCCGCCCCAGCGCGTGACGACCGCGGCCAGGATGTCCAGCGCCCCGGGCCGCTCGCCGCCCAGGAAGCCGCCGGGCTGCACGGGGAACACGTCCGCGAAGATGTCCCAGTGCGTGTGCAGCCGCTCGCGCGTTCCCGCGCGCACGGCGGCGAGCGCGGCGTCGTCGGTGGCGGTGGTGAAGCGCTCCGGGTAGTCCAGGATCGTGATGCAGGCGTAGCAGTTGGCCGGGATGTAGACCAGCCCGCGCAGCGTCTGGTCGCGCCGCGCCGGATCGGTGGCGAGCAGGCCGGACTGGGGGAACGCGAGTCCCAGGTGCATCAGGATGGCGGCGCTCTCGGTCAGGATGGCGCCGTCGGGCAGCCGCAGCGTGGGGATCTGGCGCAGCGGGTTGGCCCGGCCCAGTTCCTCCAGCTCGGAGTCCTGCTCCCACGAGGCGGCCTCGACGATGCGGTAGCGCGCGCCCGCCATGTCGAGTCCGCATTCCGCCGCGGCGGAGCCCGAGCCCTTGAACCCGAACAAGGTGTACATCGTCGCCTCCGGTCGCGCCTGTGCCGGCGCATGGTGGGCCATCTTAGGCGAGGCGCGCGGCGTCCGCGCCTTTCCCCGCGCCGGCCCGCGGGTCGCGCCCGGCCGTGACGTTTTCCGCCTTCGGCGGCTTTCGTGATGGGGAACTCCCTTCGAATCGCTGTGGGGTGGTTACCATTCGGGCCATCCAGAGTTCCCCACAAGCACTCGCTGCTCTGTGACTCGGCGCCCCGCGCCGGTCCCCAACAGCGCCTGGCGGCTGACGGTCTCCCAAGACCGCACAACCGCTTGTCCACACCCGGCAGGCCCGGCGTGATGGCGTGCCGGCCGGGGCACGGCGTGCCGTGCCCGGACTGTCCTGCCTTCGATGCCGACTGCCGATCCGCAAAGGATCGTTTCCCGTGTCGCATCGCCTCTCCGCCCGCTCCCTCCCGTCGTCCCTGGCCGCGCTGCTGTCGTGCTGCGCCGCTGCCGCCCTGACGGCCTGCGGAGGCGGCGCCAGCGGCGGCGACGCGGTCGCGCAGGCGTCCACGCAGGGGTCGGCTGCCGCCGACACGTCGACCACCACGACCACGGCGACCACCGCGAGCGACGTCCAGGCCGAGCCGACCTTCCACATGGCGGCCGCCCAGCTGGAAGAGCCCGACGACGCCGACGCCAGCGGCCAGAGCGTCACGGCGAGCCAGGATCCGCGCCAGTTCCGGATCGACGGCGCCGCCGCCGGCCTGTCCACCGCCCGCCTGACGCCCGCCCGCCTGGCCGAGCAGTCGCGCGCCAGCATCGCCTCGGCGAGCAACGCGACGCCGTCGGCCACCGCGATCACCGCGGCCGTCTACACGCCCGCGCAGATCCGCGCCGCCTACGGCCTGACGGCCGTGCCGGCGTCCACCACCGGCCTGTCGGCCGCCGACGCCGCGGCGCTCGGCGCGGGCCAGACCATCTACATCGTCGACGCCCACGACCACCCGAACGCGTTCGCCGACCTCGGCAAGTTCTCGACCAAGTTCGGCCTGCCGGCCTGCACCAGCGTCGCGCTGACGGCGTCCTCCAAGCTGCCGCTGACCACGGCGACGTCGACCTGCACGTTCTCGGTCGCCTACGCCAGCAGCGCCGGCGCGCTCACGAGCACCGCGCCGACCTACGACGCCAGCTGGGTCGCCGAGATCGGCCTGGACGTGCAGTGGGCGCACGCGATCGCGCCGCTCGCGCGCATCGTGCTGATCGAGACGCCCGATTCGTCGACCAGCAACCTGCTGGCCGGCGTGACGCTGGCCAACAAGATGGGCGCCGGCGTGGTGTCGATGAGCTTCGGCGCGGCCGAAGGCAGCTGGGTGAAGTCCACCGACAGCACCTTCACCGCGACCGGCATGACCTACGTCGCCGCCGCCGGCGACAACGGCGCGCAGGCCATGTGGCCGGCGGTCTCGCCCAACGTGCTGGCCGTCGGCGGCACGAGCCTGAAGTGGACCGGCTCGGGCACCCGCTACGAGGCCGCCTGGACCAGCTCGGGCGGCGGCGTCAGCACCGTGGAGCCGCTGCCGACGTGGCAATCGGGCACCGTGGTGCCGGGCGTGGGCGCGGCCAAGATGCGCACGGTCTCGGACGTCGCGTTCAACGCCGATCCGACCACCGGCCAGTACGTCGCGCTGACCGAGAAGGGCGCCACCACCACCAGTTGGAACGCCTACGGCGGCACCAGCATCGGCGCCCCGCAGTGGGCCGGCCTGGTGGCCGTGGCCAACGCGCGCCGCGTGCTCGCGTCCAAGGCGGTGCTGGGCGACGTCCACACCACGCTGTACAAGACCATCGCCGCCAGCGCGACCAGCTACGCCGCCGCGTTCGCCGACATCGTCGACGGCAAGGACGGCCTGTGCGCCAGCTGCGTCGCCGCCAAGGGCTACGACACCGTCACCGGCTGGGGCACGCCCAACGGCGCGGCGCTGCTGACCGCGCTGGTCGGCGCGTCGACCACCACGTCGACCACCAGCACCACGTCCACCAGCACCACCGGCGGCAGCACCACCACCAGCGCGACCAGCGTCGCGCCGACGGTCCCGGGCGGCGCGTTCTCGGCGCAGACCGGCACGGCCTTCGTGCAGTCGCTGGGCATCACGGCGCCGACGGGCGTGACCACCACCTACGCGCTGTCGGGCGCGCCCAGCGGCCTGACGGTCAATTCGGCCGGCGCGTTGAACTGGCCGGCGCCGGTCGCGGGCAGCTACTCGTTCACCGCGACGGCCACGACCAGCGCCGGCAAGTCGGCCAGCGCCAAGTACACGCTGTCCGTCGTCGCCGTCAACCACGCGCCGACGCTGGCCGCGAGCACGATCACGGTCAAGACCGGCGCCGCGCTGAAGGCGACGATCGTCGGCGCGGACGTCGACGGCGACACGCTGAGCTACGTGATGACCGGCGCGCCCTCGGGCATGACCCTGAGCAGCGCCGGCGCGCTGAGCTGGGCCAAGGCGGTCAAGGGCAGCTACGCGCTGAAGGTGACGGTCAAGGATCCGAAGGGCCTGAGCGCCACGGCGACGATCACGGTCGTCGCGTCCTGAGCGGCGCTCGCCGAAGGACAGGCCCGGCCGCGTGCCGGGCCTTCGTCGTTCAGGGCGCGAGCAGCGACGCCGCGAGCGCCTCGGCGACCTCGATGCCGTCGACGCCCGCCGACATGAT
>JASLEM010000521.1 GCA_030151165.1 Burkholderiaceae bacterium
CGGCGTGGGCGTGCCCGTGCCGGCGCCGCCGAGCTCCGGCAGCGCGGTGCTCAGCGTCACGCTAGCCGGCGGCGCGAGCCCGGGCATCGATCACCTGTGGGTGACGCTCACCGGCATCACGATGAACGCCGACGCCACGAAGGTGTACGGCGACGGCGACGCGAGCTGGGTCGTCGAGAACCTGGCCGCGCCGCTCACGGTGGACCTCGCCGATCCGTCGCTGTCGCAAGGCCAGTTGGTCGCGCTGCTGAGCCAGGACGTCGGCGCGCTCGGCACCTATGCGCAGCTGCGCCTGCTGCTGCAGCCGTCCGACCCGGCGCTCGCGCTCGTCGCCTCGGCCTCGGCGAAGCACCTGCAGTTCAACGACCAGGTGCAATACACGGACGCGAGCGGCGTGCACGTGGCGCCGCTCGAGACGCCCGACATCCAGGCCGGCCTGCGCCTGCTGTCGCCGTTCACGCTCGGCGCAAGCGCCACCACGCCGCTGGCCATCGAGTGGAACGCGCACTCGAGCCTCGTGCGGCGGGCGTCGACGTCGGGCACCGACCGCTTCGCGATCCGCGACGAGCTCCAGCTATACAACCAGCAGCTGCTCACCGCGCTCGGCGACGGCAGCCTGCAGATCGGCGGCAGCGTCTTCGACTCGATCTCGGGCCAGCTGGACACCACGAACTTCTGCACCGGCACGAGCCACGCGGGCTGCATCCACGACGTCGTCGCGAGCGCGACCAGCATCTCCGCCGACGGCCGCTTCCACGAGGAAGTGCGCAGCGTCAACGTGAGCGCGAGCGGCGCCTTCGTGCTGTATCCGTTGCCGACCGAGACGCTCTACGACGTCGTGATCCATGGCGGCAACATGCAGACGATCGTCGTGCGCGACGTCTTCGTCGACCCGACCGGCATCCTCAAGCCCTTCCCGACCGCGCTCAGCAGCACCGCCACGCCGCTGGTGCCCGTGCTCGACGCCAGCGAGCGCAGCGTCACCGTCGCCAACGCGCTCTCGCCCGGCGCCAGCCGCGTGCTGTTCGGGCTGACGATCGCCGGCAGCGGCGGCGGCCCCGGCGGCGCCGACATCCCGTACGCGATCAACGCCGACGCCGCCGACCCGCTCACCGGCAACGTGCTGCACGCGATCACGCTGCCCGGCGGGCCCGTGCACGACGCGAAGTTCGACCCCTCGACCGAAGGCGTCGGCGTCCCGCCCGCGTTCACCACGGTGACGCCCACGGAAGGCCTCGGCGCGTACTCGGTGTGGACGCGCGGCCGCCTGTCCGACGGCGCCAGCGCCACCACGGCGACGCTCGTCGGCAGCGCGACCAGCGTCATCGCACCGAACCCGGTGGCGCTCGCCGGATTCACCACCGGCACGCTCACGGTCACGCTGTCGGGCACGCCCAGCAACGGCGCCGACCGGGCCGAGCTGATCGTGACGAACGACGGCGGCACGGCCAGCGTCGTCGACGTGTCTTCGCTGCTCGCGGCGCACGGTGGCACGGTGTCGATCGCGTTGCCCGGCGGCACCTCGACGTCCGCCCCCGCGGCCGCGCTCTACGGCGTGGCGCTGCGCACGTGGGTCGCCGCCTCGGAGACGTCGACGACGAAATGGCTGCGCACGGGCAGCCGCGTCGACCTCTCCGCGACGGCCACGGCCAGCGCGTCGCTCGTGTTCCCCTGAGGCGGCGCGCCCCGGCGCTCAGTGCTTGCCGTTGATCGCGGCGAGGCTGGGCAGCGCCGGCAACGCGAAGAGCAGCGGGAACGGCATCACCGGCAGCACGGTGTCGACGGGCGCGAGGATCTGCGCCGCGGTCGCGAGCGTCTGCGCCGTCCGGATCGTCGTGGCGACGCCGACCGTGGCGGTCTGCATCTGCTGTTGCGAGAGCTGGCGGTCGAGGTTGCGCGTGCCGTCGGTGGTCATCGACGCCATCGCGGCGAGCACGTCGCCGGCCGAGGCCGACGCGTAGCTGCCGCTCTGCTGCTGGGTCGTGAGCGCACCGACGGTGGCGTCCGTCAGGCCGCGGCCGTAGACGGAGGACATCTCGCCCTCGCTCAGCGGCCGCAGCTCGCCCGACGACGCCATCGCGGCCATCGCGGACAGGCCCAGCATCGCGCCGAGGACGAGGGTTCGAGGGGTGCGGCTCAACGTCATTCGCGTCTCCAGGCGGGATATCAACAGGTCGGTCGCTGCGGTCCCCACGAGGGAGCGGGCAGCGCCTGCTGTCCATATCGACGCGGCGGCCGCACCGCTGAGCGGCGCGACGCGGGAGTTGCGAGACTTAGTTCACGCTCGGCGCGGTCGAGCTGGATCGCCTGCGGACGACGCGCATGACCCGCATCGCGCGCGGGATGCGCGTGACGCGCGCGGGCGCGCTGCGCCTCAGCGGAGCAGCGCGAAGCTGACCAGCCAATGCGTCGCCACGAAGTCGCCGCCGGTGACGTGCGGCCAGGCGGCGTCCCAGTGCGACTGCGCGGCGCGCGCCAGGCGGCCGCGCAACGCGTCGTCGAACGCGCCCTCGCCAGCGAGCGCGCGCAGGCACCACGCGCGTGAGAGGTTCAGGCCGTCGAGGTGGACGAGCTGAGCGTCGAGCCGGTCGCTCACGACGGCCGGGGCGTCCCAGCGCGCGAAGGCGTCGTCCGCGGGCGCGAACGCGCGCCACCACGCGGCGAAGCCCTCGCCCAGCACGCGTTGCATCAGCAGCGCCTCGCACAGGCCGGCGGACAGGAAGTCGGTGCCGCTCGGCTCATACCCGGCAGGGTACGCGCGGTCGTCGCCGAACCAGCGGCGGGCCGCATGGTCGATCGCGTCGCGCAGCGGCGTGTCGCCGGTCTCGTTCGCGTAGTCGCGGGCCAGCACCATCGCGAACGCCGAGTTCGCGTGCGTGCCGGCGCGCACCGGGTAGTGCGACTGCGCGAGGAAGGCCGCGAGCCGGCGCGCGAGTTCGTCGGCCAGCGGACGCAGCGCCGCGGCCCAGCGCGACGCGTCCGGCGCCCCGCCGCGCCGTTGCCGCTCGAGCTCCGCCTGCAGCTTCAGCAACCACGCCCAGCCGTAGGGCCGCTCGAAGCTGCCGCGGCCGGCGGTGGTGACGTACGCGAGCTCGCGCGCGACGAGCTCGGGCCGGACGTGCGCGTCGAAGCGTTCGCCGATCGCGTCGTGCGACGGCAGCGCCGGCTCGAGCGCGCGCAGGCGCAGCAGCGACCAGTGCATGTGCACGCTGGAGTGCCAGTCGAAGCAGCCGTCGAACACCGGATGCAGGTGCTGCGGCAGGCGCTGGTCGCCGGCGTCGAGGATCAGGTGATCGAGCTTGTGCGGGAAGCGCCGCGCCAGCACCGCGAGCGCGCATTGCGCGAGCGGTTCGGCATCGGAGCGGACGTCGTGGTCGGCGGAGATCGAGGTCATCGCCGGATTCTCGGTGAAACGCCGCGACAGCCTCGCGCAAGCCCGCTCGCGCGTCCCACGTCCTGGGGATGGCGACCCCGTCGAGCGGGTGATTTGATGCCACGCACGTCCCGCACCGCGTCGCCCACTCCAAGGATCGTCATGGGAACTCCCTATCTCGGCGAGATCAAGATCACCAGCTTCCAGTTCCCGCCGCGCGGCTGGGCGATGTGCAACGGCCAGTTGCTGGCGATCAACCAGAACCAGGCGCTGTTCTCGCTGCTGGGCACCTTCTACGGCGGCGACGGGCGCGTCAACTTCGCGCTGCCGAACCTGCAGGGGCGCGCCGCGCTGCACATGAACGGGCCGTTCCCGGTCGGCACGGCGGGTGGCGAGGACGTCCACCGGCTGACCGTGCTGGAGATGCCGTTCCATGCGCACGCGATGCGCGGGTCGACCAAGCCCGGCGCGTCGTCGTCGCCCGCCGGCGGCCTGCTCGCGAGCGAGGCGCGCGGCGCCACGCCGGCCTACACCGGCGCGACCAACATGGTGGCGCTGCATCCGGGCTCGCTCGCGGCGGCCGGCGGCGGCCAGCCGCACGAGAACCGGATGCCGTATCTCACGCTGAACTTCGTCATCGCGCTGCAGGGCATCTTCCCGTCGCGCAACTGAGCCGCGTCCGCATCGTCGCCCATCCTTCCCACGACCCGCGAGGCCTCTTCCATGTCTCAACCCTTTGTCGGCGAAATCCGCCTGTTCGCGGGCAACTTTCCGCCGATCGGCTGGAGCTTCTGCGACGGCGCCGCGGTGTCGATCGCCGAGAACCCGGTGCTGTTCGACCTGATCGGCACCACCTACGGCGGCGACGGCCAGCAGACCTACAAGCTGCCCGACCTGCGCGGGCGCATCCCGATCCACCAGGGCGGCAACGGCCAGTCGTCGCCCTACGTCATCGGGCAGTCGGGCGGCGCCGAGGCGGTCGCGCTCACGCTGGCCGAGCTGCCCGCGCACACGCACGCGCTGAACGCCAGCACGAATGCCGCGGTGTCGACCAAGGGGCCGGTCGATGCGCTCGGCGCCTCGACGATGAACCTGTACGGCAGCGCCACGCCCAACATGCCGATGGAGCCCACCGCGATCGCGCCGGTCGGTGCCAACCAGCCGCACGAGAACATGGCTCACTTCACGGCGATCAACTACATCATCGCTATGTTCGGCGTCTTCCCCTCGCAAAACTGACTGGAGCACTCTATGGCTGACCAATTCGTCGGGGAGATCCGGATG
>JASLEM010000531.1 GCA_030151165.1 Burkholderiaceae bacterium
CGTGGTGCAGCCGCAGCTCGAAGCCGGCGACCCGCCCGTGGCGCGCCGCGGCCCAGGCCGTCAGGCGGTTCAGCAGCACCGCGGCGGCGCCCAGCAGCGCGCCACCGCGCTCGCGCTCGTGCCGCGGGTGCGCCTGGGCGAGGCCGACCCCGCGCGCGACGCCGCGGCGATCGAGGCGGTCGTGCACGCGATGATGGCGTTCACGCCCACGGTCTGCCTCGCCGGCAACCACGTCGTGCTGGCCGAGGTGCAGGGCAGCCTGCGCTACTTCGGCGGCCTGCCGCGCCTGCTCAAGCGGCTGCGCGCCGGGCTCGCGCCGCTGGGGCACGCACTGCGCCTCGCCTGCGCGCCGACGCCCAAGGCCGCGGAATGGCTCGCCGCCTGGCGCGACGATGCGCGGGCCCGCGCCGAGGCGGCGTCGCCGTATTCGACGGCCAGCGCGGTGGACGGCATGTCGGGCGGCACGACGACCGCCCCCGCGAGCGAGCCGCCGTTCGACGCCGCCGCCCCGCTCGCCGCCAACACCCGGCCCCGCTGGCGCGCCTGCATCGGCGCGCTGCCGATCCCGCTGATGGCGGCCGCCGCGCCGCATCTCGCGACGCTCCACACGCTCGGGCTGGCCACCGTGGCCGACCTCTGGAAGCAGCCGCGCGCCGGCCTCACGCGGCGCTTCGGCGGCGAGCTGCTGGCCGACATCGACCGCGCGCTCGGCGACCTCGCCGACCCGCGCGAGAGCCTGCAGCCGGCGCCCGTCTTCGACAGCCGGCTCGAGCTCTTCATGCGTGCCGACGACAGCGCCGCGCTGCTGGGCGCCGCCGCGGTGCTGCTGAACCGCCTGACGGCCTGGGCCGCGGCGCGCCACGGGCGGGTCGCCGGCTTCGAGCTGCGGCTGCACCACGAGACGCGGCGCAAGATGCTCGAGGATCCGGCATCGCGCACGACGACGCTCGAGATCGGCCTCGGCGAGCCCGTGACCGACACCGCGCACCTGCACTCGCTGCTGCGCGAACGCCTGCAGCGGCTGCCGCTCGCCGCCTCGGTGATCGAGCTGGGCCTGCACTGCCATGCGATCAGCGCCGGCGCGCCACCGAACGCCGAGCTGTTCCCGTCCGCCGCGAGCGTGGGCGAGGGTTGGCAGCGGTTGCTCGAGCGCTTCGAGGCGCGGCTCGGCCCGGCCAACATCGAGCGCCTGCAACCGGTGGCCGACCATCGCCCCGAGCGCGCCACGGCCGCCGTGCACGGCAAGGAGGCGATGAGCCCGCGGCCGCTCGCGACCGGCGGTGCGCCGCTGATCCTGGGCGCGTCGTGCGACCAGGAAGGCGAGCCCGTCGGCGAACCCGCGCACTGGCCGCGCGTGCGTCGCCCCGTCTGGCTGCTGCCCGTGCCGCAGCCCTTGCGCGACCAGGCCGGCACGCCGCTGCTGTCCGGCCGCCCGCTGTGGCTCGTCGCCGGCCCGGAGCGCATCGAGACCGGCTGGTGGGACGACGACGAGGTCACCGCGCGCGACTACTTCATCGCCCAGGCCGAGGACGGCGCGCTGCTGTGGGTGTGGCGGTTCCGGCATGCGCCGAAGGAAACGCAAAGCGGGTGGTACCTCCACGGCCGTTTCGGATGACCTGATGCCCGGTGTACTTCGATTGGTGTTTGCGGGCGGGGCGGCTTCTCGCCCCGCTCGGGCCGTCATGTTTCTGAAGATGCGGGATCCAAATCGTGCGCGGCGCGCCAACGCGGGGGTGAGCCGATGAAGGATTTCAGCGCGCTGGTGAATGCCTGCAGCTTGGCGGCGGGGTCGACGGGGGCGCGCAGGAGGTGGATGTCGGCGTGCATCGCGGGGGCGTCGGACAGCGCGGGCAGCACGGGCGCGAGGGTGCCGCAGGCGAGGTCGGGGCCGACGACCCAGTCGGGGAGCAGGGCGATGCCCATGCCGGCCAGCGCAGCCTCGCGCAAGGCCTCGAAATCGTCGCAGCAGAACGCGGCCTTGCCGGGCGCGACGGGGCGCTCGATCACGTGGCGCCAGCCGAGCAGGTCGGCGCCGTGCAGCTTGTCGAGGAGCCGGTGCGCGGGCAGTTGCGACGCGTCGGTGGGCGTGCCGGCCTGCGCGAGGTACGCCGGGCTCGCGCACAGCACGCGCACCTGCACGGACAGCGGCGACGCGATCAGCGCGCTGTCCGGCAGCGCGCCGATGCGGATCACGGCGTCGAGCCGCTCGGCGACCGGGTCGGCGAGGCGCTCGGTGAGGTCGAGGTCGATGCGCAGGTGCGGATGGCGCGCGGCGAGCGTGGCGACAACCGGGATGACGTAGCGCTTGCCGAAGGTCGGGAAGCACGCCACGCGCAGCACGCCGGTGATGCCGCCGCCGAGGGCCGCGATCTCCTGCTGCGCGTCGGCCAGTTCGTCGAGCACCCGACGCGCCCGCGCATGCAGCGCCGCGCCGGCCTCGGTCAGGCTGACGAGCCGCGTCGAGCGGCGGAAGACGGGCGCGCCGAGCTGCGACTCCAGCATGTCGATCTGGCGCGCGATCGACGACGGCGCCACGCCCAGGCGGCGCGCGGCGCCGGAGAAGCTGCCTTCCCGGGCCACCTCGACGAAGACGCCGAGGAATTCCGCGATCCGTTCGCCATGCATCTGTGCACCTTGCGCAAAGTCGTTGAGCGTCGGCGCCGTCTTATCGACCGCGCGCCGCGCTCCTATTCTGGCGGCAAGCCTGCAGACGAGGCCCCGAACCCCGACCGATCCACCCCGCTCCTGGAGAACCGCCATGTCCGACACCACCGTCACCGCCACTGCCACCACCGCCCCCGTCATCCGCGCCGACCTCACGCTGTCGACCTCGACCTTCAGCCATGTGATCGACGTCCCGCTCGAGCGCGTCGACATCGCGACCTGGCTGTTCGCGCTGCCCGACGCCGAGTACCAGCGCTGCGCGCCGCCCGACCACATCGCCGCCGGCTCGACGTGGACGGACCACGGCCGCCGCATGTCGATCAACGTCGAGATGATCGGCACCGGGCTCGTCGTGCAGCACTACGTGGCCGAGGTCGCCGAGAAGGCGTATTGCCGCATGGTGTCGACGTCCGACGTCTTCACGCCGCACGGCCGCACCAGCGTGCAGGTGATCTGGGAGCTGAGCGCCAAGCACGCGGGCGACGGCCGCACCGAGTACACGAACAAGGTGACCTCGCATCCGACCGAGCACTTCCTGGCCTTCATCGAGAAGAACGGCATCAGCTTCGAGCAGGCCGCGCGCGATCGCGACGCCGCGTCCGGCGACCACAACCGGCGCGAGACGCCGCTGTTCGCCGAGAGCATCGCGCGGCGGGCGCGCGGCGAGGCGAATGCCTGACGGCACGTGGCGCGTCGCTGTCGCCGCCGCACGCTCACCGCGGCTCGACGCCCAGCTTGCCCGCCATCACCGCGGCCTCCACCCGCGAGCGCACGTTCAGCTTGCGCAGCACGGCCGACACGTGGTGGTCGACGGTCTTCTCCGAGCGCACGAGCCGGCCGGCGATCTCGGCGTTGGTCAGGCCTTGCGCGAGCAGCGCGAGGATCTGCTGCTCGCGCGCCGTGAGCCGGGCCACGTTCGCCGCGGTGCTGGCGCGCGGCCCGCGCGCGACGCGCACGCCCGCGTCGCGCAGGTGCTCGCGCGC
>JASLEM010000023.1 GCA_030151165.1 Burkholderiaceae bacterium
GTCCGCGCCGTCGGTCGAGGCCTCGCAGCCGTCGGTGCAGCCGCCGGCGCCGGCGCCGTCGCAGCCGGTCGAGCCGCCCGCGGCGCAGCCGGATCCGGCCAAGGTCGCCGCCGACCAGGCCGCCGCCGCCAAGCGCGCCGACGATCTCGCCGCCAGGAAGGCCGCCGACGACGAGGCCGCGAAGAAGAAGGCCGACGACATCGCCGCCGCCAAGAAGGCGCTCGCCGACGCGAAGGCCGATGCCAAGGCGAAGGCCAAGGCGGATGCGGATGCGGCCGCCAAGGCGAAGGCCGGCACCGACAACGCAGCGACGGCCGAGACCGACAAGGCCGCCGCCGAGGCCGCCAAGCAGGAAGCCGCGGACTTGTTCCGCAAGGGCTACGACGTCTACCAGGCCGGGCGCGTGCCCGAAGGCATCCGCCAGATGGAGCGCGCCGACGCGATGGGCGCGCCGGGTGCGCGCGCGCGGCTGTGCGCGATCTACCGCAAGCCGACCGCGGCCGAAGGCAAGGACTTCCTGAAGGAAGCCAACAAGTGCAAGGGCATCGACTGATCGACCGGACACGGCATTAAGTGCCGTGTGCGCGCCGACGTGCCGGCGCCTGCGGGTGTACGCTCGGATTCGACGAAACCCCGTCGGTCGCAGTATCGGGAAAACCCGTCATTCATTCTGGTGATATCCCGTCCGCAAACCCGTGGCGCGACCCCCCCATTAAGGGTGGCGGACGTTCTGCGACCGGATTGGACGGTGATAATCCTTTCCGTCGCCTCATCGAATTGCCATGGAACTCGTCGTCCGCGCATTGCGTTGTCCACCTCCTGACCAGCCGCAGGCCATCCAGGCCCGGTTCGGCGCGAACGGCGGGCGCATCGGCAGAAGCAATACCTGCTCGCTGCCGCTGCCGAGCCCGGATCGCTATATCTCGCGCGAGCATCTCGAGGTCCGTTGCCGCAACGGCAAGTATTCGCTGAAGGTCATCTCCAAGGTCAACGGCTGCAGCGTCAACGACAACGCCGTGCCGCCCGGGGCGGCCGTCGAACTCTCGAACGGCGACAAGATCCAGCTGGGCGACTATCTCCTGGTCGCCGAACTGCAGCAGGAATCGCGCATCAAGGATCCGCTCGCCGCGTTCGGCTATTCGCCCACTGGCCGCGCCGATTCGCTGGACATGATGGCCTCGCTGGTGCCCGCGCCGCCCGAGCCGCCGCCGCGCGATTCGCAATTCGACACCTCGCCCAACTGGGCCCAGCCCGGCGCCCCCAGGAACCGCGCGCCGCGCCTGGCGCCGCTCGCCGATCCGCTGGAGGCCGATCCGAGCGGCACCGCGCTGGGCAAGATGCTGGACGCCGCGCCGTCGGCGTCGCGCACGCGCCCGCCCACCTCCGGCGCGCCCGCGCCGCTCACCACGGGCGTCGCGAGCGACGAGTCCGCCGTGCGTGTGTTGGATGCCTTCCTCGACAACGGCAACCTGATGCCCGCGCGTGCGCCCGACCAGGGCCTGAGCGATTCGGCGCAGGGCCTCTATCGCCAGCAGGACGTCAACGTCGCGATGCCCTCGCGCGGCAACAGCACGGCGCCCGATCCGTTCGACGACGACATCTTCTCGGCGCTGGACAAGGACTTCCAGCCGACCCGCCCGGCCGCGCCGCCGCCGCCCGCGCCCACCGTCCGCGCGCGCGCGCCGGCGCCGGTGGATCCGCTGGATGCGCTCGACATCGACCTGATGGGCGACATCTCGGCGCCCGCCCCCGCGCCGGTTCCCGCGCCGCAGCCGGCCGTCACGCACACGCCCACCGTGAAGGTGCGGGCGCAGGCCGCGCCGGTCGTCGCGCCTGCACCGAGTCCGGCGGGCGTTGCAGTCGACGGTTCGCAGGTGCTGGCCGTGCTCGCACGCGCGCTCGAGCTCGAGCCCGACGACCTGTGCGCGGCGCATCCGATGGAGACGGTGCAGATCGTCGGCGAGCTGCTGAACCTGACGGTCTCCGGGCTGTTCCAGATGCTCGAGATGCGCGCCCACCTGAAGAACGAGCTGCGCATCGAGGATCGCACGATGATCGCGTCGCGCGAGAACAATCCGCTCAAGCACTCCGACTCGGCGCGCGACGCGCTGCGCTACCTCGTCGACGTCCGCCAGCACGGCAACAAGCTGTTCCTGCAGCCGGCCAAGGCGATCGGCGACGCGGTGTCCGACATCTGCGCCCACGAGGTCGCGGTGATGGCCGGCACGCGCGCCGCGCTGGCCGCCGCGCTCAAGCTGTTCTCGCCCGAGGTGGTGGAAAAGCGCATCAAGAAGTCGGGCGCCCTCGACAGCGTGATGCCGGCGCTCCACAAGGCCAAGCTGTGGGAGAGCTTCCTCGCGATGTACGGCGAGCTCGAGAAGGAAGCCGAGGACCATTTCGACCGCCTGCTCAACCAGGAATTCGCGCGGGCGTATGCGGAGCAGGGCAAGAAGCTTCGACGCAAGAAGTGACGCCTCGGCGTCGCTCTGACAACCAGAAAAATACGTTTCCGCGGCCTTGCCGGGCAGCCGCCGAACCGAACGGAGCAGGGTGATTCATGACAGCCAGATCGCGTTCCAGCCTCCGCATCGCGCACTTGCCGCGGCGCCGTGCGGCCACTCCGTCGTCCGCCTCGGCGCGACGCCGCGGGCGCTGACATGGCGACCCTGAGCACCAGCGCCGCGACGTGCGAGATGGCGTCGCACACCGACCCGGGCCGCATCCGCTCCGCCAACGAGGACGCGGTGCGTTTCGACGCCAGCCTCGGCCTTGCGATCCTCGCCGACGGCATGGGCGGCTACGCGGCCGGCGAGGTGGCGAGCCGCATGGCGGTCGACGAGATCTTCGCGGAGCTCGCCTCCGCGCTGCCGCACCTGCAGGCCGCGCCGGTCTCGCCCGATCGCGCGGGCCTGCACGAGGACATGCGCTTCGCCGCCGCGCGCGCCAATTCGAGCATCATCGCCGCGGCGCGCCGCGAGCCCGACTACGAAGGCATGGGCTCGACGCTGGTCGTCGGCGTGCTGATGCACGACCGCATGACCATCGCCCACCTCGGCGATTCGCGCGCCTACCGCTACCGCGCCGGCAACCTCGAGCAGCTGACGCGCGACCACTGCTGGGTCGACGAGCAGATCGCGATCGGCGCGTTGCCGGTCGACGCGATCCTCGATTCGCGCTATCGCAACATCGTCACGCGCGCGCTGGGCATCGAAGACGAGATCGACCTCGAGGTGCACGATCACGAGGCGCTCGTCGGCGACATCTTCCTGATGTGCTCCGACGGCCTCACCGACATGCTCGACGATCCCGCGATCGCCGCGCACTTCGCGGCCGCGAAGCCGCTGGGCGAAACGGCGTCCGCCCTGATCGACGCCGCGAACGAGGCCGGCGGGCGCGACAACGTCTCGGCGCTACTCGTGCAGGTCGGTACTCCGCAATCCCCAGGTTGGGCGGCGCGTCTCGTGCGTCGACTCCAGGGGGGAGGCTGAAAACAGCGGGTTTCGCGGGGCGCTCCTGCGCCGTTTTTGTGCTGCAATGGAATTTGCCGTCACCTGAGTCCGCGCACGCTGCGGGCGCCTCGGGCACCTTCTCCGCCGTCGCGCGGAAACCGCCCCGGGGTATGCGAGGCCGACGACACGGTCGAACCGTTTCCCGTGGAGGAACAACCTCATGACCCGCATGCTCGAAATCGCCACGTCGGCCGGTGCCGACGCCTTCGTCGTCCAGCGCTTCAGCGGGCGCGAAGAGCTGGGGCGTCTCTACGAATACCGTCTCGAACTGCTGTCCGAGCGCGCCGACATCACCGCCGAGAGCCTGCTCGGAACGAATGCGACCGTCTCGCTCGAGATGACGGATGCGTCGCAGCAGCGACGTTTCTTCAACGGCTACATCACGCGCTTCTCGATCCAGGGCGCCGTCGCCACCACCGCGTACAAGAGCAGCACCGGCTACCTGTACCTCATGACGCTGAGCCCGGGCCTGTGGTTCCTCACGCGGACGTCGGACAGCCAGATCTTCGCGCAGAAGGCGATCAACGACGTCATCATGAGCGTGCTGGGCAAGGACACGCTGATGAAGACCGCGTCGACGGTCGGCGAGACGGAGACGCGCGACTACATCGTGCAATACCGCGAGACCAGCTTCAACTTCGTCAGCCGCCTCGCCGAGCACGCCGGCATCTACTACTACTTCACGCACGAGAACGGCCAGCACACGATGAACCTGCTGGACGCGGTCGGCAACCACCAGCCGATCCCGGGCCTCGCGAAGCTGAGCTTCTCCGGCGCGGACGCGCAGGACGGGACGCTGTCGTCGTACGTGATGGTCTCGGAGGTGCAGCCCGGCGCGTTCGCGACGGGCGACTACAACTACGTGATGCCGAACACGAACATCGCGGCGGTCAGCTCGCACCCGAAGTCGCATGCCAACGCCGGTTTCGAGATGTTCGACCACCCGATCGATTCGACGACCGCGTCCTGGGCCGCGAAGTACGCGGCGATCCGCGCCGACGAACTGGCCTGGGGCTACGCCGTCGCGCACGGCGCCGGCACCGAGCGCAACATCCAGGTCGGGTTCAAGACGACGATCTCCGAGCATTCGATCGACGCGCTGAACAAGGAAATCATCATCATCGGGCACTCGTTCGAGGCCACGAACAACTTCGCGGCGAGCGGGGCGGGCGACGGCGCGAGCTGGGTCTGCAGCTTCGAGGCGATCCCGTCCAGCGTGCAGTTCCGCCCGATGCGCACGGTGGCCAAGCCGGTCATCGCGGGCACGCAGGTGGCGCTGGTCGTCTCGGACTTCCACAACGACAGCGACTCGTCCTCCGGCGGCCCCGATCCGATCGGCGCGAACATGGGCCGCGTGAAGGTCGAGTTCTTCTGGGATCGCTACGGCCTGCAGTCGTGCTGGGCGCGGGTGTCGCAGCCGTGGGCCGGCAAGGGCTACGGCTTCCAGAACATGCCGCGCGTGGGCGAGGAAGTGCTCGTGCAGTTCCTCGAGGGCGACCCGGATCGGCCCGTCGTGATCGGGCGGGTCTACAACGCCGAGAACATGCCGCCGTACAAGCTGCCGGCGGCCGCGTCGATCACCGGCCTGAAGACGCTCAGCATCGACGGCCAGGGCAGCAGCGTCGCCGGGTCGTGGAACGAACTGCGCTTCGACGACAAGTCCGGCTCGGAGCAGATCTACGTCCAGGCGCAGAAGGACTACGACCGCCGCGTGCTGAACGACGAGAAGATCTTCATCGGCAACGAGAGCCACGAGATCGTCACCGCCGACACCTTCAAGAAGTACGGCGCCGACCTCCACGTGCAGACCACCGGCGACGACAACGAGAAGATCGACGGTTCGCTGTCGTTCGCCGTGACGAAGGACGTGCACGTCAAGTCCTCGAGCGGGAACATCCTGATGGAGAGCGCGCCGACGCAGGAGATCCACCTGAAGGGCGGCATGAAGGTGGTGATCGAGTCGAGCATGCAGGTGACGCTCAAGGTGGGCGGCAACTTCGTCGACATCGGCCCGGCCGGCATCTTCATCAAGGGCACGATGGTGATGGTGAACTCCGGCGGCTCCGCCGGGTCGGGCACGGCGGCCCAGCCGATCGCGCCGAAGGACGCCAAGGAGGCGATGACCAGCGAAGGCGGCGCCGTGATCGACAAGCCGACTCCGCCGACCGCGCCGACGGCGTTCTCCCCGCAGGCCGACAGCTTCAAGCTCGCGTCGGCGACGGGGGCGGCGTTCGTCGCGCCTTGCCCCGGCCTGCCCTGACCGGCTCGCCGCCACCGCTCCCTGAGAGCGCTCGCGCGGGTCGCGGGCGCGTTTCGTCGAACATGGAGATGTCCCCATGCCCAATCACGTCTGTCACGGCGCCCTGCTGAAATGCCCGATGGCGGTGCCGCCCGGCACCAGCTCGATGGTGGTGATGCCGCTCCACATGTGCATGACCAGCAACGTGCCCGCCGCCAACATCAACGACCACCTGCCGTTCGTCAACATCCTGCCGTTCGGGATGTGCCAGTCGCCGTCCAACCCGATGTTCATCGCGGCGACGGCGGCCGCCCTGGGCACGCCGACGCCGGTGCCCTGCATTCCGATGACGATGGCGCCCTGGGTCGTCGGATCGCCGACGGTGATGCTGGACAACATGCCGGCCCTGAACAAGTCGTCGACGCTGCTGTGCAACTGGGCCGGCGTCATCACCATCCAGATGGAGGGTCAGGTGACCCACCAGATTCCCTGAACGCGCCTCCATGTCCGAACGATCGCTTCCCATGCCGCCGGCCATCCAGACCCGTCTCTGGGACGAGGCGGGCGACTTCCCCGCCTACGTGATCCTCGACGGCGCGCAGAACGAGATGCTCGTCGGCACGCTCCACGCGGACGGCGCGCCGCCATGGCGCTGCCTGTTCGCGGGGCAGCTCGAGCCGGACATGGCCGTCGTCGCGCCGTACCTCGTGCAGCTCGAATACAGCTCCGCCTTCACGCGCCGCCTGCTCGCCGAGGGCTGGGGCCAGAACTGGGGCGTGTTCCTCACCAGCGCGACGCCGCTGCCCGCGCTGTGGCGCCACCTGCGGTCGCTGGTCATGGTCTACGGCCCGAACCTCGACCCGATGTATTTCCGTTTCTACGATCCGCGCGTGCTGCGCAACTACCTGCCTACCTGCTCGCCGGCCCAGCTCGCCGAGTTCTTCGGGCCGGTGGAGTTCTTCATCGCCGAGGACGAGACGCCGAAGAAGGCGCACGCCTGGTCGCTGGCGAACGGCCAACTGGTCACGCAGGCCGTGGGCCAGTGAGCCGATGAATGCGTGAGGAAGGGCAGGCACGCATCGTGTGCCGACCCTTGCTTCGGTCGTGATCCAACCCGCCGCGCGGCTGCCGCCGTCGCGGTTCGCCACGAAGGAAATCCGCGATGCCGCCAGCCATTGAAGTGAACATCGGCCGCATGCCGTCGCCGCGCCGCGCGCGCGAGTCGGGCGACGGCGGCGACGCGCCGTTCCGCATCGTCGTCCTCGGCGACTTCTCCGGTCGTCCCGCCGCCGAACGCCCCGCGCTCGCCGAGCGCCGGACGATGCGCGTGGACATCGACAACCTCGACGCGCAGTTCGCGCGCGTGGCGCCGAAGGTCGAGATCGCGGGCTTGCAGGACGCGCTCGGCGTCGCGCTGAAAATCGGCCTCGAGACGCTGGACGAGTTCGGAGCCGACGCCATCCTCGCGCGCCTGCCCGCCGACACCGTCGCCCGGCTCGCGGCCTCGACCGCTCCCGCGCCGACTCCCGCCGCGGCCGCTGCGCCGTCGGCGGATGCCGCGGAGGACGCCGCCGAGACGATGCGTCGTCTGCTTGGTGGGCACATCTCCGCCGACGCGCCCGCGCGCGCCGCGTCTCCCGCGACACCGGCCGCGAAGGCGAACGACTCGGTCGACCGCTTCATCCGGCAACTGGTCGGCTCGACGCTCGCACCGCCGCCCGCACCCGCCGCGGCACCCGGCACCGACGCCGCGGCCGCCACGCTCCTGCGCCACGTGCTGCGCGACCCCGCGTGGCGCGAGCTCGAAGGCGCGTGGCGCGGTGTCGACCGCTTCGTGCGCTCGCTCGACACCGCCGACGGCAGCGTGCGCCTGGAGCTGCTCGATTGCCGGGCCGACGAACTGCTGGCCGATCTTTCGGCCGTCGGCGGCGACCCGGCGTGCAGCGCGTTGGCCGCGGCACTCAAGGGCGACGGTTGCGGTTGCGCGGTGGTCGTGAGCCTCGAGGAGTTCGGGCCGAGCCTGGCGGAGCTGTCGCTGCTGGGCGGGCTGGCGAACGTCGCCGCATCGCACGGCGCGGTGCTGCTTGCCGGCGCCAGCCCGACGCTCGCGGCGGTCGCCACGAGCGAGGACGAGGGCGTGCGCGCGAGCAACGAGTCGCGCGTCTGGCAGGCGTTGCGCGCGAGCGCGCTGGCGCCGGCCATCGGCCTGACGTTCCCGCGCCTGCTCGCGCGCCTGCCGTACGGCCCGCGCAACGATCCGGTCTCGGCGTTCCCGTTCGACGAGGTCGGCGACGCCACGGGCGCCGCGCTCCACGACGTGCTGCTGTGGCGAAGCGCGGCGCTCGATGCGGCGCTGCTGCTCGCGCAAGGCGTCGCCGGGGTGGGCGGCCTCGACGGCGCGGAGACGCGCGTCGAACTCGAGGACCTGCCGGCCTTCATCGACCGCAGCGACGACGAGCCGCGCCTGCAGGCGGTCGCCGAGGCCTACATCGGCGAGCGCGACGTGCACGCCCTGCAGGCCGCCGGCTTCATCACGTTGCAGAGCGACCGGCGCGTGCCGAATGCGCGCGTCTCGGGCTGGCAATCGATCGGCGACGGCGGGGCACCGCTGGCCGGTGTCTGGCGGGCGGATTGACGCGCCGCTGAGGCACGACCGGTGCGCGAGCTCGGGCGCGCCGGTGATCGGCGCGTCGTCGTCGATACGTCGTCGCGTATGCGTTTCGCGCGACGCGTGACGATCGTTTCCCCCATCCTGGGGATTGCCGAAGCGCGCGCTGCGGGGCGCGTTTCGGGCATGTTTTTCCATGTCGCGACCGGCTCGCGCCGCGCGATCCCGACGCTGTCGCCACAGCGCGATTTTCGGGGCGTTAATCGGGTTTGACGCCCTCGGCGCGCCGTTTGATTACGTGTACATTTGTCGCGGTTCCACGAGGTATCGGACACGGATACCAGGCCATCAACCTCGAGGCCGCGCGCCGCGCGCACGCGATGCTTCTACGACAAGAAGAGCATGAGCCGAAAGCGAGTCATCTGGTCCGAAGGCCTGTTCCTTCGGCCGCAACATTTCCAGCAGCTCGAACGCTCTGTCGAGATGTTGGTGGAGTCCCGCGCAGCCGGCGTGCTGTCGCCGTCGTGGGGACTCGCCAGCCTGCGTCTCGACGAGGAAGCGCTGAAGATCGGCCGCCTGTCGATCAAGTCGGCGCGTGGTGTCCTGCCTGATGGCACGCCGTTCTCGATTCCGGAGGAATACGCGGCGCCGCTCGCGATCGAGATCGGCACCGAGACCAAGGATTCCGTCGTCCACCTGGCGCTGCCGCTGGTGCGTTCGGGCATGCCGGAGTTCGCGATCGACGTCGGGCCCACGACGGCGCTCTCGCGCTTCGTCGGCCAGGACCAACGCGTCGAGGACAACGTGCAGGGGATCGGCGATCCGGCCGAGATGAAGCTCGGGCAGCTGAACCTGCGGCTGATGCTCGATGAGGATCCGCGCTCGGGCTTCTGCAGCATCGCGGTGGCGCGCATCGTCGAACGACGCAGCACGGGCCAGCTGATCCTCGACGAGAGCTTCATCCCGCCCGCGCTCGAATGCCGCGGCTTCGCGCGCCTGCAGGATTTCCTGATCGAGGCGCGCAACCTCGTGCGCCATCGCGCCGACACGCTCGCCGCGCGCCTCAACCAGTCGCAGCAGAAGGGCGTCGGCGAGATCGGCGACTTCATGATGCTGCAGGTCGCCAATCGGTTCGACCCGTGGCTGACGCATCTCGGCGAGCGCGAGAGCCTGCACCCCGAGGCGCTGTTCACGGTGCTGGTGCAGGCCGCGGGCGAGTTCGCGACGTTCAGCGAACGCCGCCGGCGCCGCTCGCGGGTGCAGGTGCCATATCGGCACGAGGACCTGAAGGGCACGTTCGAGCCGCTGATGTTCGACTTCCGCGAGCTCCTCACCGAAGTCATCAACCCGAACGCCGTGCCGATCCCGCTGCAGGAGCGCGCCGCGGGCCTGTACACGGGCATGGTGCCCGACCCCGAGCTGCTGCGCACGGCGATGTTCGTGCTCGCGGTCAACGCCGACAAGACGGGCGAGTTCGTCCGCACGCGCTTTCCCTCGCAGGTCAAGATCGGGCCGCCCGACAAGATCCGCGACCTCGTCCGGCTGCACCTGCCGGCGATCGCCGTCGAGCCCCTGCCGATGGCGCCGCCGCGCATGCCGTACTACGCCGGCTTCACCTACTTCCAGCTCGATCGCAGCAGCGAACTGTGGAAGCAGCTCGACGTGACCAAGGTGCTGGCCTTGCACATCGCGGGTGACTTCCCGGGCCTGCAACTGGAACTTTGGGCGCTCAAGCCCTAAGACGAGTTCTCCATGAGCCAACCTCCTTTCCCCGGCCTGCCGCCCGAGCCCGATTCGGAGTCGACGATCATGATCCCGAAGCCGGGCGGCCGCCGCGCGGCGGCGCCGGCGGCGATGGGGCAGGCGGGGCAGGCGGTGACGCTCGATGCGTCGGCCGTGCTGTCCGATGTCGAGGACACGGCGGGCCCGGTCGGCCTGAATCCGCTGGTGGCCAACGCGTCGGTGCTGCTGAACACGGTGCCGACGATCCGGCGCTCGCTCCAGCATGCCGACCCGGCCGGCCTGCGCAACTACCTGCTGCGCGCCATCACCGAATTCGAGACCCGCGCCCGCGCCGCCGGCGCGAGCCCCGACCACGTGCTGATCGCGCGCTACGCGCTGTGCACGGTGATCGACGAGGCGGTCGCGAACATGCCCTGGGGCGCGAGCCCGGAATGGGTGCAGCAGAGCCTGCTGGTGACCTTGCACCGCGAAGGCTTCGGCGGCGAGAAGTTCTTCCAGCTCCTCGACAAGGCGATGGAGGATCCTCGCCGCAACATCGACCTGCTGGAGTTGATGTACGTCTGCATCGCGCTCGGCTTCGAGGGCCGCTTCAGCGTCATCGAGAACGGACGCACGCAGCTCGACGCGTTGCGCGACAAGCTGCACGGCGTCATCCGGCGCGAACGCGGCGAGTTCGACCGCGACCTGTCCGGCAAGTGGAAGGGCCAGCAGCGCGTCGCCAAGCCGCTCGTGCGCCGGCTCTCCGCCTGGATCGTGCTGGCGTCGGTGGCGCTGGTGCTGTTCATCCTCTACCTCGTCTTCGCGCTGCTGCTTGCGTCGAAGTCGGATCCGGTCTTCACGGCGCTCGCGGGCATCCATTCCGAGGTCGGCGACCTGAAGCGCGCGCCGCCGCCCCCGCCGCCGCCCGCCGCGCCGCGCCTGAAGCCGCTGCTGCAGGCCGAGATTGCCGCGGGGCAGCTGGACGTCATCGAGGACGCGACGTCGAGCCACGTCATCATCCACGGCGACAAGTTCTACGACCCGGGCAGCCCCGACATCCGTCCCGACCTCGTGCCGGTGATCAACCGCGTCGCGGCGGCGTTGAACCAGGTGCCGGGCGTCATCCTCGTGAGCGGCCACACCGACAACCAGCCGACCAAGCGGTCGCTGCGATTCCCGTCGAACTACGAGCTCTCGCTGGAACGCGCGAAGGGCGTCGCCGCGCTGCTGCAGCAGGCCGTGCCGAACCACGCCATCAAGGCGGAGGGGCTGGCCGACAGCAAGCCGCTCGTGCCCAACACGACTCCTGAAGGCCGCGCGCAGAACCGTCGCGTCGAAATCACCTTGCACACCGCAGCCTGAGATCGGGACAACAACACATGTGGGCAAAGCTCAAGGCTTTCTTCGCCAATCGCTGGGTGCTGGCCGTCATCGGCCTGCTGGTCGTCTCGCTGCTGATCTGGTTCGTCGGCGACGCGATCGCGTTCTATGACCATCGCCCGCTCGGCTCCGCGGGCGCGCGCATCGGGCTGATCGTCCTGATCCTGGTGGTCTTCGCGGTGTGGGAAGGCATCAAGCAGTACCGCGCGTGGCGCGCGAACAAGCAGTTGCTGTCGGCGATCGGCGAGGGCGCGTCGAGCAACTCGGCGCTGTCGCAGCGCGAGGTCGCGGAGCTCAAGAAGCGGTTCGACGAGGCGATGGGCACGCTGCGCAAGGCACGCTTCGACGACAAGTCCGGCGGCGGCCGCAACTACCTCTACCAGCTGCCCTGGTACATGTTCATCGGCGCGCCGGGCTCCGGCAAGACGACCGCGCTCGTCAACTCCGGGCTGCGCTTCCCGCTCGAGGGCAAGATGGGCAAGGATGCCGTCAAGGGCATCGGCGGCACGCGCAACTGCGACTGGTGGTTCACCGACGAGGCCGTGCTGCTCGACACCGCCGGCCGCTACACGACGCAGAGCAGCAACCGCGAGGTCGACGCCGCCGCATGGACCGGCTTCCTGACGCTGCTGAAGAAATTCCGCCCGGCGCAGCCGCTGAACGGCGCGATCGTGACGGTGAGCCTGTCCGACCTGTTCACGCAGTCGGCCGCGCAGCGCGACGACTACGCGCGCTCGGTTCGCGCGCGCATCCAGGAGCTGTACAGCACGCTGGGCGTGCGCTTCCCGATCTACGTGATCGTGACGAAGACCGACCTGTTGGCCGGCTTCTCGGAGTTCTTCAACGACCTCGGCCGCGAGGCGCGCGCGCAGGTCTGGGGCACGACGTTCGACTTCCCGCCGCCCGCCGGCGGCTCGCTCGGCACGACCTTCGCCACCGAGTTCGACGCGCTCGTCGCGCGCCTGAACGCGCGCCTGACCACGCGCATGGAGGAAGAGCGCGACCCGCAGCGCCGTGCCACGCTGTTCGCGTTCCCGCAGCAGTTCGCCGCGCTCAAGGACATGCTGAAGGCGTTCCTCGACGAGGCGTTCCTGAGCTCGTCGTTCAACGAGGAGCCGATGGTGCGCGGGGTGTACTTCACGAGCGGCACGCAGGAAGGCAGTCCGTTCGACCGCGTGCTGGGCAACATCTCGCGCGCCTACGGGCTCGAGCGCCAGGTGCTGGCGCCGGCGGCGTCGTCGGGCCGCAGCTACTTCCTGACGCACCTGCTGCGCAGCGTGATCTTCGCGGAGTCGGACATCAGCGGGCGCAGCGCCGTGATCGAGAAGCGGCGCAGCCGCCTCGCGCTGGCCGCTTATTCGCTGCTGGGATTGCTCGCGCTGCTGCTGATCGCCGGCTGGACGGTCAGCTTCGTGCGCAACCAGGTGCTGATCCACGACGTCGCGGTGGCGGCGGACGGCGTGACGAAGCAGGTCGCGCAACTGCCCCGCCTGCCCGAGGGCGACGTGATGACGGTGCTGCCGGTGCTCGACGCCGCGCGCACGATCCCGACCGGCTTCTCCGAGCAGGACGCCAGCGTGCCGATGTCGCGCGGCTTCGGCCTGAACCAGGGCGGCAAGCTCGGCACGCAGGCGACGATGGCCTACCTGAACCTGCTGCGCGACGTGTTCATGCCGCGGATCGCGCTGCGCCTCGAGCAGCAGATCCGCGACGCGAACTCGCCGGAAGTGCGCTACGAGGCCCTGAAGACGTACATCATGCTGTACGACCCGGTGCACCTGAAGCCGGCGGACGTCGAGGCCTGGGTCGGGGCGGACTGGGAGCGCACGCTGCCGCGCGACGTCACGCAGCTCCAGCGCGCCGCGCTGCAGGCGCACCTGCGCACGGCGTTGGAGCAGCAGCCGCTCGAGATGGTGTTGCCGAAGGACCAGGCGCTCGTCGACGAGATGCGCAAGCAGCTCGCGGCGTCGTCGCTCGCCGAGCGCGCCTATTCTCGCCTGAAGCGGCTGGGCGCGGGCGACGGCGTGCCGGAATTCCGCGTCAGCGAAGCCGGCGGCGCGCAGGCCGCGCTGGTGTTCACGCGCGCGTCGGGCACGCCGCTGTCGCAGGGCATTCCGCCGCTGTTCACGGTGGCCGGCTACGACAAGGGCTTCCGCGCGCAGGCGCCGGTGATCGTCAAGCAGCTCGGCGAAGAAGAAAGCTGGGTGATCGGCACGGCCAGCGGCCAGAGCCTGACGCGCATGGCGACGTCGCTGACCGAAGTGCAGCAGCTGTACCTCAACGAGTACATCAAGGTCTGGGACGACATGCTGGGCGACCTGCGCCTGATCCCGTCGACCAGCCTGCAGGGCAGCATCCAGACGATCACGCTGCTGTCGGCGGGCGACTCGCCGCTGAAGCTGCTGCTCAATGGCGTCGCGAAGGAAACCCGGCTCGCCACGGGCAAGGACAGCTCCGCCGAGGCGATGGCCGCCGGCGCGCTCGACAAGGTGGCCGGCAGCGTGCGCAGCACCGTCGACAAGCTGCTGGGCTCCAAGCCCGCGGACGGTGGCGCGGCGGCCGCGGCGAAGCCGGAGGCGGTGGTCGACGCGCACTTCGAGCAATTGCAACGCGTGGTCTCCGGGCCTGCCGGCCAGCCCGTGCCGCTCGACGCGACGCTGGGCGTGCTGAAGGAATACGAAGTCCAGCTGCGCGCGACCGACGAGGCGATCAAGCGCGGTGCGCCGCCGACGTCCGACGCGTTGATCGTCGCGCGCATCAAGAGCGAGGCCGACCGCATGCCGCCGCCGATCAGCAACCTGCTGAACGGCCTGATCTCGCGCAGCACGGCGCAGTCGGCCAGCTCGGGCCAGGCCGCGGTGAAGGCGGCCGCGGCGGGCGAGGTGGGCAACTTCTGCAAGGCGGCCGTCGACGGGCGCTATCCGTTCACGAAGGGCGTCGCCAAGGAGGTGCCGCTGGGTGACTTCGCGAAGCTGTTCGCGCCGAACGGCGTCATCGACGGCTTCGCCAAGACCAAGCTCGTCGGCATGGTCGACATGAGCGGGCCGGTGTGGAAGCCGATCCAGCTGGCGGAAGGGGTCGAGGCGCTGCCCGCCGCCACCATCGCGAACTTCCAGCGCGCGTCCGTGATCCGCGATGCGTTCTTCCCCGGCGGCGCGGCCAACCCCGGCGCGTCGCTCGACCTGCTGCTGCAACGCGTCGACGACGGCGTCGGCGAGGTGCAGCTGTCGGTCGATGGCCAGGTCACGCACATGGTGCCGGGCAGCAATGCCGGCACGCGCCTGAACTGGCCCAGCCTGAGCCCGACCAGCCAGATCAAGCTGACCTTGACCATCGACGGCAAGCCCGCGGCGAACCCGCTGATCTTTGACGGCCCGTGGGCGCTGTTCCGCTTCGTCGACGCGGCGAAGGTGGAGGGCGGCACCGCGGAGCGCGAGGCCGTCAGCTACCTCGAGAACGGCAAGCACGTGTATTTCGAGCTGCGCTCGGGCAGCGTCCGCAATCCGATGCGCCTGCCCGAGCTCGCGCAGTTCCGCTGCCCGGGATGACGGTCGCCGCGCGCGCCGGTCGCTGAGCGGGTATCGCCCCGCTCGCCGCCTGCGCGATGCGCACGACGCGATTCCCGCCCTCCGATCCACGCGATCCCGATCTCGACACGCCATGGCTGACTGCGGCTTCTTCGGCAAGATTCCCAGCGAAGGCGATTTCGTGTCACGCCGCCTTCCATGGGAGTTCACGTCCGCCTGGGACGAGTGGCTGCAGCAGGGCATGCTCGCCTCGCGCGAGGCGCTCGGCGCCCGCTGGCTCGAGTCGTACCTGTCCGCGCCGGTCTGGCGCTTCCAGCTCGCGCCGGGTGTCTGCGGACCGCTCGCGTGGCGCGGCGTGTTCTTCGCGAGCGTCGACCGCGTCGGGCGCTACTTTCCGTTGACCGTGGCGTTCGCCGACAGGCCGTCCGCCACGTCGCCCGCGCCGTCGCTGGCGGCCCTGACCCATGCCGACGAGACGTGGCTGGCGATCGAGGACGCTGCGTTGTCGGGGCTCGAACCGACGCTCGGCATCGACGCGTTCGATCGCCTGGTCGAGGCGCTCGCCGCGCCGGCGATGCCGCCGGTGCTCGCCGACGCGAAGCGGCCGCGCGTGTGCCTGTACACGCATGGTTCGCAGGAGATGCCCGCGACCGGACTGGCCCTCGATGCGCTGCCGGCGGCCGCGGCCTTCGTCGACCTCATCGCGCCGCCGCCGGCCGCGCCGCCGTCGTCGTCGCTGATCGACCTGCTCTGATCGGCGCGCCGTGCGCAGATCGCCGCGCGGACCGATGCCGATGCGAGGCGTGCGCGATGTGCTCGCATACCCCCTGGGGGTGTCCCCGGATTGGCATCGGGGGGTATTTCCCGCGACGATGCCACCGCTGCGGCAAAGCCACCTTGAAGATGTCATCGTCTTGGACTACGCTCGACGCTGCTCGGCCGAGGTGGCCTCGCTTCGAATCGGAGAAACCCTATAGTGCTCGATATCGACGCCCTCTCGCGTCCCATTGACGACGCCGAACCGGCGGGCCCCGACCTCGAGTACGCCGAGGTCGCCGAGCTCGATCGTTTCGCAGCAGGCACGCCCGGCGTCATCGATCCGAAGACCCAGGAGCTGGTCGGCGCCGAAGAGCCGAACTGGCGCAAGGTCGCCGAGACGGCGCGCGAACTCCTCGGCAAGACGAAGGACTTGCGCGTCGCCGCCTGGCTCGCCCGCGCGGAACTCGCCAACCGCGGGTTGCCGGGCTTGTGCGACGGGCTGAAGCTGATCGTGGCGCTCGTCGAGAACTTCTGGGAGACGCTCTACCCGATGCTCGATCGGGATGAGGGCAACGACCCGATCGAGCGCCTGAACGTGCTCGCGAACCTGTCGCCGGATCCCACGCAATCGTTCGGTTCCGAGAGCCTGTTGCGTGCGCTGCGCGGCGCCCCCATCGTCGAGTCGCGCGAGGTCGGCCGCTACACGGTGCGCGACCTCGAATACGCGCTCGGCCGCATGCAGCCGCCGCAGGGCCAGACCGCGCCTGCCGAGGCCTTGCTCGCCGCGGCCTGGCGCCATGGCGACCCCGCGGCGAACGCGGAGAAGCGTGCCGGCATCGAGACCGGCCTCGCGGCGATCCAGGCGATCACGAAGGTCTTCCAGCAGCACAGCGGGCAGCGCCCGAGCCTCGATTTCCTGCAGCAGACGCTCAAGCGCGTCGGCGAGTTCTACGCCGGCCTCGACGCCGAAGACGCGGCCGCCGCATCGGCCGCCGCGGGCGAGGGCGAGGAAGGCGAGGGCAGCGAAGTAGGGGGGTCGGGGTCCCCCGGGGGGAAACCCCCCCGTTCGGGTGGCTTGGCGTCGCGTGCAGATGCGGTGAGAATCCTTCAGCAGGTCGCCGAGTTTCTTCGCAAGACCGAACCGAGCAGTCCGGCACCGATGTTCGTCGAGCGCGCGATCAAGCTGCTGCAGATGGATTTCAACGCGATCGTCAAGGAATTGATGCCCGATTCGCGACGTCATATCGAGCTGCTCGGGGGCATCAAGCTTGACAACCCCGACGACGATTGAGCCGCGCCACAAGTCAGTCCAAGGAGAGACCCGTCATGTCAGGAAGCAGCCAGAAATTCATCGCACGCAACCGCGCTCCGCGCGTGCAGATCGAGTACGACGTCGAGTTGTACGGCTCGAACAAGAAGATGCAGATCCCGTTCGTGATGGGCGTGATGGCCGATCTGTCGGGCAAGCCTGCCGAGCCCCTCGCGCCGGTGGCCGATCGCAAGTTCCTCGAGATCGACGTCGACAACTTCGACGAGCGCCTGAAGTCGATGAAGCCGCGTGCGGCGTTCGTCGTGCCGAACACGCTGACCGGCGAAGGCAACCTGAGCGTCGACATCACGTTCGAGAGCATGTCGGACTTCTCGCCCGAAGTCGTGGCGAAGAAGGTCGGTGCGCTCAACAACCTGCTCGAGGCGCGCACGCAGCTGAAGGACCTGCTGACCTACATGGACGGCAAGGTCGGCGCGGAGGAGTTGCTGAGCAAGGTGCTGAAGAACCCGGAACTGTTGAAGTCGCTCGCGGCGGCTCCGAAGCCGGCTGACGCGCCGGCGGCCGAATAAGCCGCCCGCGCCTCGCGCCGAGCCTTCCCCCGACACGCCCCCAGATCTCGAGGAGTCTGCCGATGACCACCCAACAAGAATCGACCTCCGCCTCCGGCGCGACGGCCGAATTCGACGATTTCGCCGCCCTGCTGCAAAAGGAATTCAAGCCGAAGACCGACCAGGCGAAGTCCGCGGTCGAGAACGCGGTGCACACGCTGGCGCAGCAGGCCCTCGCCGACACGGCGCTGGTCTCCACCGACGTGTACAACACGATCGAAGGCCTGATCGCCGCGCTCGACAAGAAGCTGTCCGAGCAGGTCAACCTGATCATCCACCACGGCGACTTCACGAAGCTCGAAGGCGCGTGGCGTGGCCTCCATCATCTCGTCAACAACACCGAAACCGACGAGATGCTGAAGATCCGCGTGATGAACATCTCCAAGGGGGATCTCCACAAGACGCTCAAGCGCTACAAGGGCACGGCGTGGGACCAGAGCCCGATCTTCAAGAAGGTCTACGAAGAGGAATTCGGCCAGCTGGGCGGCGTGCCGTACGGCGCGATCGTCGGCGACTACCACTTCGACCACAGCCCGGTCGACGTGGAACTGCTGAGCGAGATGGCCAAGATCGCCGCGGCCGCGCATGCCCCGTTCATCGCGGGCGCCTCGCCGACGACGCTGCAGATGGATTCGTGGCGCGAGCTGTCGAACCCGCGTGACCTGACCAAGATCTTCGAGAACTCCGAATACGCCGCGTGGCGCTCGCTGCGCGAGTCGGACGATTCGCGCTACATCGGCCTGGCCATGCCGCGTTTCCTCGCGCGCCTGCCCTACGGCGCGAAGACCAACCCGATCGATGCGTTCGACTTCGAGGAAGAAGTCGAAGGCGCCGACCACAACCGCTACGTCTGGGCGAACTCCGCCTACGCGATGGCCACCAACATCACGCGTGCGTTCAAGCTGTACGGCTGGTGCACCACGATCCGCGGCGTCGAATCCGGCGGCTCGGTGCCCAACCTGCCTGTGCACTCGTTCCCGACCGACGACGGCGGCGTGGACATGAAGTGCCCGACCGAGATCGCGATCTCCGATCGCCGCGAGGCCGAACTCGCGAAGAACGGCTTCATGCCGCTGGTGCACCGCAAGAACAGCGATTTCGCGGCCTTCATCGGCGCCCAGTCGCTGCAGAAGCCGTCGGAGTACGACGACCCGGACGCGAGCGCCAACGCCAACCTGGCCGCGCGCCTGCCGTACCTGTTCGCTTCCTCGCGCTTCGCGCATTACCTCAAGTGCATGGTGCGCGACAAGGTCGGCTCGTTCGCGAGCGCCTCGTCGATGCAGCGTTACCTCAGTGACTGGATCGGCAAGTACGTCGTCTCCAACCCGGAGAGCGCCGGGCAGATGATCCAGGCGCAGAAGCCGCTGGCCGCGGCGGAAGTGATCGTCGAGGAAGTCGAGGGCAACCCCGGCTACTACACGTCGAAATTCTTCCTCAAGCCTCACTATCAGCTGGAGGGGATGAGCATCTCCTTGCGGCTGGTTTCCAAGCTGCCTTCCGCGAAGGCGGCTTGAGTCCCACCAGGGGCGCATTCCGGTCACCACGACGGGGATTAATCTTTTCTAGGGGTACGAAATGACAATGGACATGTTCATCAAGATCGGCGACCTCAAGGGCGAGTCGGCGGACAGCAAGCACAAGGGCGAGATCGACGTCCTGGCCTGGAGTTGGGGCATGTCGAACTCCGGTTCGGCGCATGTCGGCGGCGGCGCCGGCGCCGGCAAGGTCAACGTGCAGGATCTGTCGTTCACCAAGTACATCGACAAGTCGACCCCGGACCTGATGCTGGCCGCGTGCAACGGCAAGCACTATCCGACGGCCACGCTGGTGGTGCGCAAGGCGGGCGAAACGCCGGTCGAGTACCTGACCATCACGCTGACCGAACTGATCGTCACCTCGGTGTCGACCGGCGGCTCGGGCGGCGAAGACCGGCTGACGGAAAACGTCACGCTGAACTTCTCCACCGTGAAGATCGACTACATCGAGCAGCTGAAGACCGGCGGCAACGGCGCCACGCCGTCGATGGGCTGGAACATCACGGAAAACGTCAAGCTGTAAGGCTTGCTGCGACCGATCCGCTCGCGGGTCGGTCGTCCTCCGCGCGCTTCCGATCGGATCGGCCCAGGCCGCCGATCGACGAGCGCCACGGAGGACTCGAATCCCATCAGGCGCCGGTCCGTTCGACCGGCGCCTGCCGTTTATCCCCGGGGTGAGTGCTCATGGCGTCCATCGATCTCGCGATGCAGTTTTCTTCCGCCGATCCGCTGGCGCACTTCGACGATCTCCGTCGGATGATCCAGAAGCAGCCGCAGCGCTCCGACCTGCGGATCTTCCTGTTCCAGATCTACTGCGTGCAGGGCGAATGGATGAAGGCCGCGACGCAGCTGGACGTGCTGCTGGAGCTCGACCCCTCGTCCAAGCCGATGGTGGAGACTTACCGCGAGGCGCTGCGCTGCGAGGTGCTGCGCCGCGATGTCTTCGACGGCAAGCGCTCCCCGCTGGTGCTGGGCGCGCCGCAGGACTGGCTCGCCGGCATGCTCGAGGCGCTGCGCCTCGACGCCGACGACCACCATGACGCCGCCGCCCAGATGCGCGCCAGCGCGCTCGAGGCCGCGCCAGCGACGGCCGGCACACTGGACGGTGCGCCGTTCGCCTGGCTCGCCGACGCCGATTCGCGCCTGGGGCCGGTGATCGAGGCGATCATCAACGGCAAGTACTACTGGGTGCCGGTCTCGCGGCTGATGCGCGTCGAGATCGACAAGCCGGCCGACCTCCGCGATTTCGTCTGGACGCCCGCGACGCTGACGCTCGAGAATGGCGCCGCGAACGTCGCGCTGATCCCGACCCGCTACCCGGGCTCCGAGAAGGCGGCCGACCCCGCGCTGCGCCTCGCGCGCGCGACGGACTGGAGCGAACAGCCCGGCGGCGCCTGGCACGGCGTGGGCCAGCGCATGCTGACCACCGACCAGGCCGAGGTCGCGCTGCTGGACGTGCGCGTGCTGACCTTCGATGTCGAGCTCGTCGAGACGAGCGGCGAGCCGGAAGGCGCCGACGCCGAGCCGACCGACACCGCGACGCCGGCCAATGGCTGAAGCGCTCTCGCGCGACCGGCTCTATCCGTCGCTGCTCGATCGGCTGGTCGACAACGACCCCGGCCGCCTGACGGAGCCGCGCGAGAACCGCTCCGTCACGTTGCAGAAGCTGCGCGACAACGTCCTGCGCGACCTGAACTGGCTGTTCAACGCGACGCAGTCCAGCGAGGACTTCAGCGGGGACGACCTGCTCGCGAACTCGGTCATCAACTACGGCCTGCCGCCACTGGCCGGACGCCCGGCCTCGCAGTACGACCTCGGCGAGCTCTCGCGCGTGCTGCGCGAGGTGATCCTGCGCTTCGAGCCGCGCATCATCGCCCACACGCTGAAGGTGCGTGCCGAGCGCACGACCGCCGATTCGCACAACGTGCTGGGCTTTCGCATCGAAGGCCAGCTCTGGTCGCAGCCGATCCCGCTCGAGATCTTCATGCGCACCGAGATCGACCTCGAGAGCGGCCTCACCAACGTCGTCGAAGCGAAGGGCGCCTGAGCGCGAACGTCCGCTCCGCCCGCCCGCCCGCACGACGGCCCTCGAACCACCGCACCGCTGAGCCACGATGGATCCCCGACTCCTCGGCTACTACCGTCAGGAACTGCTGCACATCCGCGATGCCGCGTCGGAGTTCGCGCGCGAACATCCGAAGGTCGCGGCCCGCCTCGCGCTCGACACCACGTCGGCCGGGGGCGAATGCGTCGATCCGTATGTCGAGCGCCTGCTCGAAGGCTTCGCCTTCCTCGCGGCGCGCGTGCATTTCCAGCAGGACTCCGAGTACGCGCGATTCACGCAGTACCTGCTCGAGCTCGTCTACCCGGGCTACCTGGCGCCGACGCCGTCGATGCTGATCGCGCAGTTCGAGCCCGATCTCGACGACCCGGCGCTGGCGGTCGGGCCCGTGGTGCCGCGCGGCAGCGCGATGAGTTCGCGGCTGCAGCCGGGCGAGCGCACGGCGTGCCGCTTCACGATCGGCCAGGCGGTGCGGCTGTGGCCGTTGCGGATCGCACAGGCGCGCTTCCAGTCGCATGTCACCGACGTGCCTCCGCTGGCGCTCGCGGGCGTCGCGTCGCCGCATGCGTGCCTGCGCCTGCGCTTCAAGGTCGGCGCGTCGCTCACGGCCAGCCAGGTCGAGCTCGACGAGCTCGTGCTGCACCTCGCGGGCGACGACGGTATCGCGCACCGCGTCTACGAGCAGCTGTTCGCGCGCTGCCAGGCGATCGCCGTCGTCGAGCCGCTGCGGCGCCACGCGCTGGCCGGCGTGCTCGGGGCGGATGCGCTGCAGCCGGGCGGCTTCGAGGACGACGAGGCGCTGCTGCCGGTGCAGGATCGCTCGCTGGCGGGCTACCGCCTGCTCAAGGAATACGCGGCCTTCCCGGCGCGCTACCTGTTCGCGCGCATCAAGGGGCTGCGCGAGGCGCTGTCGCGGATCAAGACCTCCGAGTTCGAGCTGCTGTTCATCACCGACCGCAGCGACGTCACGCTGGAGAAGTCGCTCGACCAGACGAACTTCGCGCTGCACTGCACGCCGGCGATCAACCTGTTCCAGAAGCGCGCCGACCGGGTCGAGGTCAACCACCGCGACCACGAGTTCCATGTCGTCAGCGACCGCGCGCGGCCGATCGACTAGGTGGGGGGGGGGCGCCTGTCGGTCAAGGGCATCGACAAGTCCGGCGTACAGCAGGTGCGCGAGTTCAAGCCGCTGTACGCGCGCTACGACGACGCCAACAGCGATTCCTACGCCTTCTTCTCGACGCGGCGCATGCAGCGCGTGGTGTCCGAGCAGACGCGCCAGCGCGGCGCGCGCAGCGGCTACATCGG
>JASLEM010000034.1 GCA_030151165.1 Burkholderiaceae bacterium
TTGTGGCCGGGCACCGGCGCCATGAAGTGGCCCAGCGGCTCGCCGACGTTGAGCAGCTTGCGCAGCTTCATGCCGATCCACGCGGGGTCGATCACGCGCATGTCCAGCGACAGCAGGCGCGCGAGGCCGTCCAGCGCCCGCGGGTAGTTGCCGGAAAAGCCCACCGCGCACGGGCGCGTGACGAGCGTGGGCGCGGCGCCCTCGGGCGCGCTCGCGGCAGCGGCCGAGCGCAGCGTCACTTCCTTCATCGTCAGCGTGAAGGTCTCGCCGGTGGCCGGGTTGTCGACGTCGACCGCCCAGGCCAGCGTGCCGGCCGTGCCGGTGCGCGGCTCGTCGCGGCTGAACATCGCGTCCAGCATCGGCGTCGGGCCGCCATCGGCGAGCGCGCCCAGCTGCTCGCAGCGCCAGCGGATCACCGCGGCCGTCGCGGCGACGACGCCCGGGAACAGGCGCTGCTCGCCGCGCGGCGGGAACGGCATCTCGAACGCGCGCTCCTCGGAGACGGTGGCGAGGACGTCGAGCTTGAGCTTGAGCCAGGCGGGGTCGTTGACGCGCATGTCCATCGACAGCGTCTTCGCGAGCGCGCCCAGGCCGCGCGGCTGCTCGGCGCCGTTGACCCACACCTCGAACGGCACGTTCTGCGCGAACAGCCCGAAGCCGGGGCCCGCCTCGGCGGGCATCTCGCCGACGAACAGCGCGAACTCGCCGTGCGGGTGGCGGATCATGTACGTCCACGCCGGGTTGCCGCCGTTCATCTCGGGCCGGCCGGGCCAGCGCAGCGAGCTCATCACCGCCGCCTGCGGGCGGTCGAGCGTGAGGCGCTGGTCGGCGAGGTTGGTGCCGAGGTCGATCGCCGCGGATTTTCCGACGGAAATCGACGTTAGCGGCTGAGGCGTCTCGCTGGTCGCGGCGTTCGGCAAGGGCTCGGCGGGCGTGGGCGCCACGCTCAGCACCGAGCCGAGCACGGCGTTCGGTCGATACGTCGCCAGGCCTTTCAGGCCGGACTTCCACGCGAAGCGGTAGAGCCCCTCGAAGTCGCCGAACGGATAGTCGGCCGGCACGTTGACCGTCTTGCTGATCGAGGTGTCGACGAACGGCGCGACGGTCGCGACCATCGCCGCGTGGCTCTCGGCGCTCATCTCGAGCGCGGTGACGAACGCGTCGGTCAGCGGTGCGTCGGCGCCCTTCAGGTGACGATACAGGCGCCACGCGTGATCCTCGACCGCGTACTCTTTCGCGCTGCCGTCCGGCATGCGCTTCTTGCGCGTGTACGACCACGAGAACGGCGGCTCGATGCCGTTGCTCGCGTTGTCGGCGAACGCGAGGCTGATGGTGCCGGTCGGCGCGATCGACAGCAGGTGCGAGTTGCGCAGCCCTTGCGCGCGCACCTTGTCCTTCAGCGCGGGCGGCAGGCGCGACGCGAAGGTGCCGCGCGAAAGATACAGGTCGGCGTTGAACAGCGGGAACGCGCCGCGTTCGACGGCGAGGTCGGCCGAGGCGTCGTAGGCCGCGTCGCGCAAGGCCTGCGAGATGCGCTGCGCCTCGTCGCGCGCGGCGGGGGTGTCGTAGCGCAGGTTGAGCATCACGAGCGTGTCGCCGAGCCCGGTGAAGCCGAGGCCGACGCGCCGCTTCGCGTTCGCCTCGTCGTTCTGCGCGGGCAGCGGCCAGACGGTGATGTCGAGGACGTTGTCCAGCATGCGCGTGGCGACCTTCGCGACCGCGGCGAACGCGTCGACGTCGAAACGCGCGTTCGCCTCGAACGGATCGCGCACGAAATGCGTCAGGTCGATCGAGCCGAGGCAGCAGCAGCCGTACGGCGGCAGCGGCTGCTCGCCGCAGTTGTGCGCCATCAGGCCGTTGGCATCGAACGCGTGGACGTCCTCGACGGTGACGTCGTAGACCTTCTCCCGGCCGTCGGGCACCAGGGAATCGACGATGACGACGAAATCGTCCTTGGCGTCCTTCGCCTGGCCGGCCTCGTGCGCCACGACCTCGTCGAGCTGCCGCTGCAGCGCCGGATCGCCGAAGCCGACCTCGCCGCTGAATCGCCCCGCGTTGAGCCCGCGGATGCCGAGTTCGAAGCCCGCGGCGTGCACGTGCGGCTCGGGCGCGTCGCGATCCCACACCAGCGTCGGCTCGAACGCCGCGGCGGCCGGGCCGATCGCGCTGTTGATGCCCATGCGGCCCAGCATGCGCTGCAGCGGGCGCAGCGTGTCGGCGCTGCGGTGCGCGATGAAGACGCCGGCGTCTTCATCGGCGGCGCCGCGCACGGTACCGCGCTGGTTGAACAGCGCGCGCATCAGGCCGCAGTAGAACGACGACGACGCCGTCTCCATCGCGCTCGTCACGCCACGCTGGTTCGCGGACACGCCCCACGTCGACGCCAGCGCGAACAGGCCGGCACCGCCGAACTCGGCGCGGCCGTGCGGGCCGAGCCGCCACTCGTGGCGCTCGTCGGCGAGCATCAGCGACTTGGTCGCGTGGATCGCCTCGGACAGGGTCTCGACGCCTTCGCTCTCGGCCGTCAGCCACAGTTGATCGGTGGTCAGCGACACCCCGTTGGCCACCTGCAGCACGCGATGCGCGGGCACCGAGATCGACGCGCGCCCGTCCTCGAACAGCCCGGAGCCCATCAGCAGGCCGACGAGGTAGCCTTCGGCGAAGTCGCCGACGTCGCCCCAGCGCGTCGCGCACGCCGTGTCCTGCGCGGAGTCGAGCGCCCAGTGGTCGTGCAGCTTGACGCGGTCGCCCGGCACGAGCTCGCGTGCCGCGACCCATTGCGCGCCCGCGCTGCCGTCCGGCGCGGCGGCGCGCAGGATGCGGTGGTCGGCGGTCAGGCGCAGCGCGTGGCCCTGGGTCGTGCGCAGCTTGAAGACGGGCTTGGTGCCGGTCTCGAAGAAGCCGGTCGACGTCGTGCGGTAGGCCTTGCCGTCCACCAGGGCCAGAAAGCGCTGGCCGATCAGCTGCGAGACCTGGCGCGGGCCGGCGGTGGTGTGCACCCAGGTGTCGGCGGTCACGCACGGGTTCGTCGCGGCGATCGTCTCGCAGTAGCTGAGGTTGTTGTCCTGGTTGATGCGGTCGAGGAACAGCACGCCCGGCTCGGCGTGGTCGTAGGTGCAGCGCATGATCTGCTCCCACAGCGCGCGGGCGCGCGGGCTGCGGTAGACCCACAGGCCGTCCTCGCGCTGGCGCGCGCCGGCCTCGACCTGCTCGGCGCTCGGCATCGCGCGGTGGACGAGGTCGAAGGCCGCGTCGTCGTCGACCGCCTGCATGAACGCGTCGGTCACGCCCACCGAGATGTTGAAGTTGGTGAGGTCGCCGGTGTCCTTGGCGTGGATGAAGGTCTCGATGTCCGGATGGTCGCAGCGCAGCACGGCCATCTGCGCGCCGCGCCGGCTGCCGGCGGACTCGACCGTCTCGCAGCTGCGGTCGAACACGCGCATGTAGCTGACCGGGCCCGAGGCGCGGCTGCGCGTCGAGCCGACCCACGCGCCCTGCGGTCGGATGCGCGAGAAGTCGTAGCCGACGCC
>JASLEM010000057.1 GCA_030151165.1 Burkholderiaceae bacterium
GCGGTGCTGCAGGTCACCGACATCAAGACCAACCACAACAAGTATTACGCACGAGGCGCCGGCGATGACGCTCTGGTTGGCCGGCTGCACGCTGATGGCCGGCGCGATCGCGCTCGTGAAGCCGCCGCCGGGCACCGCGCCGCCGCCATTGCCGCCACCGCCGCATCCGTGCAGCAGGCCGACGACCGCCAAGGCCATGGCCAGCTTGAGCAGTCGGCGCCTGCCGGCGGCGTCATTCTCGTGGAGCATTCGCATTCCTTCCTGGAGGCGCGACCGGCCTCGGACCCGCATGCTTGCACAGGACCGCCCGGGCCGCAACGCGACGAGCACCGGCAATGCCCGGGCGTCGCGCCGCCCCGACGCACCGCTTCAGCGGCCCTTCAGCAGGCCGTTGCGCATCAGGCTCTCGGCGGTCGCGACGATCGCCTCGTCGTTCGAGCGCGGCGCCCAGCCGAGCACGCGGCGCGCCTTGTCGCTGGTCGCATTCTTCACCTTGCCGAGCTCGGGCACGATCTGGCCGACCGAGGAATCGAACAGCGCGACGATGCGCAGCAGCCAGTCCGGCAGCGCGCGCGTGGGCACGCGGCGGGCGGCATCGCCCAGCCGGCTCTTGAGCGTGCGGGCGATCGTCTGCAGCGAAACGAAGTCGCCCGCGACCGCGAGGAAGCGTTCGCCGGCGGCCTCGGGGTGGGTCATCGCGCGCAGGTGGAGATCGGCGACGTCGCGCACGTCGACCACGCCGAAGACCAGGTTCGGCAGGCCGGGCAGGGCGCCGTCCATCATGCGCTTGACGATCTCGATGGACGTCGCGAAATCGCTGCCCAGCACCGGGCCGAAGATGCCGACCGGGTTGACGACGGCCAGCTCCATGTCGCCGCCTTCGCGCGCCATGAAGTCCCAGGCCGCGCGCTCGGCGAGCGTCTTCGACTTCACATAGGGCGAGACGCCCGGGCCGGCCACGTCCGTCCAGTCGGACTCGGTGAACGCGGCACCCTTCATCGTGGTGCCGTAGCCGACGGCCGCGAACGACGACGTCAGCACCACGCGCTTCACGCCCGCGCCGCGCGCCGCGCGCAGCACGCGCAGCGCGCCTTCGCGCGCGGGGACGATCAGCTCGTTCTCGTCCTTGGGCACGGCGAGCGGGAAGGGCGAGGCGACGTGCAGCACGTAGTCGCAGCCGGCCACGGCCTCAGGCCAGCCGGCGTCGGAGGTGAGGTCGGCGGCCGCGAAGCCCAGCGCTGCGCCGGGGTCGGCGCCCGCGGACTTCAGCGTCGCGCGCACCTGCGGCTCGCGCGCCAGCGAGCGCACGGTGGTGCGCACGCGGTAGCCCGCATCGAGCAACTGGCGGATGCAATGCCCCGCCACGAAGCCGGAGCCGCCCGTCACCAGAACCAGTTCACCGCTCATCTCGAATCTCTCTTTGCATGGCTTGTTCGTTGAAAACTGCCCGGCTGACGCGAGTCGCCGCACGCGGGCCGTCCGAGTAATGCCAGAATCGTAATCTTGAAGTCAAGTTCAAGGTCAAGCCTCATGAAGATCGGCGAACTCGCGAGCCAGACCGGCGTGGCGACCTCGGCCATCCGGTTCTACGAACGCAGCGGCCTGCTGCCCGCGGCCGAGCGCGGCCTCAACGGCTATCGCCACTACGGCGAGGGCGACGTGCAGCGGCTGCACCTGATCCGCATCGCGCAGTCGCTCGGCTTCTCGCTCGAGATCATGCGGCGCGTCTTCGACGAGCGGGATCACGTCGACGGCGAGCAGGTGCAGCGCACGCTCGACCTGCGGCTGCGCGAGATCGACGAGCTGATGTCGACGCTGCGCAAGCAGCGCAAGGACCTGCTCGCCTTGCGCGAGACGCTGCGCGACGGCTGGGTCGCGGGCGAGTGCATCGACGCGACCGCGTTGTCGCAGGGCATGGCGACGCAGCCCCTGCGCGCGAGCCCGGCCGCCGGCAAGGCGCGGCGGCGCGCGGCGGGCTGAGGCCGGCGCTGCGCCGACTCGCTGGAATCGCACCGAACCGCCGGTCGAAGCGGACACCTCCGGGAGGCGCCGAAGTGGCGATGTCGATCATCCGATGCCGGGTGCTCGTGGGCGCGCGGCTACTGGCCGCCGCCGACGACGATCGGCGCGACGACTCGCCCGGTGGGTGGTTCGGCGGTTGAGCGGCGCTGCGGGTTTGCCCCGGGCTTGAATCGATCGCGCGCGGCGCCAGTTGCGCTGCATGCTGTTCCCGAGCCATCCGAAGCCCGTCGGGCGCCGCCGCGAAGTCGCGAAGATGACCGTGCGCCAGGCGCAGCGCGAGCCGGTCGCGCCAGGGCACGTGCTGGTCGTCGCGACCAGGCCGCCGTCGCGCGGTGAGGCTGCCGTCGTCACCCGGGCGCCGGCCGACGGCGAGGCGCCGTCGTTGCCCGGCTGAGCGTCAGTGGCCGGCGCGAGTCGCGGCCGGCCGCGTCTTGAAGAACGTCATCGGCACGGCCATCGCCTCGTTGATCACGTGCTTCTTGATCTTGCCGACGACGTGCATCTCGCACGGCTTGCAGTCGAACTTCAGCGTCAGCTTCTCGCTGCCATTCTGCAGCACCAGCGGCTCGGCGCGCACGGTGCCCTGGACGCCGGTGACGCCCTTGGCCTGCTTCGGGCACAGCGACATCGACCAGCGCACGCAGTGCTTGGTGATCATCAGGCTGACCTCGCCGAGCTCCTCGTGGCTCTCGTACGCGGCCTCGATGACCTTCACGCCGTGCTTCGCGTAGAAGTCGTGCGCGGGCTGGTTGTAGACGTTGGCGAGGTAGCTCAGCGAGTCGTCCGGATAGACCGCGGGCGGCTCGACCGGCGTGGCGCGTCGCAGGATCTCGCGGTCGGCCAGGCGCGTGGCCTCCAGGCGCTCGAGCGCGTCGCGGCGCAGCGCGTTGAGCTTGCTGGCCGGCACGAACCAGGGCTGCGACGTCGCGATCGTCAGCTCGCGCAGCGAGAAGATCGTGCCGCCGACCTTCGACAGGTGCTCGCGCAGCGTCGCGAGGCCGCGCTCGACGTCGCGTGACGGCTGCAGCGCCAGCTCGATGCTCGCCGAGGCCGCGAAGCCGCGTTCGTCGGTGACGTCGAGGCGCAGTCCGCCCGGCGCATCGGCCAGCGTCATCCACGCGCCGATCGTGCGCTCGGCCGACTTGCGCTCGAGCATCCGGTCCCACTGCATGTCGCGATTGCGATGCAGCTGCGGCTTCGAGCGCAGGTCCTTCAGCTCGGTGATCGGCTGGTTGGGCTCGACGCGCCAGCGGTTCGCCGACGGGTTGTCACGTGAAGCGAGCTTCGTCACGACATTCGCCTGCAGGCCGACCAGTTCCTTCTGCAGGTCGAGGTAGGTCAGGCCGTCGCTGTTGTTCAGCACGGTGTCGGCGTCGTCGAGCTCGACCTCGAAGTGATCCGCCGCGACCTTGGTCACGTAGCCGAGGTGCAGGCCGGCGTGCTTGGGCGTGTCGAACGCGCCGATGTCCATCTGGCGGCCGTTGACGAAGTAGTCGGTCGACTCGCGGTTGAAGTTGCGGTCGGGGTCGGGCGTGAAGTTGAACGTGGCCTTGCCGGCCGACGACGCCTGCAGCTCGGGCCGGCGCTCCAGCATCTCGTCGATCTGGCGGCGGTAGTGGGCGGTGATGTTCTTCACATACCCCATGTCCTTGTAGCGACCCTCGATCTTGAAGCTGCGGATGCCGGCGTCGACCAGCGTGTCGAGGTTGGCGGACTGGTTGTTGTCCCTCATCGACAGCACGTGGCTGTCGTGCGCCACGATGCCGCCCTTGGCGTCGGTGACGGTGTAGGGCAGGCGGCAGGGCTGCGAGCAGTCGCCGCGGTTGGCGCTGCGGCCGGTGTGCGCGTGGCTGAGGTAGCACTGGCCGCTGTAGGCGACGCACAGCGCGCCGTGGATGAAGAATTCGAGCGTCGCGTTGGGCGCGGCGGCCGCGACGGCGCGGATCTGGCGCAGGTCGAGCTCGCGCGCGAGCACCATCTGCGAGAAGCCGACGTCCTGCAGGAACTTCGCCTTCTCGGGCGTGCGGATGTCGGTCTGCGTGCTGGCGTGCAGCTGGATCGGCGGCAGGTCGAGCATCAGCAGGCCCATGTCCTGCACGATCAGCGCGTCGGCGCCGGCCTCGTGCACCTGCCACGCCATCTTGCGCGCGTCCTCGAGCTCGTCGTCGCGCAGGATCGTGTTGAGCGTGATGAACACCTTGGCGCCGAAGCGATGCGCGTGGCGCGTGAGGCGCTCGATGTCGCGCAGGTCGTTGCCCGCCGACGCGCGCGCGCCGAAGGCCGGGCCGCCGATGTAGATCGCGTCCGCGCCGTGGTTGACGGCCTCGATGCCGATGTCGGCGTTCTTCGCCGGCGCGAGCAGCTCGATCTCGGTCGTGTGCGCGGGTGCCGCGGAGGCGAAAGTGAAGGGGGACGAATGCATGGCGGCGGGCGAGGTGCGGGCGGGCGGACGACGATGCGAGTCGCGTCGAGGGCGCCTGGGCAGGCGGTCGGTCGCTCGCGGGGAGAACGGCGGGGCCGCGGGGTCGCGTGCCGGGCGCCGTGGCGGGCCGGGCGCTGGCGCCCGTGGCTCGCTGGAAGTAGGGAGGTGGCCTCGTTCGGGAGGCCTGCGCGGAATGGCGAATTATCGCAGGAGCGCGCGTTTTCTGCACCTGGGGCCATGCCGCCGACACGAACCCGGCCTAGACTTCCCGACCGTGCCGTCCTCGCTTCGATCCGTCCTCGTCGACCGCGTCCGCGCCGCCGCGCGCGACAACGCCCGTCCCGCGCTGCTGATGTTGGGCGTGGCGGCAGCGTTGCTGCTCGGCTGGGCGTTCTGGCCGGCGGCGCACGAGGCGCTCGACCGGCTGATGGCGTTGAAGCTGGCGTGGGGCCTCGGCTACTCGTTCCTGACGGGCGCGCTGTTCGCGGGCCTGCTGCCGCGCCTGGTGATGCATGCGACCGGCCAGGGCCGCGGCGCGCGAGGCCCGGTCGTGGCCGAGCTGGTCTTCGCGATGGGCTTCTGGGGCTGGCGCGGCATCGAGATCGACGCGTTCTACCACCTGCAGGCGCAGTGGTTTGGCGAGGCCGCCTCCTGGCGCGCGGTGCTGGCGAAGACGGCCGTCGACCAGTTCGTCTACAGCCCGCTGTGGGCCGTGCCGGAGATCGCGCTGGCCTACGCGTGGAAGGACGCCGGCTTCTCGCTGCGGCGCCTGCGCGCGCAGCTCGACCGCGATTTCCTCGCGTTGCGCCTGCCCTCCGCGATGCTCGGCAACGCGATGGTGTGGCTGCCGGCCGTCATCGTGGTCTACCTGCTGCCGACGGCGCTGCAGCAGCCGGTGTCCAACCTCGTGGCGACGTTCTGGGTGCTGCTGATGGTGGTGCTGCTGTCGCGCGACAAGCCGCCGGCCGAGCCGACGCCCGCGGTGATCCTTCAGGACACCATGTAGGCCGCCGCGCCCGTGGCGATCAGCTCGCCGCTGTCGTTGACGAGCCGCATCTGCACCGAGCCGACGCGCCCGCCGAGCCGCGTCACCTCGGCGCTCGCGACGAAGTGCCGGCCGACGCCCTGGCGCAGGAAGTCGATGCGCAGGTCGATCGTGCCCATGCGCGCGAAGCGCTGCAGCACCTGCTCGGCGGTGTCGGCCGGGTGCTTCTCGGCGATGGCCGCCATCAGCGCGAGGCCGCCGGTGGCGTCGAGCGCGGCGCTGATCACGCCGCCGTGCAGCCGGCCGTAGAGGAAGTGCCCGACGAGTTCGGGGCGCATGTCGAAGCGCAGCAACGGGGTGGGCATCGCGATCGACTCGACGCGCAGGCCCAGCACCTCGTTGAAGCGGATGCGCTGCTCGAACATGTCGGTCAGCAGCGCGACGAAGCGCGCCTGCTCGGCGGGGCTGCGGTGCGTCGCGGTCGTGTCGGCAGGGACGGCGGACGTTGGCGGCGTGGTGGAAGCGGGATCGTCGGAACGGTGAGGCATGGGGCGCGATGTTAGCGACAGATCGGCGCGGGCATTGAGGTATGGTCCCCAGGTGACCGCCTCGACTCCCCTGACCGCGCCCGCCGGCGCCGCCGCGACGCGCGCCGACGCCGCCGCGCCGTCGCGCGCCGATCGCTTCGACCGCCTCGACGCCTGGCGCGGCATCGCCATCGTCTGGATGGCGTGCTTCCATTGCTCGTTCGACCTGAACATGAACGGGTTCCTGCGGCCGGCGCAGAACTTCCTCGGCGACCCGTTCTGGACGACGCAGCGCGCCTGCATCGTCTCGCTGTTCCTGCTCGGCGCGGGCGCGAGCCAGGCGGTGGCGGTCGACGCCGGCCAGACGTGGCGGCGCTTCTGGCGCCGCTGGGCGCAGGTCGCCGGGTGCGCGGTGCTGGTGTCCGCGGCGACGATCCCGATGTTCCCCGAGAGCTGGATCAGCTTCGGCGTGCTGCACGGCATCGCCGTGATGCTGCTCGTGCTGCGCGCGCTCGGCACGTGGCTGCCGCCCGCGCGTCTCGCGCGCGCGCCCGTCGCGTTCGCCGCGGTGGCGCTCGTCGCCGCGGGCGCGTGGACGCTGCACGACGTCGTGCAGAGCGCGTTCTTCGACACCCGCCTCACCAACTGGCTGGGCCTCGTCACGCAGCTGCCGTACACGGAGGACTACGTGCCCGTGTTCCCGTGGCTCGGCATGATGCTGGCCGGCTACCTCGTCGCGAGCCTGCTGCTCGTGCACGGCCGCGCGCTGATGACGGGCCCGGTGCCTTCCCTCGTGCGACCGCTGGCCGTGCTCGGTCGCTGGTCGCTCAGTTTCTACATGCTGCACCAGCCGATCCTGATAGGCTCGCTGCTTCTTTCCAGAATGGTCTTCCCATGAGCAGTCCCCGCGTCCTCTTCGGCTTCCATGCCATCACCGTGCGCATGAAGACGGCTCCGAAGTCCATCATCGAGCTGCACGTCGAGTCCAACCGGCGCGACGCGCGCATGCGCTCGTTCGCCGATCGCGCGCGCGACGCCGGCATCAAGATCGTCGAGACCGACGGCGAGCGCCTCGACAAGCTCGCCGGCACGACGCGCCACCAGGGCGTGGTCGCGCGCGTCGAGGCGGTGCAGATGCCGCACTCGCTCGACGAGGTGGTCGAGAACGTCGAGGGCCCGCCGCTGCTGCTGGTCCTCGACGGCGTCACCGACCCGCACAACCTCGGCGCCTGCCTGCGCGTGGCGGACGGCGCCGGCGCGCACGCCGTGGTCGCGCCCAAGGATCACGCGGTGGGCGTCAACGCCACCGTCGCGAAGGTCGCCAGCGGCGCGGCCGAGACCGTGCCCTACATCATGGTCACCAACCTCGCGCGCACGCTCAACGAGCTGAAGGATCACGAGATCCGCATCATCGGCACCAGCGACGATGCCGAGCACACGCTCTACGACATCGACCTGAGCGGCCCGGTCGCGTTCGTCCTCGGCAGCGAGGGGGACGGCATGCGCCAGCTGACGCGCAAGACCTGCGACGAGCTCGTGCGCATCCCGATGGCGGGCGCGGTCGAGAGCCTCAACGTGTCGGTGGCCGCGGGCGTCTGCCTGTTCGAGGCGCTGCGCCAGCGCCTCAAGTCTGCCGCCTGATCAGGCCACGCGGGCCAGCAGCCGCCGCGCGCGGCGCCGCAGGTCGAGCCATTGCCGCGTCCGTGATCGATCGATGCGCTTGACGTCGAACAACGTGAACTCGCCGCACGCCGACAGCGTATGGAAGCCTTCGGTGTGATCGCTGGACACCAGGTCGCCGGTGAGGCGCACGCTGGTGTCGGTGCAGCGCACGCGGTCGGGCTGCAGCTCGTCGAAGCGCAGCAGCCGCAGGGCGCTGCCGTAGCCGCCCGCGCTGTCCTGCACCGGCAGCACGACGCGGCCCGACGCGTCGACGAAGGGCTTGCCGGCGGGGCGCGCGCCGCTGCGGTCGACGCGCACGGGATTGCCGGCGACCGGGTGCCACGGGCCGGTCAGCGCGCTCGCGTGCGCGACGTGGAGCTCGCGCTGGTCGCGCGCACCCGGGCCGACGATCGCGTGGAACATCCACCAGCGGCCGTCGTGCTCGATCAGCGACGCGTCGGCGCCCGGCACGCCGGCGAGCAGGGCGCATTCGCGCTGCCAGGTGTCCAGGCCGTCCGTCGCGCGGTACAACGCGATCTCGCCGGCCTGCGCGCTCTCGGGCACCATGAAGGTCTCGCCCGCGTGCTCGAACACGTTCGGATAGGACAGGTGGAACGGCCGCGCCAGCACGACGCGGCTCGCGCGCCAGCGCGAATCCGCGAGCCCGAGCTCGTGGCGCTCGATCACGGCGTGCTTCGTGCGGTAGTCGTAGGCCTCGACGAAGACGTGCAGCGCGTCGCCGCGCACGAGCCCGAACGGATCGGCGCGGTAGTGCCACGGCGGCGCCGGCGGCAGCCAGACGACGCGGTCCCGCGACGCGGCCAACGAAGCGGCGTCGACCTGCCGGATCGCCATCGGCACGATGCCGACGGCCCAGAAATCGCTCCGCGGCCGCCTAAACATGCCCGATGGTCATGTGCGCCTGGTGCGTCGTCGTGACCTCGCCCGCGCTGCGGGCCAGGGCCTGGCGATAGAAGGCGACCGCGCGCCGCACGGCGGTGTCGCGGTCGTAGGCCGACAGGTCGTAGGCGATCGGCTCGCGCTCGTCGTGCGGCGTGGCGCGCAGGCCATCGAGGCCGTCGCGGAGCGCGGCGCCCATCGCCTCGACGTCGTCGATCGGCACGATCCGCGCCGGCGTGCCGGCCAGCATCTCGAGCGGCCCCTGGGTCGCCGTCGACACGATCGGCAGGCCGGCGCGCAAGGCCTCCAGCACGGCGAGCGGGAAGGCTTCCTCGCGCGACGGCGAGACGAACAGGTCCATGGCGCCGAGCGCGGCGTCGACGTCGCGCCGGAAGCCGAGCAGCCGGATCCGCGGGTCGCCGTCGGCCAGCGCCTGCAGCCGCGCCATCTCCTTGCCCTCGCCGAGGATCGCGAGCACGGCGTCGCGCGGGGCGCTGGCGCGGAACGCGGCGACCAGCACGTCCATGCCCTTGGCGGCGTTCAGCCGGCCGACCGAGCCGACGAGCAACTGGCGTGGATCGAGCCCCAGCTCGGCCCGCAGGTCGCTGGCCGGCGACGCGACGACGCGCGGCGCCCAGTTGTAGATGGTGCAGGCCGCGCCGGCATAGTCGCCGAGCCGCTGCGCCTGCGCTGCGTTGACGCAGATCAGGCCGTCCATCCGCGCATGGTGGTGGCGCTTGTAGCCGACGTGGAGCGTGCCGATGCGGACGGTGTCGGTGACTGTCGCGACCGCCTTGCAGGCCGGCCCGAGGTGGCCGTGGCAGATGTCCGCGCGCAGGCGGCGCGCCAGCAGGCGAAAGCGCGCACCGCGCGCGACCGGCAGCGCCAGCCCGTGGTATCGCACGGTGGGGCCGACGGCGTCGGCGATCCGGGACACGCGCGGCCCGACGATGTGCACATCGTGACCTTGTTCCGCCTGGGCCTGGGCGAGATCGATGCAGTGGCGCTCGCCCCCCGCGAGGCGCGACGAAAATACGGCGTGGACGATGGTCAGCGGGGCGGAGGCTGAAGGCATATATATCGGTTCTGCTATGTTTCTTAACATAGTTTAACGTTCGAACCCGATGCCAACCTGTCGGCTCGCCTACCTGAGCTGACGGGAACATTCACGCAGACACGCCCCCTCGTCGGACACGAATGCCGGCGAAAGATTCACGGGAAGGCTGACGCCGCCCTGTCCGCCGCGCCAAGGCGGGCTGAGCGTCCGTGTCAGCGGGGCGAGCGAGCGACGAGCGCCGGCGTCAGCCCAGGAACGCGCCGACGAGGCCGCCGGCGGCGATCAGCCACAGCGGGCTGATCTTCGTGCGCACGCACAGCACGACGGTGACGGCGATCGTCGCGAGCAGCACGAGGTCGTGGCGCGCCGGCATGCCCAAAATCCAGCCCGAGGACAGCACGAGGCCCACCGTCAACGGCGCCATGCCGTTGACGAACGCCTGCACGCCGCGCGTCGCCCGCCGCGCCTCGCCCCAGCGCGCGGCGAAGAAGGTCAGCGTGGTGGAGGGCAGCAGGATGCCCAGCATCGTCACGCACATGCCCAGGAAGCCGGCGACGCCCCATCCGAGCACCGCGACGAACAGCAGATTCGGGCCGGGCGCGGCCTGCGCGATGGCCACCGAGGCGCTGAACTGCTCGTTGGTCATCCAGTGATGCTGCTCGACGAGGTAGCGGTGCATCTCGGGCGCCGTGCCGATCGCGCCGCCGATCGACAGCAGCGACATCAGCAGGAACTGCGCGAACAGGCCCCACCAGTCGCCGGCCTGGAGGACGGGAGCGGTCATCGGGCGAGCTTCTTCCAGGCCAGCGCGCAAGAGACGGCGCCGAACGCCGCGAGCACCCAGAACAGCGGCACGCGCACGAGCGCGATGGCCGCGAAGGTGAGGGCGGCGAAGGCGATCGCCGGGCCCATGCCGAGCGCGTTGCGGCGCAGCGCCGGCACCAGCTTCACGCCGGTCGAGAACACGAGGCCTGCGGCGACCGCGCCCATGCCGCGCAGCGCGCCAGCGACCGTCGGGTGCTGCGCGAAGTGCGTGTAGACCACCGTGAGCACGAGCACGAGGCCCAGCGGCGCGGAGATCATCCCCGCCAGCGCCGCGAGGCCGCCGCGCCAGCCAAACGCGCGGTCGCCGAACATCAGCGCGAGGTTGACGACATTGGGGCCGGGCAGCACCTGCGCGACCGACAGCAGCTCCACGAACTGCTCGCGCGTCAGCCAGCGTTCGCGCTCGACGAGCTCGCGCTGCGCGATCGGCAGCACGCCGCCGAAGCCCTGGAGCGCGAGGCGGTTGAAGACGCGGAACATCTCGCCCGGCGATGCGGGCGACCGGGGCGACCGGTCGTCGAGGACGGAATGCGGGCTGGCTTCGTCGACCGACGGCACGCCCGGCATCACGCTCGGGGACTCGTCGGGCGACGCGACTTTCAGGACTTCGGGCGTGGGTTCGGGCGGCGACATGACGGGTTCGGCGAGCTGCGCGCGAAGCGTACTCCCGATGCTGCCGGCGCGAAAGTCATGTGTCTTATATAAGACTGCGGCACACGGTCATTGCGCCCGACGCTCGCGCAGGCTCAGCGGAGCACTTTCAAGGCGTCCGGGTTGACGATGTTCGTCGGCGCGCCGTTGATGAAGTTGACGACGTTGTCGAACGCGGCGCCGAAGTACATCTCGTAGCTGTCCTGCTCGACGTAGCCGATGTGCGGCGTGCACACGGCGTTCTCGAGCCGCAGCAGCGGATGGCCGGCGAGGATGGGCTCGCTCTCGAAGACGTCGACCGCCGCCATGCCGGGCCGCCCGCGGTTCAGCGCGGCGACGAGCGCGTTCTCCTCGATCAGCTCGGCGCGCGACGTGTTCACGAACAGCGCGGTCGGCTTCATGTGCAGCAGGTCGCTCAGCTTGATCATGTGGCGCGTGGCGTCGGTGAGCTTCAGGTGGACGCTCAGCACGTCGGCGGTGGCGAACAGCGCCTCGCGCGAGTCGACCGCCTTGTAGCCGTCCGCCGTGGCGCGGGCGCGCGATTCCTCCGAACCCCACACCGTGACGTCCATCCCGAACGCGCGCCCGTAGCCCGCCACCAGCTTGCCGATGCGGCCGTAGCCCCAGATGCCCAGCGTCTTGCCGCGCAGCACCATGCCGACCCCGAAGTTCGGCGGCATCGACGCCGCCTTCAGCCCCGACTGCTGCCACGCGCCGTGCTTCAGGTTGGCGATGTACTGCGGCAGCCGGCGCATCGACGCCATGATCAGCGCCCACGTGAGCTCGGCCGGCGCATACGGCGCGCCGCCACCCTCGGCCACGGCGATGCCCTGCTGCGTGCAGGCCTCGATGTCGATGTGGTCGCCGACGCGGCCGGTCTGCGAGATCAGCCGCAGCTTGGGCAGCTTCTCGAGCAGTTGGCGAGGGAAGCGCGTGCGCTCGCGGATCAGCACCAGCACTTCGGCGTCGCGCAGCCGTATAGACAGCTGCCCGATGCCCTTGACGGTGTTCGTGAAGACCTTCGCGTTGAGTTCGCTGAGCTTGGCCGCGCACGGCAGCTTGCGCACCGCGTCCTGGTAGTCGTCGAGGATGATGATGTTCACGCGCCGATTGTGCCGGACGCGTCGCCGCTATTTCGGCGGGCGCGTGCAATTCCGTGACAAGGAATTTCCGCGGCGGTGTGTGTCGATCAGTTGTGCAGCGTCGCGCCCAGCGGTGCGTCGAAGCCGCCGAAAGTCTGCGGGAAGGTCCGGTCGAGCGACTTGTAGAGCTCGGCGCGCAGCTTGCGCGTGGCGACGTCGTCCTCGCGCAGCGTCGCGAGCAGCGGGCCGCGCAGCAGCCAGAGGTCGAGCGGATCCTCGGCGGCGCGCACCTGCGCGCGCAGCCAGGCGCCCTTGCGGTGCTCGAGGTTCTCCACCGCGCGGACGAACAGGTGCTTCATGTCGACGAAGGCGCGGCGCGCGGCGATGCGCGCGTCGCGATCGGCGGGCAGGCCGGGGTCGGCCGCCGGGGCGGGATCGGCGTCGTCGACCAGCGTGGAGTCCAGTTCGGCCAGGCCGAGCAGGTCGATGCGGTGCTTAGCGGACATCGGCGGGTTCCGTGGCGGGGTTGCCCGTGCGCTGCGCGCGCGTCGGGAAATACTGGTTGACGCGCGCGAGGCGCAGGTCGGCTTCGGCCTGGCTGACGCGGCGCGCGATCATCGTGTAGAGCTCCGAGCGCAGGTGCCACAGCTCGCGCAGCGAGCGCGCGTGCTGGGCGCGGCGCAGCAGGTCGTTGTCGTCGGTCTCGAGCAGGCCGTTCAGCGCCGAGACGAACTCGCTGCGCGCGCGCTCGAGCGGCGTGCGCAGCGCCGGCACGGCGTCGACGTTGTTGCCCACCAGCCAGCGCAGCGTCGATTGCCACAGCGTCGCGCGGGCGGGGCAGATGTCCGGCGGGCAGACATTCATGCGCAGCGTCGTGGGAGCGGCGGGCTTGCGAAGAAGGCGTTGGAGGAGGGCGTTGCTCATGGCTTGGTTTTCGGCTCGGGGTCGCCGAAACATGAGCTGATTGTTAAAAACTGCAGCTTTGTGTAAGCGCCGAATAAGGCCTGCCGATCCCGACAATTCGGCGCTGTCGCGCAGCCTCGCCGCGGTGCCGCGCGCCAGTCAGTGGCCGGCAGGCGCGCCCGACGCCATCCCGGTCGGCTGCGGCTGCCCGTTGCGCGCGCGGTCGATCGCCTCGCACAGCTCGCGCGCGCCGTCGACGAAGCGCGGGCCGCTGCGCGCGATCAGGTCGCCGTCGATGCGGGCGAACTCGGCGTGCTTCGTCGCGCTGACCTGCGCGAAGCTCGCCCAGCGAGCCGGCGAAGCCGGGCCGCTGGGCCGAGTTCGCGCAGGTGAGCGCGACGCGCCGGCACGCGTTCGGCAGCGTCGAGGGCGACCTGCTCGCACGCAGCGGCCCGCGCTTCGTCGACGGCGCGCGCGAGCTGTGCCTGGCGATC
>JASLEM010000060.1 GCA_030151165.1 Burkholderiaceae bacterium
GCGGTCGCCAGCCGGGTCGGCGGGCGAGCCGTCGGCGCTCCGGCCGGCGTTCGGGCCGGCCTTTTAGGGCTGTCCGCGCGCGCCCGGGCACGCTTCGCGCGGCTGAGCTCTAATCGCCGCTTTCCCGTCCCGTTCCAACCATTCCGGAGACCGTCATGTCCCTGTCCATGTATGCCGTTACGGTGCCGCCGATGCGCCTGATCCTGAAGAACCTGTCCGCCGTGATGGCCAAGGCCGAAGCGCATTGCGAGGCGAAGAAGATCGATCCGAACGCGTTCCTCGCGTCGCGCCTGTATCCGGACATGCTGCCCTTCATCAAGCAGGTGCAGATCGCCAGCGACAGCGCCAAGGGCGCCGCGGCTCGCCTGGCCAACGTCGAGATCCCGAAGTTCGACGACACCGAGACCACGTTCGCGGAACTGCAGGCGCGCATCGACAAGACCGTCGCGTTCCTCGACTCGCTGACCGAAGCCCAGTTCGAAGGCTCTGACACCCGCACCATCACGCTGCCGCTGCGTGCCGGCCCGCAGGACTTCACCGGCCTGGACTTCCTGACGCTGCGCGCCAACCCGAACCTCTATTTCCACGTGGCCACGGCCTACGGCCTGCTGCGCCACGGCGGCGTCGAGATCGGCAAGAACGACTACCTGACCGGCAGCCTGGCCGCGAAGTAACACACTGTCGCAACTTACATTCAGCTCGACATAAAGAGGCCCCGCGGGGCCTCTTTTTCATTTGGCGTGCCTGCGATAGCTGCCGAATTAGGGGTGCTCGGCCTTGTGTATCAGCGCCTCGCCAAAGACCCCGTGTAGCAATATCGACGGGTTGCAGGGAATCGGCCCTGCACGGTACAACCCGCTCCGTGCATGTCTCCCCAAAAAGGGGGATGCACTTCGCGACCTGGAAGTCCAAGTCATGAGGCAGTTCATCCGGCACCCGATCGATGTCCCGATCGAGATCCGCATCGACCAGAAGGGGGCCGGATCGGCGTTCCAGACCCAGGACATCAGCCTCGGCGGCCTCGCGGTGCATTCCGCGGAAGCCGTCGAGCCGGGGTCGATGATCGAGGTGCGCATCCCCTACGTGCAGCCCGCCTTCGAGGCGCGCGCGCTCGTCGCCTGGTGCCGGCCCCGTCGGGGCGGCAGCGGGCACGAGGTGGGGGTCAGCTTCCTCGACGCGCAGGACGTGTTCCTCGCACGAATGGTTACGCAAATCTGCTACATCGAGGACTACCGCAAGTCGATAGCGCGGGAAGAAGGCCGAGAACTGAGCTCGGAAGAGGCGGCAGGCGAATGGATCGCGAAATATGCCTCGAAATTTCCCGGCGCTTCCACCGGCGACCTTCACTAGGTCGCTGACCCACCGATACCCAGCCTGAACCCGGCACTGCCGGGCAAGAGCGCGCCATGCGTGCTCCAGGCGGAGCTTTGCCCTGGAGTTGTTTGTCTTGTCGTCGTTCCCGCTGAATCCCGTGCCGCTGAGCCCCTTGAACTCGTCGAAGTCCCGTCCCCGCATCGCCGCCACCGCGGCCTCCGCGTTGCTCGTCTCGCTGCTCGCCGCCTGCGGCGGGGGATCGGCGGACACCGACCCCGTCGCCACTGCCCAGGCCGCACCGGGCGCCGCCAGCGCTGCCGCCACGGCGGCCAGCACCGTCGAGACCTCGACCGTCGCCAGCGCCGACGCGAGCGACGGCGCCGCTTCCGCCGCCGCCGACGGCACGTCCGACGACGACACCGCCGGCACCTCCGACCGGGCCGCGATCGAATCCGCCGCCTCCGCGGGCGCGACCAGCGCCGCGACGGCCGCGACCGTCCCGGCCGCCACCGGCTCGGGCCGCACCTACGTCGTCGGCGGGACGGGCACGCTCGTCGCCGGCCAGACGCGCGTCGCGTCGATGATGACGGTGCCCTGGAGCAGCCTGCCCGCGGGCAGCGTCGTGCTGGTGTCGGCCGGCACCTTCGCCGGCGTGACCACGATCACGGCGACCGGCACCAAGGCCAACCCGATCGTCGTCACCGCGGCCGACCCGGCGCACCCGCCGGTGCTGACCAACAGCGTCGACTTCCAGCACTCGTCCTACGTGACGGTGTCGCACGTGACCGTTCAGTCGCCCACGTACGGCGGCTTCATCATCCGGCTCGCGAGCAACCACATCTCGGTGACGGACTCGACGATCAACCGCGCGCCGATGGCGATCAACATCACGAACGCGGCGGGCACCGGCCACCAGATCCTGCGCAACGTGATCGCCGACAGCCTCGGCGACGGCATCAACGCCGAGGTCAACTCGAACGCCGCCGAGCGCACGCTGATCGCGCACAACACGATCCTGCGCAGCGGCCAGCACGGTGTCGAGGTCCGCGCCTCGCACTACCAGGTCGAGTACAACACCGTGGCGCTGAGCGGCTACGCCAACGGCGGCGGCATCTCGGGCATCCACCTCTACAGCGGCAGCGCGAGCGAGGACAGCGGCGACGACAACCTCGTGCGCTACAACCTCAGCTACTCGAACATCGACAAGGTGCTCGCCGACGGCAACGGCATCGAGGTCGACCAATGGTGCGACCACAACGTCGTCTCGTTCAACCAGACCTGGGGCAACGACGGCGCGGGCATCATCGTGTTCGACGGCAGCAGCAACGTCATCCAGAACAACACGACCTGGGACAACGGCCACAACAGCGGCGGCACGCACGTGTCGCTCGGCGAGATCATCATCAGCGGGACATCGGCCTCGACGGTGAAGTCCAATTCGGTGTGGAACAACGTCGTCTCGTCGACGCGCGCGAACGTGCCGGCGATGTACGTCGACACCCGCGCCGTGGCCGGCGGCAACGCGGTCAGCGCGAACCTGTACTACAACGCGGCGGCCGGCACGCTGGTGCGCTGGACGGACGGGGCCGTCAAGAACTCGTCCGCCGCGATCGACGCCGCCACCGGCCACGCCGGCAGCGTGACGGCCGCGCCCGCGTTCGCCAACACCGCCGCGCCGCTGGCCGCCGGGCTCAAGCTCAAGGCCAAGCCCGCGCTCAACGGCACGCTGCCGACCGGCCAGCTGGACGCCGCCAACGCGACGCCCGTCACCGGCGACGCCTACTTCGGCGCGTACTACACCGCGCCCGCGACGACCACGACCGCGACCACGCTGCACTGAACCGACGCGCGCTCTCCGTTTCCCGAACCTGGCCCGTGCCCGCGCACCGGGCCATTTTCTTGCCCGCCCGCGGACTGTCCGACAATGGCGCGCGGAGCCGGCGCAGCGCCGGCAAGGAGCACGGCATGAAATGGGAAGGCCAGCGCGAGAGCGACAACGTCGAGGATCGGCGCGACCAGGACGACGGCGGTGGCGGCGGCGGCTTCGGGTTCGGCGGCCTCGGCGCGCGCCACATCGGCATCGGCACGATCGCGGTGGCGCTGATCGGCGGCTGGATCTTCGGCATCAACCCGCTGACGATCCTGAGCGTGCTGAGCGGCGGAGGCGGCTCGCTGCAGCAGTCGCAGCCCTACCATCCGCCGCAGCCGCAGGGCCAGCGCGCGCCGGTGCAGCATTCGCCCGCGGAGGAGCAGAAGGTCGCCTTCGTGAAGACGGTGCTGGCCGACACCGAGGACGTCTGGACGCAGATCTTCCAGCAGCGCGGCGGCACCTACCGCGACCCGCACCTCGTGCTGTTCCGCAACTCGACCCCGACCGCCTGCGGCCGCGGCCAAGCGGCGATGGGGCCGTTCTACTGCCCGGGCGACGAGAAGGTCTACATCGACCTCAGCTTCTACGACCTGCTGCGCACCAAGCTCGGCGCGCCGGGCGACTTCGCGCAGGCCTACGTGATCGCGCACGAGGTCGGCCACCACGTGCAGAAGCTGCTGGGCATCTCCGACAAGGTCGACGCCGCGCGCCGCAACGCCGACAAGGTGCGCTCGAACGCGCTGTCCGTGCGCCTCGAGCTGCAGGCCGACTGCTTCGCGGGCGTCTGGGCCAACCATGCGCAGCAGACCAAGCAGATCCTCGAGGCCGGCGACATCGAGAGCGCGCTCAACGCCGCCTCGCAGATCGGCGACGACACGCTGCAGCGCAAGGCCACCGGCGAGGTGGTGCCCGAGACCTTCACGCACGGCACCAGCGCGCAGCGCGTGCGCTGGTTCAAGCAGGGCTTCGACAACGGCCAGGTCGACCAGTGCAACACGTTCCAGGCGAAGGATCTCTGACGCGGTGACGCGCCGCTCACGCCGCGTCGGTCGCCGGCGCCGGCGCGGTCACGCAGCGGTTGCGGCCCGCGTTCTTCGCTTCGTAGAGCGCGTCGTCCGCGCGGCGCAGCCAGGCCGAGCCGGTCTCGTCGCGCGCGAGCGCGGCCACGCCGATGCTGATCGTCACCGGCACGCAGGCGCTGGCACGGTCGGTGATGGCGAGCGCCTCCACGCGCGCGCGCAGGCGTTCCGCGAGCTCGCCCGCCTCGCCCGCGCGCGTGCTCGGGAGCAGCACCAGGAACTCCTCGCCGCCCCAGCGCGAGACGACGTCGGCCTCGCGCGTGCTCGCGCGCAGCACGCCGGCGACGGCCACCAGCACCTGGTCGCCGACGTCGTGGCCGCAGAGGTCGTTGATCTTCTTGAAGTGGTCGATGTCGCCGAGCAGCACCACGGGCGCGAGGTCGACGCGGCCCGCGTGCGCGAGCGTCTCGAGCTGCACGAGCGTGTTGCGGCGGTTGGCGAGGCCGGTCAGCGGGTCGGTCGCGGCCAGGCGGTTGAGGCGGTTCGCCTGCTCGCCCTGCACGTTGACCACGTGCTTGAGCCACAGCAGCCCGGTGAGGCAGATCACCAGCACGGCGTGCGAGATCAGCGTGTTGATCAGCAGCGCGCGATCCTGCGCCGCGTAGGCGGTGTCCGCGTTGCCGCGCAGCACGATGCACCAGGCGAAGAACACGAGGATGGCGGCCGCCGCGAAGAAGGCCTGGCGCGCCTGCAGCATGAAGAACGCGATCGCGTAGCAGAGCGGCAGCCAGTCCAGCAGCGTGACGGCGTTGTAGTTGGTGAGGATCGGCGTCGGCGTGTGGACGTCCGCCCAGAGCTCGGTCAGCAGCACGCCCGTGATGCACAGGAAGCCGATCCAGCGCACGTGGCGCAGCACGCGCGGCCAGCGCCACAGCGCGCCCAGGCTCACGCTGAACACGACCGCCATCACCGGATAGCCGACCGCGTTGAACGGGTCGAGCGTGCCGTCGCCGTGCTCCATCGCCCAGATCGTGAGGACGGCGACGACGCCGGCCGCGAACATCAGCAGCACGACCCGACGCATCAGGTGGTCGATGTGCTGCTTGGCGCTGTATTCGATCTCGCTCTGGTCGACCATGGTCTCCGGATCGATGAGGTCGTGCGGGTTCGAGGAGGGCGGCCGCGGGGCGGGCCGGCGACTCTTGCGCGGTCGCGTCCGGTCATTCTGACCGTTCCGTGACGGCGCGTGCGGGTTTCACTCGTGGGGTCGCGGCACTATTCCCGCGATCGGCAAGGGCACGGCCAGGGGCATCGCCAAATCCGTTAGCCTTGCGGGTTGCGCGCCGATGAACCGTTGCGCGGGAGCCCCATGTTGTTGCGATATTTCGAAAAGCTGATCGACCCGTATCCCGAAGGCGAGACCGCGCCGCCGCCGAACCGGCTGGTGCCGTTCATCTGGGCGAGCTCGCACGGCGCGCGCCGCTTCGTGGCCGCGATGGCCGTGCTCACCGCGACGATCGGCGTCTTCGAGGCGCTGCTGTTCGCGTTCCTCGGCCGCATCGTCGACTGGCTGAGCCATGTCGAGCCGACGCAGCTGTGGGCGCAGGAGAGGGACAGCCTGATCCTGCTCGCCGTCGTGCTCGCCGTCAGCCCGCTGCTGGTGCTCGTGCAGGCCAACCTGAAATACCAGACGATCTTCGCCAACTTCCCGATGCGCCTGCGCTGGAACTTCCACCGCATGATGCTGGCGCAGAGCATGAGCTTCTACCAGGACGAGTTCGCCGGCCGCGTCGCCGCGAAGGTGATGCAGACCGCGCTCGCCGTGCGCGACGTCATGATGACGCTGACCGACATCCTCGTCTTCGTCGTCATCTACTTCGCGACGATGGTCGCCGTCGTCGGCGGCTTCGACCTGTGGCTGCTCGGCCCCTTCCTCGGCTGGCTGGTGCTGTACGCGCTGGCGCTGCGCTTCTTCGTGCCGCGGCTCGGCAAGGTGGGCGCCGCGCAGGCCGACGCGCGCTCTCTGATGACGGGCCGCATCACCGACGCGTACACCAACATCGCCACGGTCAAGCTGTTCTCGCACGCGCGGCGCGAGGCCTCGTACGCGAAGCAGGCGATGCAGGAGTTCATCGCCACCGCGTACCAGCAGGGGCGCTACGTGACGGGCATCGAGATCGTCAACCACACGCTGAGCATGGGCCTGATCATGAGCACCTGCGGCGTCACGCTGTGGCTGTGGACGCACGGGCAGGTGGGCATCGGCGCGGTCGCGGCATCGACGGCGCTCGCGCTGCGCCTGAACGGCATCTCGCACTGGATTATGTGGGAGATGGCCTCGCTGTTCGAGAACGTCGGCACCGTCACCGACGGCATGCGCACGCTGTCGAAGCCGCACGCGATCGTCGACGTGCCCGGCGCCGCCGAGCTCGTCGTGCCGCGCGGCGAGGTCACGTTCGAGGACGTCGGCTTCGCGTACGGCGGCAAGCGCCCGGTCATCGAGCACTTCTCGCTGACGATCCGGCCCGGCGAGAAAATTGGCCTCGTCGGGCGGTCCGGCGCCGGCAAGTCCACGCTCGTGAACCTGCTGCTGCGCTTCTACGACGTCGAGTCCGGCCGGCTGCTGATCGACGGGCAGGACGTCGCGAAGGTCACGCAGAACAGCCTGCGCTCGCACGTGGGCATGGTCACGCAGGACAC
>JASLEM010000062.1 GCA_030151165.1 Burkholderiaceae bacterium
CTGGCCGCGGCGCTGGCGTGCAGCGCCGCGCCGGCCCGCGCCGCCGACGCGGCCCCCGGCCCCGACTGCACGCGCCCGCTCACGCTGGGGCTGCACGAGCACGGCCTGCTGTACACCGGCGAGACGGGCGAGGGCATCGACAAGGACATCGCCGACGAGATGGCCCGCCGCAGCGGCTGCCGCATCGTGACGACCGTGTTGCCGCGCACGCGCATCTGGCAGCTGATCGAGTCCGGCGCGCTGGACTTCAGCCTGTCCGCCATCACGAACCGCGAGCGCGACAAGTTCGCGGCGTTCGCCTGGTACGACTCGAACAAGTACTACCTGCTGGTGCGGCGCGACGCCAACGTCGGCAGCGTCGGCGACTTCCTGCGCCGCAAGCGCCTCAAGCTCGGCGTGATCCGCGGCTTCCGCTACGACGACGAGGCCAACGAGCTCGTCGATGCGCTCGATGTCGAGTCGCGCGTCTCGTACGCGACGAGCGTCGAGCCGCTGTTCGAGATCCTGCTCGGTGGCCACATCCAGGCGATGATCATCGAGCCCTTCGACTACCCGGTGATCCACCAGCGCGCGCTCGAGGAGCAGGCGACGATCCTCGGCTTCGACGACCCGGCGGTGCTGCACGGGCTCGTGATGTCGAAGAAGTCGCTGCCGCCCGCGCAGCAGGCCGCGTGGCGCGCCATCATCGACGGCATGCGCGCCGACGGCACGACGCTGCGCATCTTCTCGAAGTACTTCCCGGCCGACCTCGCGCGGTCGATGACGCGCTTCTGAACACGCGATCGAGACGCCGTTGAAACGCGCCCTGCCTCCGCTCCTGGCCCTGTTCGTCGGCACGATCACGCTGGCGTTCACGGTGGGGCTGTGCGTGCACGAGCGGCAGTCCGAGCGCGCCCGGCTGCGCGCGATCTTCGACGCCAACGCACGCCAGACGGCCGGCCGCATCGAGCAGCGCGTCGCCAACTACGAGCAGATGCTGCGCGGCGTGCAGGGCCTGTTCACGGCCAGCGAGCACGTCGGGCGGCACGAGTTCGAGAACTACGTCGACGCCGTGATGTCCGGCCCCGACGCCGCGGGGCTGGTCGGCATCGCCTACGGCGCCGTCGTGCCGCAGGCCGAGCGGGCCGCCTTCATCGAGCAGCGCCGCGCGGAGGGGCGCACCGACTACCGGATCGATCCGCCCGGCGACCGCGACGTGGTCGCACCGATCGCGTTCGTCGCGCCGGACAGCCCGCTCAACCGGCCCACGCTCGGCTTCGACGGGCTGGCCGACCCGGTGCGCCGCGTCGCGATGCAGCAGGCGCGCGACTCGGGCAACGCGGCGCTGTCCGGGCGCGTGCAATTGCGCGTGGACGCCGCCACCGCCGACGCCCAGCCCGGCTGCATCCTCTACCTGCCGATCTACGCGCGCGGCACGGACACCAGCAGCGTCGTCGCGCGCCGCGTGCACGGCACGGGCTGGGTGTGGCTGGCGTTCCGCGTCGGCGACCTGATGTCCACGCTCTACGGCGAGCAGAGCCCGGGCCTGCGCATCAGCCTGCACGACGGCGCCGACGCGAGCGACGCGACGCTGATGTACCGCTCGGCCCCCGACGCCGACGACCCCGCCGACGCCGGCCGCGAGCCGCGCTTCCAGGCGCAGGAGTACATCGCCTTCGCCGGCCACTCGTGGACGCTGCAGCTCAGCTCGCTGCCCGGCTTTGAGCGCCTGCACGAGCGCACGGCGTCCAGCATCATCCTGCTCGCCGGCTTCGTGCTGAGCCTGCTGCTGGCGTTCATCACGCACCAGCTCGTCACCGCCCGCACGCGCGCGTACGCCGCCGCGCAGTCGATGACGCGCGAGCTGCGCGAGAGCGAGGAGCGCTACCGGCGCATCGTCGAGACCGCCGGCGAAGGCATCTGGCTGCTCGACGCCGCGCAGCGCGTGGTGTTCGTCAACCCGCGCATCCTCGAATGGCTCGGCGCGACCGAGGACGAGATGCAGGGCCGGCCGATCGAGGCATGGATCGACGACGAGGACGCCGCCAAGTGCTGCGCCGCCTTCGAGGCCACGCCGTTCGACGACAGCAGCCCGCCGACCGAGATGCGGCTGCGGCGGCGCGACGGCACGACGATGTGGGTGTCGCTCTCGCTGCGCCCCATCTTCGACGACGACGGCCAGCCCACCGGCTCGCTGGGCATGCTCACCGACATCGACCAGCGCCGCTTCGCCGAGGAGCGCCGCACCGCGCTCGAGCTGCAGCTGCGCGACTCGCAGAAGATGGAGGCGATCGGCACGCTGGCGGGCGGCATCGCGCACGACTTCAACAACATCCTCGCCGCGATCATCGGCAACGTCGCCGCCGCGCGGCAGGACGCGGCCACCGGCCTGCCGATCGACGCGAGCCTCGTGCAGGTCGAGCGCGCCGCGGTGCGCGCGCGCAGCCTCGTGCAGCAGATCCTCACGTTCAGCCGCATGCAGGCGCAGGAGCTGCACACGCAGGCGCTGCAACCGGTCATCGACGAGACGCTGGAGATGCTGCGCGCCGCGATGCCGCCACAGGTGGAGCTCGCGGTGCGCCTGGCCGCGTCGCCGGTGCACGTGCGCGCGGACGCCACGCAGATCCAGCAGGTCGTGATGAACCTGTGCACGAACGCGTGGCACGCGCTGCCGGCCGGGCAGGGGCGCATCGAGGTCGGGCTCGACGTCGAGACCGGCGCGCAGTCGCGCCAGACCAGCGCCGCGCTGACGGCGTCGGCGATGCCCGCCGCGCTGCTCGCCGGCCCGCGCGCGCATCTCTGGATCGCCGACAACGGCAGCGGCATGGACGAGGCGACGCGCGCCCGCGTGTTCGAGCCCTTCTTCACCACCAAGCAGGTCGGCCAGGGCACCGGCCTCGGGCTGGCGGTGGTGCACGGCATCGTGAGCGTGCACGGCGGCGCGATCCATGTCGAGAGCACGCCGGGCCACGGCAGCCGCTTCGACCTCTGGTTCCCGCTGCAGGACGCCCCGGCCGCCGACTTCGTGTCGTCGACGATGGACTCGACGCACTCCCTCGCCATCGCGCCCCGCGGCCACGGCCAGCGCGTGCTGTGCGTCGACGACGACCCCGCGATGGTGCTGATGATGGACGGCCTGCTGCGGCGCGCCGGCTACGACGTGACCGTCTTCGACCAGCCCCACGCCGCCCTCGCCGCGGCCGCCGCCGACCCGTCCGCCTTCGACATCGTCGTGAGCGACTTCAACATGCCCGAGATGAACGGCATGGAACTCGCCCACGCCCTGGCCCGCGTCGCCCCGTCACTGCCGATCATCATCACCTCCGGCTTCATCTCCGACGAGATGCGCCAGCAGGCCGCCGACCTGGAGGTCGGGGCGCTGCTGCAGAAGGAATACACGCTGGAGCGGTTGGCGGGGTTGGTGGATGCGGTGTTGAGGCAGAGGGTCGCGAGCTGACGGGAGCCGGCTCGCGCGCTTGCACGCCTTTCGGCGGGGCGCGCCGGAATCGCCGGGAGGCAGCGCGATCCCTCAGTACGCGGTCGACTCGTAGATCAGGCCCGTTTCGCCGACCGCGACGGCCGTGTGCGCGCCCAGCAGTGCCACGCCGTGCAGCGACTCGCCCTCCGCGCCCATCTGCTGCGTCCAGGTCAGGCCGCCGTCGTTGGTTTGGTAGACGTAGCGGCCGACCGCGATGCCGAAGTTGGCGTCGCGGAAGGTGACGCCGCTGAAGTAGCCGACGATCCCGAAGGGCGCGCCCAAGGTCGTCCAGGTGACTCCGCCATCGGTGCTGCGCAGGCTGGTGCCGTCGTTCGCGAGCGCGATCGCGGTCGTGGGCGAGGGGAACACGATTGCCACCACGTCCGGCTTCGCCGCCACGCTGTTCCAGGTCGCACCTCCGTCGGTCGTGCGCCAGATCTGCCCCTGCAAGCTGCCGACGAGGCCGGTTGCCGGGTCACCGAATGCCACGCTCGTCAAGAAGCTGTTGGGCGTGAAGCCGGCGACGGTCGCCCAAGTGGCGCCGCCGTCGATGGAACGCAGCATGCCGTTGTCGCCAGCGGCGATGACCACGCCCGAGCTCGGCCACGTCACGCTGTGGAGATCTCCCAGTGCCGGCCAGCTGCCGACGACGCTCCAGGTCCGGCCGTTGTCGCCAGTGCGCAGGATCGTGCCCGACGCGCCGACCGCAAGGCCGTTCGCGGAGGATGCGCCGCCGGCGAAGGCAACGCCGTACAAGTTGATCGATACCGGCGATGGCACGATGTTCCAGGTCACGCCTGCGTCGGCCGTGCGGCGGATCCGGCCGCTGACGCCGACGGCGACCGCGGTCGACGCATCGACGTCGGCGATGGCCTGCAACGACTGTCGGTCGCCCGTGACGACGGAGGTCCAGGTCAGGCCGTCATCGGTGCTGCGCTGGAGAAGCGCGCCGCTGCCGACCGCGAGGTCGACGCCGGAGTCCAGCGAAACGATGTCGGACACGTAGGCGCCGCTGTACGTCGCGCTCCAGTTCATCCCGTCGTCCGTGCTGCGCAGCATCCAGCCGTTGCCGGTGCCGGCCAGGAGCGTGCCCGACACCATGACGCGCACGCACGTGATCGCGGAGCCGATGCCGCTGGGGATGCCGGTCCAGGTCAGGCCGCCGTCCGTGCTGCGCCAGAACACGCCGGACGGGTCGGTGGCGACGATCGTGCCGGTCGCGCCGATCGCGACGCTGGTCATGGCGACGCCGCCCAGGTGCACCGTCGTCCAGGTGCGACCGCCGTCCGCCGAGCGGCGGATGCTGCCGGCGTCGCCGACGGCGATGCCGATGCCCGAGGCGCCGAAGGCGACTGCGCTCAGCGCGTTGGTATTGGCGTCGGTGGTGGCGTCGGTCCACGAATGCCCCTGGTCGGTCGACCACGCGATGCGTCCGTTCACGCCGACGCGTACGGCCGTCCCGGTCGACGTGAACGTGGCCGCGCTCCAGTGGATCGACTCGTACGGCGACTCCATCCAGTGGCGGCCGCCGTCGGACGACAACTTGAGGGTGTAGTCAAAGCCGACCGCAATGCCGCTCTGGCCGTTGAACGCGATGGTGTTCTGCAGATTGCCGATGTAGACGCCGTCGCTGACCGTCGTCCACGTGAGCCCGCCGTCGGCGCTGCGCAGGAATGCCCCGTCGTTGTCGCTGGCCACGGCAGTCTGGCCGTCGACGCGTGCGATCGCCGACAGCGAGCCGGCCGTCGGTCGCGGGCTGACGACGTGCCATGTCAGGGCGCTCGGCCAGCCGCAGGCCTGGGCGGAGCCGACCGGGTTACTGACCACAACGCAGACGGTGTTGATCGCCGGGTCGGCCGAAGCCGGGAGGGTGAAGGTGGCGTCGGTGGCGCCGGCGACGTCGGCCAGGTGCGTGGTGGTGCCGGACGTGTTCGTGCCGGTGCGCCATTGGTAGTGCAATTGCTCGCCGATCGCCGAGGCCTGGAAACTGACGCCGGTGACGCCCGGATCCCAGTAAGGCTGGCCAAGGCCGTACGTCCGCAGGGTCGGCATCTGCATCACGGTCAGCGTGGCGGCGTTGCTGGTCGCGCTGCCGAGGTCGTTGGCCAGGACGACGCGATAGCGCTTGCCGCTGTCCGACATCGCGACGACGCCGGTCTGGAAGAAGTCGCGCGTCGCGCCGTTGATGTTGGTGAACGTCGCCCCATCGTCGGTGCTGACTTGCCATTGATAGGACACCGTTGGCGAGCCGTAGCCGTGGGCGTTGAACGTGGCGAAGCTGCCGGCGCCGGCGATCGCGTCCATTGGTTGCTCGCTGACAGCCGGGGCGGCCGGCGCCGACGGCACGCTCAACGAGGCCTGGTTGCTGAAGGTTGAGCCGTTGGCGTTCGTCGCGACCGCGCGAAAATTGCGGCCGTCGTCGGCCGCGGTGACGGCGGCGAGGGTGTAGCTGCCGCCGGTCGCCCCGGGGATGTCTTCCCAGGCGGCATTGGAGCCATAGCTGGATTGCCACTGGAGGGACGGCACGGGCGTGCCGACCGCCTGCGCGGTGAAGGTCGCGGCACCGCCGATGCTCGCGGTAACGGACACTGGGATGAAAAGGAACAGGGGCTGGGCCGGCGCTGCGTTCACCTTCACCGTGGCCGGGACGCTCGTCTGCGTTCCCGCGCTGTTGCTCACGACCACGCGGTATTGGCCTTGCGGGTCGCTGACTGAGGCTACGAAGCTCAGCGTCGTTCCTGTCGCGCCGACCACATCCGACCAGCTCGCGCCGTCGTCGTCGCTGTGTTGCCACTGGTAGGCGAGCGTTGTGCCTTGCGCCGTGACGTTCAACGACACTTGCTGCCCGTCCCAGGCGGTCTGGTTCCCGCTGGCGAACTGCAGGCTTGGCGCCACGACCACGGCGTCCACCGTCAGCGTGACGATGCTGCTGGTGACGCGCGCGTCGCTGCCCGGACTGCCGCCGACGATGACGCGAAACTGTTCGCCGCTGTCCGCGACATGGACGGCGTCCAGCGTCAGGGTCGGCATGACGCCGCCCGGGACATCCGTCCAGCCGTTGGGGCCGTTCTGCTGCCATTCGTAGCTTGCCGCGCCGTTGGCGACCACCGTCATCGAGGCACCCTGGCCGTCGAGAACGTGCGTGTCGGACGGCTGTGCCGAGATGGTGACCAGCGGCTGCGCGCTGACCCCGCCGCCTCCACCGCCGCCGCCGCAGCCTGCCAGCGCCATCGACATCGCGCAAGCGGAGGCGATGGACGCCGGGCGGACGATGCGCATGCGCGCGCGAAGCCACGATGGGCTGACGAAACGGATTCTCACGCTGGTTCCTCCCTGGAGCCCGGTCGTCTTGTCGTCGTGATGGGCGCTCTCTCGGTCGCGGGCGAACGAATTCTCGCAGCGGTGGATGCGATTCGTACTCGGGGAATACATCACTCTGGAGCAAGCCGAAGACATGCAGGCCGACGCGACGACCTCCCGGGACGTCGCGATGAATCGGTCATGCGGTGCGCCGTCGCCTCCGACGCCGGCGTCTGTCCAAGCCCGCGGTGGCCCCGTGCGCCGACGCGACGCGGAGACTGGCGGAAAATGCACCTCCCGCCTCGCCAGCCGCCCACGAAAGCTCCCGCATGTCCACCCCGAAAGTCGCGCCCTACGGCACCTGGTCGTCTCCCATCACCGCGACGCGCGTCGCCGCCGGCGTGCGGCCCGTGGCGGCGCCGCGCATCGTGGGCGACCGCATCGTGTGGCTGCAGGGCTTGCCGGAAGAGGGCGGGCGGCAGGCGATCGTGAGCCAGGGCGCCGATGGCGCGCGCCGTGTCGTCACGCCAGCGCCGTTCAACGTGCGCACGCGCGTCCACGAGTACGGCGGCGGCGCGTACACGGCCGCGGGCGACACGGTGTGGTTCTCGAACTTCGCCGACAACCTGGTCTACGCGCAGCAGGGCGACGCCGCGCCCGTGCCGATCACCGCCGACGGCACGCAGCGCCACGCGGACCTCGAGCTCGACGCCGCGCGGCGCCGCCTGATCGCGGTGCGCGAGCATCACGCCGGCGGCGACGCGCACGCCGAGCCCGTCAACAGCCTCGTCGCGCTGCCGCTCGACGGCGGGCCGTCGACGACGCTCGTCGAAGGCAACGACTTCTACGCCGCCCCGCGCCTCTCGCCCGAGGGCCGGCGCCTGGCCTGGCTGACGTGGAGCCATCCGCGCATGCCGTGGGAGGGCACCGAGCTGTGGCTCGCGGCGATCGCGGACGACGGCACGTTGACGCACGCGCGCCGCGTCGCCGGCGGCCCCGACGAATCGCTGTGCCAGCCGGTGTGGGCGCCGGACGGCAAGCTGTACGTCGTCTCCGACCGCAGCGGCTTCTGGAACCTGTACCGCCTCGAGGTCGGCGGCCTCGTGCCGGTCTGCCCGATGGCCGCCGAGTTCGGCCTGCCGCAGTGGGTGTTCGGCCAGTCGTCGTACGGCTTCACCGGGCCGGACGAGATCGTCGCGTCCTGCCGCGAGAACGGGCGCGGCAGGCTGCTGCGCATCGACGTGCGCAGCGGCGCCGCGACGCCGATCGCGACCGCGTACGAGGACTTCGCCGAGCTGCGGGCCGGCCCCGGCGTCGTCGTGCTCGAGGCCGGCTCGCCATCGGTGACGACGCGCATCGTGAAACTCTCGATCGCCGACGGCGCCGAGACCGTGCTCGCCGAAAGCGCCGACGAGCGGCCGGACGCGGACGTCGTCTCCGTGGCGCGCGCGATCAGCTACCCGAGCGCGAACGGCCGCACGGCGCACGCGTTCCACTACGCGCCGCACAACGCCGCGTTCGAGGCGCCCGCCGGCGAGGCGCCGCCGCTGATCGTCATCAGCCACGGCGGCCCGACGTCCATGGCCACCAACACGCTCAAGCTCGCGATCCAGTTCTGGACGAGCCGCGGCTTCGCCGTCCTCGACGTCAACTACGGCGGCAGCGTCGGCTTCGGCCGCGCGTACCGCCAGTTGCTGAGCGGGCAGTGGGGCGTCGTCGACGTCGAGGACTGCGTCGCCGGTGCGCGCTTTCTTGCCGAACAGGGTCTGGCCGACGGCGACCGGCTCGCGATCCGCGGCGGTAGCGCCGGCGGCTTCACGACGCTCGCGGCGCTCGCGTTCCACGACGTGTTCAAGGCCGGCGCGAGCTACTACGGCGTCGCCGACCTGCGCGCGCTCGACGCCGACACCCACAAGTTCGAGTCTCGCTACACCACCGACCTGATCGCGCCGATGCCGCAGCGCGAAGCGCTGTACGCCGAGCGTTCGCCGATCCATCACGCGGATCGCATGTCCTGCCCGGTGATCTTCTTCCAGGGCCTGGACGACAAGGTCGTGCCGCCCGCGCAGTCGGAGGCGATGGTCGCCGCGATGCGCGCGCGCGGCATCCCGGTCGCCTACGTGCCCTTCGAGGGCGAGGGCCACGGCTTCCGCAAGAAGGAATCGCTGCAGCGCGCGCTCGAGGCCGAGCTGGCGTTCTACGCGAAGGTGTTCGGCTTCGCGCCGGCGGATGCGGTGCCGGCGATCGCGTTGAGCTGAGCTGATCGAGGATCGAGGATCGGGGTCAGGTCTTGCCTGGCAACTCGCGAGTTGCCAGGCAAGACCTGACCCTGAATTTGACCCCGAATTCGCTCAGCCCCCGAACGCCGCCGCCAGCCGCGGGAATCGCGCCGGCAGGTCGGACTCGTCCCACGCCTTGCCGGCCGGCGACGCCGCCTCGACGGCCTTGGCGCGCGGGATCTCGGTGTCGGTCATCTGCTCGTACACCTCGGCCGCGACGTAGCCGAAGGACTCGAGCTCGAACGCGTCGCCGGACGCCTGCGAGGCGAGCGATTCGGGGTCGTCGAGCGCGGCCTCGAACACGGCCTCGCCCGCGGAGATCAGCCAGTCGCGGAAGTAGCGGAAGCCGTCGTCCGAGCAGCCGCCGTTCATGAGGAAGGCCGCGCCCCACAGGTCCCAGCGCCAGGCGCGCGCCAGCATCTCCTCGTACTTGCGCTGGAACGCCAACACCTCGTCGGCGTGCAGTTGCAGCAGCACCTGCTCGAGGCCGCCGACGCGATCCTCGACGTCGTCGCCCGCGGCGTCGCGGGCGGCTTCGACAAGGGCCCAGAAACGGTCGTCATCCATCAAGCGCACTCCCTGGTTCATTCGTTCCGATCCCGCATCGTAAGGCCGCGCGGCAGGCGCCCGGCCTCGATGTTGGGGGGCGCGTCCCGTCTTTCGACATCCGGGGCTTGCGGTTTGGTGTGTTGGTGTATTACAGTATCAATACACAAAGACAAGAAAGCCTCCACCGTGAACGACCCTTCGCTGTTTTCCGTCGTCGCCGGCTCGGCCGAGCCGATCTACCGGCAGCTGATCGCCCAGGTGCGCCGCTGCATCGCCGGCGGGCAGCTGAAGGCGGGCGACGAGCTGCCGTCCGTGCGCGAGCTGGCGCAGTCGCTGGCGGTCAATCCGATGACGGTGTCCAAGGCCTTCGGGCTGATGGAGGCCGAGGGGCTGCTGACGCGCCGGCGCGGGCTGGCGATGGTGGTGGCGGAGCAGCACCGGCGGGCGCAGCCGTCCGCCGACCGCGTCGAGCTGTTGCGCCCGACGCTGGAGCGCGCCGCGCAGGAGGCGCAGCAGCTGCAGCTGCCGGCCGCGCAGGCGCTGGCGCTTTTCAAGACGATCCTGAACGAGCAAGAGGGAGAGAAAACATGAACGAACACGCGAGCAAGCCCATGAACGACACCCCGACCTTCAAGCAGACCTCCGCGGGCGCGCCGTGCCTGTCGCTGGCCGGCGTCGACGTCGCCTTCGGCGCGCAGCGCGTGCTGCAGGGGCTGGACTGGGCGCTGCAGCCGGGCCTCGTCGTCGGCCTGCTGGGCCGCAACGGCGCGGGCAAGACGACGCTGATCGAGACGCTGCTGGGCCTGCGCGAGCCCGACGCCGGCCGCGCCTTCCTGTTCGGCCAGCCCGCCGCCGCGATCGACGACACGACGCGCGCGCGCATCGGCTACGTGCCGCAGCGCTCCGACCTGTTCGAGTGGATGACGGCCGATCAGCTGCTCGCCTACTTCCGCAGCTTCTATCCGCGCTGGAACACGGCCAAGGTCGACGGCCTGATCTCGCGCTGGGACATCGCGCGCGACAAGCCGATCGGCAAGCTCTCGGGCGGCCAGCAGCAGCGCCTGTCGATCATCCGCGCGCTGGCGCACGACCCCGAGCTGCTGCTGCTCGACGAACCCGTCTCCAGCCTCGACCCGGCCGGCCGGCGCGACTTCCTCGGCGAGCTCGTCGACCAGGTCGTCGACCGCCAGACGACGGTGGTCTTCTCGACGCACATCCTGTCCGACCTCGAACGCGTGGCGCTCGACGTCGCGTTCCTGTCCGGCGGCCGCGTCGCGCTGCATGCGCCGCTCGACGAGCTGCTCGACTCCAGCGTCCGCCTCGGCGGCGCGCCGGAGGACGTGCAGCGCTTCATCGTCGCGCACAAGCTCGATGCGATCTCGCGCGCGGGCGCCGCGCGCGCCGGCGCGCCCGCGATCGCGCGCCGCCGCGCCGAGCTGCCGATGCCCGTGACGAGTGCCGACGTCACCGTCGACCGCGTCACGCTCGAGGACCTGTTCCTCGCGATCACCGCGTGATGCCCGCCATGACGAACGTTTCGACGATGGCCTCGTTCGGCCGGATCCTCGCGGCGCCCTGGCAGCAGCGGCGCAACCAGCACAGCCGGTGGGTGTTCTTCGTGACCGTCGGCCTGATGGCGCTCGGGCCGGTCGCGATGGTGGCGACGGGCTGGCGCGATCACCACGTGATGGTCGCGGCCGGCTGTCTCGTCGTCTGCGAACTGGCCGTGCTGCTGGGGATCGCGTGGGCCTACCTCGCCGCGAGCGTGCTGGAGCAGAACCGCGCCGTGGCGGCGCGGCTGGTGCCCGGCCACGTGCGCGCGCTGCGGCGCGTGATGGGGGCGGGATGGGCGGTGACCGCGGCGGGCATGACGGCGCTCGTCGCGCCGCTGGTCGGGATGCTGCTGCGGCTGCAGCTGCCGGGCCTGGCGCTCGCCGAGCCGACGCTGCTCGTCCTCGCCGGCGCCGCGCTGGTCGCCGGCGTGGTCGCGGCGGCGGTGCGTTGGCAGCAGGTGTGGCTCGTCGCCTGCTTCACGCCCGTGACCCTCAGCGCGCTGGCGCAGACCCGCTGGGGGCCGCTGCTGGGGTCGGCGCTGCTGGCCGCGTGGCAGGCGGCGCCTTGGCCCCTCGCGGTGGCCGCGGTGGTCGCCGGCGTCGTGCTGTGCATCCGCACGATCCAGGCCGGCGGCAGTGCCCATGCACGCAACTACGACGCGCGCAAGGAGCGCCTCACGCGGCTGCACCGCCGGGCGATCGGCGTCGACGAGCCGCCGTCGTGCGACGGGCTGTTCGGCCGCTTCGCGCGCCTTCGCATGCAGCCGTTCCAGTGGTGGATGCGGCGCCTGAATGCGCGTCCGGAAACGTCGCCGATGGCGCGTCTCGCGCTGGCCGCCGGCCCGGGGGCGCACTGGACGACGCAGTTCGTGAACCTCGCGCTGCTGGTCGCCGGGGCGGTCGTCGTGGTCGTCGGCGTCGCGATGGCCGCCGACCAGAACCTGGCCAGCGCGCTGCTCAACGGCTGGGCGGTCGGCGGGGTGTTCGCGTTCACGATCCCCGCGTTGCAGGCCGCGATGCGCCTGCACCGGCAGCAGCGCGAACAGGCGCTGCTCGTGCTGCTGCCGGGCGTGCCGCGCGGCGCGGCGCTGAATCGCGCGCTGTCGCTGCGGTTCACCGCGCAGTTCCTGTCGACGTGGCTGATCGGGCTTGCCGTGCTGATGCCGGCCTTGCGGGCCGCGAGCTGGCTGGACGCCGGCGGCGCCTTCGACACCCTGTCCAACTTCGCCTGGCCCGCCGCGCTCAGCATGCTGCTGCCGGTCGGGCCCGCGCTGTGGCGTCGCTGGGCGCGGATGGCGCCGCCGACGCAGCTGTCCTCGCTCCGGATCTTCGGGCTGCCGGCGCTGGCCTCGGTGGGGGCGTTCGCGCTGGCGCAGCGCGGCGTCGTCACGCATGGCGAGATCGCCGCCGCCTTCATCGCGGTGTCGCTCGCGTGGTGCGCGCTGCGCTGGCTCCGGATGGGCCGCGAGCCGACGGCGTTCCCGGTCGGGCGCCTGCACCGCTGACGGCGGCGCCGCGCGACAGGCTCAGGTGCTGACCTGCAACGCCGTGACGGCGCCGCGCGGCAGCCGCAGCCGTTCCGGCGCGAGGTATTGCTGGCGGTAGATCTCGAACGGCATCGAGTCCGCGGCCTCGATGCGCGCCTGCTCGGCGAGCGAGTCGGCGGCCGCGGCCTGCAGGCGCCCGGCCACCGTGGCGTCCAGCGGCAGCTCGAGCATGTGCGTGCGCGTGCGCAGCGAGTGCGCGCGCACGAAGGCCTCGTGCGAGCCGCCGTGCTGCTCGATCATCTCCTTGAACACGCGCGCCGACGGCAGCGTCTCGGGCGCGAGCAGCGCGGCGCGCGCAGCGGCCAATGCTTGCGCGTGGGCGTCGGTGCCTTCATGGGCGTCGAGCCAGGCGGCGATCGGCGCGCACTCGGTGAGGATCTCGCCGAGCCAATCGGACATCAGCACCTCGACCCCGCCGCGCTCCAGCTTCAGGCCGGGCTCGCGGCCCTGCGCGGCCACGCGCTGCTGGTTGCGCGCGAGCTCGGCGATCTCGTAGGGCGAGTCCATCGGGCTGTCGTCGAGCAGGCAATGCAGCAGGAAGATGTCGATCATGCGCATCGTCGCCGGCGCGATGCCGGCCGGCACGAACGGGTCGAGGTCCATGCAGCGCACCTCGATGTACTCGACGCCGCGTTCGCGCAGCGCATGCAGCGGGCGCTCGCCGGGGAAGGTCACGCGCTTCGGGCGGATCGTGCCGTAGAACTCGTTCTCGATCTGCAGCAGGCTGTCGCTCAGCTGGCGGTACGCGCCGTCCGGGCCGCGCACGCCGATCTTCTCGTAGGCCGGGTACGGCCGCACGAGCGCGTCGGCGAGCGACGCGCCGTAGCTGTCCAGGCTGTTGTAGCTCACCGAGAGCGAGGTCTGCGCGTCGCTCTGGTAGCCGAGGCGGCCCATGCGCAGCGAGGTGGCGTGCGGCATGTAGGCGGTGTCGTCGCCGAGCGACTGCAGCCGGTGCGGGCCGCCCGCGAGGAAGCTGGCCGGCACCGCCGGCGACGCGCCGAACAGGTACAGCAGCAGGAACGAATGGCGGCGGAAGTTGCGGATCAGGCCGAAGTACTCGGCGGTGGTGACGTCCGGCAGCGACCAGTTGTAGTGGATGCCCGAGATCGTCTGCATGCGCCGGCCGTAGCGGTGGCCCAGGCCCATGCGGTAGACCGTCTTGGCCTGGCCGACGTTGGAGGTGCCGTACTGCCCGAGCGGGATCTCGTCGTCCGGCGGCAGCGTGCAGGGCATGCTCGATACCCACATCATCTCGTCGCCGAGCGCGCGGTAGACGGCCTGGTGCACCTGCGTGAGCTCGGTCTCGCAGGCCTCGGCGCTGGCGTTCACGCCGGTGATGAGCTCCAGCTGGGATTCGCTGAAGTCGGTGGTGATGTTCGGGTGGGTCAGCGCCGACCCGAGCGCGCGCGGATGCGACGTGCGCGCGAGCACGCCCGCCTGCGTCACGCGCAGGCTTTCCTTCTCGACTCCCCGCCCGATGCCTTGCAGGCGAGCCGAGCTCAGTGCCTTCAGACGTTCTTGTAGACCGCGCATGCGGCGTCTCCTGGATGCTTGACTGGCGCGAAAGGTAGCGGAAATCGCTCGGGTTTGCTGGCGGCGGGCTGATGACGCGATTTCCGCAACTGTGCTAGCGCGTTACGGCGCGTTCCGCCCATGGTGAGCCACTTTCGTGACACTTCCGGCCGACCCCGCCGCGCCAGTCGATGGTAGCCCTCCGGCAACGGATGTGCCGGGCGCATTCATGAGGATTTCGCAAGGGTTGGCGGCGCTGGCGGCATTCCCGCAGCGCCCGCGCCGGTCGCGGCGGTCAGCCCGCGACCAGCAGCCCCCGCTGCTCGATGAACGCGACGACCTCGGCCAGGCCGGACTTCGTCTTCAGGTTGGTCATCACGTGCGGCCGGTTGGGGCGCATGCGGCGCGTGTCGGATTCCATGATCGACAGGTCGGCGCCGACGTGCGGCGCGAGGTCGGTCTTGTTGATCACGAACAGGTCGCTCTTGGTGATGCCGGGGCCGCCCTTGCGCGGGATCTTCTCGCCGGCGGCGACGTCGATCACGTAGATCGTCAGGTCGCTCAGCTCGGGGCTGAAGGTGGCGGCGAGGTTGTCGCCGCCGGACTCGATGAAGACGATGTCGGCGTCGGGGAACTTCTCGAGCATGCGGTCGATGGCCTCGAGGTTGACCGACGCGTCCTCGCGGATCGCGGTGTGCGGGCAGCCGCCGGTCTCGACGCCCATGATGCGCTCGGGCGCCAGCGCGCCGGCCACGGTCAGCAGGCGCTGGTCTTCCTTGGTGTAGATGTCGTTCGTCACGACGACGAGATCCCACGTGTCGCGCATCGCCTTGCACAGCATCTCGACCAGCGTCGTCTTGCCCGAGCCGACCGGGCCGCCCACGCCCACGCGCAGCGGCGGCAGGCGCTTGCTGCGGTTGGCGATGTGGTGCAGCGGCGTGCCGCGGGCGGTGGGGGCGGTGGTGAAGTCGGTCATCGCGGGCGCTTTCGTCGAATACGAGGTCGGGTATCGGTCAGGAACGGAACAGGCGCGAATACTGCGTCTCGTGCTGCGCGCTCGCGATGCCCAGCATCGGCGAGAACGCCTGCCAGTCGTCGTCGCGCATCGCGAGCGCGGCGGCGATCAGCGCGGGCATCTGGACGAGCAGCGCCTGCAGGATGCGCTGGCCGGCGAGCTGGCCCAGCGGCACGGCCTTGAGCGCCGCCTGCACCATGTTCTCGGCCCAGCCGAACAGCGAGGCATGCAAGGCCTGTGCCGGTGTCGCGCCGGTGCGCGCGGTGGCGAGGGCGAACGCGATCGGCCAGGTGGGCGAGGGCGCCAGCGCGGCGAGATGCTTCAGGCGCGGATCGTCGGCGCCGTCGGCGGACTGGTTGCGCAGCCACTCGACCAGCGAGCGGCCCATCTGCTCGGCCTGCAGGCGCAGCTCGCGGGTCTCGCGGGTGCGGCCGATGAAGTCGTTCAGGGCGGTGACGCGCGCGAGGTCGTGCCGCACCCACGCGTCGTGCGCCTGCGCGAGCACCGGCAGGTCGGCGCGCGCGGGCGAGAGCGCCATCTGGCTGGCGAGCCAGCGCGCGGCGCCGGCCTCGTCGCGCACGATCCCGCTGTCGACCGCCGCCTCCAGCGCCTCGGAATAGCTGAAGCCGCCGACGGGCAGCGCCGGCGACGCGAGCCACATCAGCTGCAGCAGGACGGCGTCGCCCGCGGCGTCGGAAGCGACGTCGGCCATCGCCTTCAATGCCCGTGCTTGCCGTGGCCGTGATCGTGACCATGCCCGTGGTCATGGTCATGATCGCAATCGGGCCCGTGCACGTGCGGTGCGGCCTGGCCGACGACCGGGATGCCGATTGCCTTGCCAGCAGGCTTGGGCTTGTCGTGCTTGTGGCCGTGATCGTGATCGTGATGCGCGTGATCGTGTCCGGCGTGCTCGTGCTTGCCGTGCGCATGGTCGTGGTCGTGATGTCCATGCCCGTGATCGTGCGCGGCATGGTCATGCTTGCCATGATCGTGGTCGTGGTGCGCGTGATCGTGCGCGGCGTGCTCGTGCTTGCCGTGCGCGTGATCATGATCGTGATGCGCGTGGCCGTGATCGTGGCCGCCATGGTCGTGCCCATGCCCATGCGAATGGCCGCCATGACCGCCGGCGCCGTACGCGCCGCCCTCGGGCTCGAACGCGCTGGTCGTCTCGGTCACGATCAGGTGCTGGTGGCACAGCATGTCGGCGAGCACGTGGTCGGGTTCGAGCAGCAGGCGATCCGGCTGCAGCTCGAGCGGCACGTGGCGGTTGCCGAGGTGGTACGCGGCGCGCAGCAGGTCGAACGGCGTGCCGTGGTCGGCGCAGTGCGTGACGACCAGCACCGGCTGCGGCGCCGCCTTCACGCGGATCAGCGAGCCGTCCTCGCCCACCAGCACGTCGCCGCCCCGCAGCACGGTGCCGCGCGGCAGGAACACGTTCAGCGCGCGGCCGAGCGAATCGGTGGCCTCGATGCGGCTCTTCTGCCGGACGTCCCAATCCAGTTCCACCTCGCTGCCGCGCTTGAGCAGCACGCTGCTCAGGCCCTTGCCACCGGCGATCCGCTTGCCGACCTGCACGACGGGGTTCTCACTCATCGAAATCTCCTTGCGAAGGCGGCAGCTTAAGCGATCGGGCGCGGCATGGCCGGCGCAAGGATGTCCGCGCCGCATGGCGCGCGCGCGTGAAAAAGCCGCCCTCGGGCGGCTCCTTGGTTCGCGCGCGCCGGCTCACCACACCCGGCAGCGCTTGACGGGCGCCATCGGCTGGCCGGGCTTGCACTGGAACGCGGTCTCGAACTCCTTGAAGTTCGCGACGAGGCCGTTGACGCGGTACTTCGGCGGCGAGTGCGGGTCGGTCGCGGCGCGCACGCGTTCGTCCTCGGGGCGCGTGTTCGCGCAGGCCCATTGCGCCATGCCGATGAAGAAGCGCTGGTCGGGCGTGAAGCCGTCCTTCAGCGCGGGCGGCGGGTTGGCGGCCTGTTCGGTGCGGTACGCGATGAGCGCCAGCACGAGGCCGCCGAAGTCGGCCAGGTCCTCGCCGAGCGTCAGCTTGCTGTTGATGTGGATGTCGTCGACCACGACGTACTGCCCGTACTGGTCGACGAGGCATTGCGTGCGCTCCTCGAAGGCCGCGGCGTCCTTCTTCGTCCACCAGTTGCGCAGGTTGCCGGTGGCGTCGAACTGGCGGCCCTCGTCGTCGAAGCCGTGCGTCAGCTCGTGGCCGATCGTGCCGCCGGTGTCGCCGTAGTTGGGCGCGTCGTCCAGCTTCGCGTCGAACAGCGGCGGCTGCAGCACGCCGGCGGGGAAGTTGATGTCGTTCATCTGCGGGTCGTAGTAGGCGTTGACGGTCGGCGGCGTCATGCCCCATTCGCCGCGGTCGAGCGGCTTGCCGATCTTCGCGAGCTCGCGGTGCATCTCGAACGCGTCGCCGCGCTCGACGTTGCCGAGCAGGTCGTCGCGCCGGATCTCGAGCGCCGCGTAGTCGCGCCAGCGGTCGGGGTAGCCGATCTTGTTGACGATGCCGTGCAGCTTCTCGAGCGCCTTCACCTTGGTCGTCGGGCTCATCCAGTCGAGGCCCTTGATCTCGCTTTCCATCGCGGCCTCGATCTGCGTCGTCATGTGCTGCGTCTTGGCTTTGAGCTCGGGGCTGAAGGTCTGCTTGACGAACTCCTGGCCGAGCGCGTCGCCGAGCTGCGCGTCGACGAGCGCGACGCAGCGCTGCCAGCGCGGCGCGAGCTCGGGCACGCCGCGCAGCGTCTTGCTGTAGTAGCCGAAGTTCTCGTCGACGAACGCGGACGAGAGGAAGGGCGCGGACACGTGCGCCACGTGCCAGCGCAGGTAGGTCTTCAGGTCGGCCAGCGGGCGCGTGCGCAACTGCACGTCGAACGCGCGGTAGAACGCCGGCTCGGTGAGGTTGAAGCGCCGGTTGCCGGCGAGGCCCAGCGTCGACAGGTAGGGCTTCCAGTCGAAGTCGGGCGTCGCGGCCTGCAGCCGGCGGGCGTCGACGCCGTGGAACAGCTTCTGCGGATCGCGCTGCTCGACGCGCGACAGCGAGGCCTTCGCGAGCGCGGTCTCGATCGACAGGACGGTCGCGGCCTCGCGCGCGGCGTCGGCCTCGCCGTCGCCCATCAGCGCGAACATGCGCGCGACGTGGGCGGCGTACGCGTCGCGCAGCGCCGTCGTCTTCGCGTCGGTCTTCAGGTAGTAGTCGCGGTCGGGCATGCCCAGGCCGCCGGCGTTCGCGAACGCGATCATGCGGGTCGAGTCGGCATAGTCCTGCGCCGACGTGAAGCCGAAGAACAGGCCGTCGTCGCCGGTCGCGAGATGCAGCTTCGCGAGCACCGCCGGCAGGTCCTTCTTCGACGCCATGCCGTCGACCAGCGACAGCAGCGGCTGCATCGGCCTGGCGCCGAGCGCCTCCACCTGGCTCTCGTTGGTGCATGCGGCGAACGCGTCGCCGATCTTCTGCTGCGAAACGGTGCGGCCGTCGGCCGGGGTCGAGAGGCGGTCGAGGATGCCCCACAGCACGCGGCGGTTGTCCTGCGCCATCTTGGCGAAGACGTCCCAGGTCGCCTGGTCGGGCGGGATCGGGTTGTTCTTCTGCCAGCCGCCGCAGACGTACTGGTAGAAGTCCTCGCACGGCTGGGCGCTGGTGTCCATCGACGTGGTGTCGAGCACGGGCGAGTAGGGCAGGCTCGCGAGCGGCGTCGCGGCCGCGCGCGACGCGGTGACGCTCGGGGCGGCGGTCGGCGCCGCGGGCGCCTGGGCGAAGGCGGTCGCGGACAGGCTGGCCGCGACCAGCGCGGCCAGGCAATGGCGGTTCGGTTTCATCGGGGGGACGGGCTCGTGGTGGCGGACGGTCGGCGGGCCGACGGTCCTTGCGGCAGGCGCCGCGGTGCAGTCGGCGAAAGTTACTCGACCTTCACGCCCTTCCAGAAGGCGACGCGGCCCTTGATGTTGGACGCGGCTTCGGTGGGCTCCGGGTAGTACCAGACGGCCTCGGGGTTCATCTCGCCGTTGACGAACAGCGTGTAGTAGTAGGCCTGGCCCTTCCAGGGGCAGCTCGTGCGGTGGTTGCTGAACGTGACGAACTCGCGCTTCAGGCTGCTCTCGGGGAAGTAGTGGTTGCCTTCGACCGTGACGATGTCGTCGCTCTCGGCCAGGACGGCCCCGTTCCAGGTGGCTTTCATGCAGATCTCCGGGTTCTCGGCGCAGGTGCGCTCTCAGGCCCGTATCTTCGCAGGTGAAGCTGACGCGCGAGCCTCGGGGGGAACCCGTGCCGGGCGCGGTGCTGTCGAGGCGGAAGCTCCGCTCGGCGCTGCCGGGCAGCGTCTTCGAACCGTTTCGCGCTCCCTGCCGGGAGCCGGTGGTCGATCGGGCGATGCCGACCGGGATGTCAGGCCGCGATCACTCGCCGCCTTGGGGGCATGCCGCCGAACTTACTTCGGGAGCGGCAGGTTGGTGCGTAGCTGGCCTTGCCGATTGACCTCGATGCACGGGGCATGGGACAGCGGCTTCCACTCCGGCTGCGGGGCGGCCTGGCGCGCGACGCGTTCGCCGAGCGGCTGCCAGGGTGCGGGTTCCGATTCGCCAGCAACTTTCATAAGCCCTCCATTGACGCCATGTGGACATCAAACGTCTAGCAAGTGGCGAGCCAGCCCTGGCCCGCCTCGTGAAAACGATGAGTCGAGGCCTCACGTTGACACACTTTGCAATCGGCTTCCCGCATGACGTCATGCGGCCGCCGACTGAAGACCTGGCCGTCGCGCTGGGCGGCTGAGGGTCGCGCGGTCCATGCCGAGCTCGCGCGCCGTCGCGCCGAGGGTGCGCTCGAGCGGCCTGCTCGCGCGAGCCCGTCAGCGGCGCGGCTTGCGCGCGCTCGGCGGCTGGCCCGCCTTCGCGAGCTTGCGCGCCAGCGCGATGAAGTGCGCGGTGGGGCCCGTGGCGTCCGCCTCGCGCCACACGAGCGTCAGCGGCGCGTCGAGGCGGTCGCTCTCGACCAGCGGCCGGAACGCGATCGCGCCGGGATGCGCGCCTTCCATCGACGCCGGCACCACCGTCACGCCGACACCCGCGGCGACGAGGTTGAGCCCCGTCATCATGCGGTCGACCTCGGCCGCGATCGCCGGCGCGAAGCCTTCCTCCGCGCACAGCGCCAGCAGGTTCGCGTAGAGCCCGGGCGCGCCGGGCCGGCGCACGAGGATGAAGGCGTCGGCCTGCAGGTCGCGCAGCGTGACCGCCGGCCGCGCGCGCGCGCCGCGCGTGCGCGGGGCCACGAGCGGGTGATCGAGCGGCAGCGCGACGCGCACCGGCTCGCGCAGCAGCGTCTCGAACGCGAGGCCTTCGGGCCGCTGCACGGGCACGCGCAGCACCGCGCAGTGCAGACGCGAGTCGGCGATGGCCTCCGTGAGTTCGGCGGCGTTCATCTCCTTGATCGACAAGTCGATGCTGGCGTGGTGCGCGCGGAACTCGCGCAGCAGCGCGGGCGTGAACGCGTGCGCCGCGGCGCTGCTGGTGAAGCCGACCTTCAGCAGGCCGACGCGGCCCTGCGCGATGCGGCGCATGCGCGTCTCGGTGGCGGCGACGTCGTCGAGGATGCGCGTTGCTTCCACGAGCAGCAGTCGGCCGCCGTCGGTCAGCGTCATGCCCTTCGGATGGCGGTGGAACAGCGCGAGGCCCAGGCTGGTCTCGAGCGCACGGATCTGCTGGCTCAGCGGCGGCTGCTGGATGCCGAGCTCCGCGGCCGCGCGCGTCATGTGGCCGGTCTTCGCCACGGCGGCGAAGTAGCGCAGTTGTCGCAAGTCCATAGCTTTGCCGTATCGTGTTGCGGGCTTCGCGCTATTTGACCTTATCGGGTTTGGCTTTCATCCTGTGGGGATCACGTATCGAACAACATCCCCGGAGGCACCGTGAACCGTTTTCTCGCCATCGCGTTCGCGGCCGTGCTCGCCGGATCGCTCTCGCTCGATGCCGCCGCGGCCGATGACGCGGCCGCGGCGCGCCCCGCCGAGTTCGGCCCGCCGCCCGCGGCCGTCGACTGCCCGGCCGAACTGCCCGCCACCGCCCACTGCCTCGGCGGCCGCGACGGCGCCGGCGCGTTCTACCTCATCGCGATGCCGGCGGCGTGGAGCGGCGTGCTCGTGCTGCACGCGCACGGCGGCCCGACGCTCGGGCCGCCCAAGGTCGAACGCACGCGCGAGGACCTGAAGCGCTGGGCCGTGATGGTCAAGGCGGGGTACGCGTGGGCCGGCTCGACCTACCGCGACGGCGGCGTGCAGGTGCACGCGGCGGCGGAGGACACCGAGCGCCTGCGCCGCCTCTTCGTGCACGACGTCGCCGTGCCGCGCGTGACGGTGCTGCACGGCCAGTCGTGGGGCGCGAGCGTCGCCGCCATCGAGGCCGAGACCTTCACGCGCGATCCCGACACCGGCCGCCCACCCTACGACGCCGTGCTGCTGACCAGCGGCGTCCTCGCCGGCGGCACGCGCGCCTACGATTTCCGGCTCGACCTGCGCGTCGTCTACGAGGCTGTCTGCGCCAACCATCCGCGGGCGGACGAGCCGACCTATCCGCTGTGGAGAGGCCTGCCCGAAGGCTCGACGATGACGCACGCCGAGCTCGAGCGCCGCGTGGACGACTGCCTCGGCATCGACCGGCCCGCCGCCGCGCGCACGCCCGCGCAGGCGCGGCGACTGAAGACGGTGCTGGACGTCGTCCACGTGCCCGAGCGCACGCTGCTCGCGCACCTGGCCTGGGCGACCTGGCACTTCCAGGACATCGCGCGGTACCGCACCGGCGGCGGCAGCGCGTTCGGCAACATCGGCGCGGTCTACGCGGGCTCGGACGACGACGCGGGCCTCAACGCGCGTGTCGCGCGCTACCACGCCGACCCGGCCGCCGTCGCGCGCTTCGGCGCCGACACCGACCCGACGGGCCGCATACCGGTGCCCGTATTGACCGTGCACGCGATCGACGACCCCGAGGCCTTCGTCGAGATGGACAGCACGTTCCGCGACACGATGCGCCACGCCGGCACCGACGACCACCTCGTGCAGACCTTCACCTCCGACCACGAGCACAGCTACCTCACCGACCCGGCCTACCCGGCGCTGATGGCCGCGCTGCTCGCCTGGGCCGCCGGCGGCGCGAAGCCGACGCCGCAGTCCGTCGCCGCCAGCTGCGCGAGCTTCGAGCCGCGCTTCGGCCCGGGCTGCCATTTCGTGCCGGACTTCCGTCCGAAGCCGCTCGACACGCGCGTGCCGGCGCGCGAGCGTCCCTGAACGTCGCAGGGCTGTCGTCGGCGTCGATGCTGCGCACGCCGGAGTGAACGCGCCGCGCCGGTGCGGATGAGGCGAAGGACGAGCATGATCCGATGAAGACACTGCGACGCATGAAAGGGGAGACGACATGACCGAAGCCGTGATCCTGTTGCCGGGCGTGATGGGCTCGGAGTTGTTCCAGGGCGCCGAGAAGATCTGGCCGGGGCCGGTCGCGGATCTCCTGCTGCCGTACAGGAAGATGGCGCAACTGATGGACCCGGACCTCACGGTCGGCGACATCATCCGCAGCGTCTCGGTGTCGAGCCAGTACGACAGCCTCGTCGAGGCGCTCGGCACGTGCGGCTTCGTCGAGTCCGGCGCGAAGCCGACGCTGTTCGTCTGCCCCTACGATTGGCGCAAGGACAACGCGCTGGCCGCCGAACGCCTCGCGGCGAAGGTCGCGCAGGCGCGAGCATCGCTCGGCGACGACGTCGTCATCGACCTCGTCGCGCACTCGATGGGCGGCCTCGTGAGCCGCTACTTCCTCGAGTCCGGCGCCTATTCGCAGGCCACCCATCCCGGGTTCGCGAACGTGCGCCGGCTCATCACGATCGGCACGCCGCATCGCGGCGCGCCCCTCGCGCTGCATGCGGCGATGGGCCAGATCAAGCGGCTGTTCCTCAGCGCCGGCCAGGTCGGGCAGATCGCGAACGACCCGAACTTCCCGGCGCTGTACCAGTTGATGCCGCCGCCGTCGGAGCCGTTCCTGTGGGACTCGGATGTCGGCGCACGGCTGTCGCCGAAGAGCCCGCACGATCCGGACATCGCGGCGCAGCTCGGGTTGTCGACGGCGAACCTCGCGAGCGCCGCGGCCTTCCATGCCAGGCTCGACGTGGCGAGGCGTCCGCCCGGCGTCGACTATTTCTGCTTTGTCGGCACGCGCCAGGGCACCATCAGCAACGTGCGATTCGACTTCGCGAGCGCGGCAGGCTCGTCGCCGGGGCCGGTGGAGACGGAAGACGGCGGCGACGGCACCGTGCCGAGCTGGAGCGCGTCGTTCGCCGGCATGCAGCAGCAGCTGGTCGGCGGCGACCACGGCTCGCTGTACAAGCCGCGCGAGGTCCTGCAGGCGCTCGCGTCGCTGCTCGGCAAGGGCGGCGTGCTGGCCGCGATGGCGGTGGGCAACGTCATCCGCCTGAGCGTTCGCGACGAGGTCGTCCTGCCGCGCCAGATCGAGCCGCTGGTGCTGTTCCTGTCCAGCCGCACGTCGCTGGGTGCGGAGCTCGTCGTGCGCAAGATCACCGGCGAGGACGGCGTGCCGTTGCCGGCGGCGGCGGAGATCAGCCGCTCGCCCGTGCAGTACACGGGGCCCGCGATCGATTCGATGGCCTTGGAATTCACGACGCCAAGATACCCCGGAACGTATGAGCTCGACATCGAGATCGGCGGGGCCAGCGTCGCCGAGCGCAAGATCCCGCTGTTCGTCCAGAACCCCTGACGCGGCGCCGCCGGGCGCGTCAGAACAGGAAGTAGCGCTGCGCCATCGGCAGCTCGGTGGCGGGCTCGCACGTCAGCAGCTGGCCGTCGGCGCGCACCTCGTAGGTCTGCGCGTCGATCTCCATCTTCGGCAGCCAGTCGTTGCGGATCATGTCGCGCTTGGTGACGCTGCGGCAGCCCTTGACCGCCGCGACGGGCTTGTGCAGCCCCGCGCGCGCGGGCACGCCGGCGGCGATGCCGGCCTGCGACAGGAACGTCAGCGAGCCCTGCGCCAGCGCGCCGCCGTAGCTGCCGAACATCGGGCGGTAGTGCACCGGCTGTGGCGTCGGGATCGAGGCGTTGGCGTCGCCCATCGCGGCCATCGCGATGAAGCCGCCCTTGAGGATCAGCGCCGGCTTGACGCCGAAGAACGCGGGCTGCCACAGCACGAGGTCGGCCCACTTGCCGACCTCGATCGAGCCCACCTCGTGCGCGATGCCGTGCGTGAGCGCCGGGTTGATCGAGAGCTTGGCGATGTAGCGCTTCACGCGCGTGTTGTCGTGGCGCTCGGTGTCGCCCTCGAGCGCGCCACGCTGGGCCTTCATCTTGTGCGCGGTCTGCCAGCACCGCAGGATCACCTCGCCGACGCGGCCCATCGCCTGCGAGTCGGAGCTGAACATGCTGATCGCGCCGAGGTCGTGCAGGATGTCCTCCGCGGCGATGGTCTCGCGGCGGATGCGGCTCTCGGCGAACGCGAGGTCCTCGGCGATGCCGGCGTCGAGGTGGTGGCACACCATCAGCATGTCGAGGTGTTCGTCCAGCGTGTTGACGGTGAACGGGCGCGTCGGGTTCGTCGACGACGGCAGCACGTTGGCCTCGCCGACCACGCGCATGATGTCCGGCGCGTGGCCGCCGCCCGCGCCCTCGGTGTGGAAGCTGTGGATCGTGCGGCCCTTGAAGGCGGCGATGGTGTCCTCGACGAAGCCGCTCTCGTTGAGCGTGTCGCTGTGGATCGCGACCTGCACGTCGGTCTCCTCCGCCACCGACAGGCAGCAGTCGATCGCCGCCGGCGTCGTGCCCCAGTCCTCGTGCAGCTTCAGGCCGACCACGCCGGCCTCGACCTGCTGGCGCAGCGCCTCGGGCTGGCTCGCGTTGCCCTTGCCCATGAAGCCGAGGTTCATCGGGAACGCGTCGGCCGCGCGCAGCATGCGCTCGATGTTGGCGGGCCCCGGCGTGCAGGTGGTCGCGAAGGTGCCGGTCGCGGGGCCGGTGCCGCCGCCCATCATCGTCGTCACGCCGGACGACAGCGCCTCCTCGATCTGCTGCGGGCAGATGAAGTGGATGTGGGTGTCGATACCCCCGGGGGTGACGATCATCCCCTCGGCCGCGATGATCTCGGTGCCGGGCCCGATGACGATGTCGACGCCCGGCTGCACGTCCGGGTTGCCGGCCTTGCCGATCGCCGCGATGCGGCAGCCGCGCAGGCCGATGTCGGCCTTGACGATGCCCCAGTGGTCGACGATCAGCGCGTTGGTGATGACGCAGTCGACCGCGTCGCCCGGCCCCGGCCCGTTGACGGCCTGGCCCTGGCCCATGCCGTCGCGGATCGTCTTGCCGCCGCCGAACTTGACCTCCTCGCCGTAGCCGCCGGCCGCGAGGGTGAAGTCCTTCTCGACCTCGATGACGAGGTTGGTGTCGGCGAGCCGCACGCGGTCGCCGGTGGTGGGGCCGAACATCTCGGCATAGGCGCGGCGGCCGATCGTCGGCATCAGAGCTTTCCTTGAACGAGGGCGCGGAAGCCGAAGACCTTGCGTGCGCCGGCGAGGTCGACGAGCGTCACGGTGCGTTGCTGTCCGGGCTCGAAGCGCACGGCGGTGCCGGACGCGATGTCCAGCCGCATGCCGCGCGCGGCCGCGCGGTCGAAGCGCAGCGCGCCGTTGGTCTCGGCGAAGTGGTAGTGCGAGCCGATCTGGATCGGGCGGTCGCCGCCGTTCTCGACGACCAGCGTGAGGCGGCGGCGGCCGGGGTTGAGGTCGATGTCGCCGTCGTCGACGAGGAGTTCGCCGGGGATCATGGTCAGGCCGCCAGCAGCGACACGCCGAACACCGCCAGCGCGATGCCCGCGCCGCGCGTCCACCCCGCGCGCTGGCGCTTGAGTGCGAGGCCGAGGGCGATGCCGATCGCGTGCAGCGTGGCGGTCGCGAGCACCATGCCGGCGAGCGCCGCGCCGGCGCCGAGCTCGACGCCGTGCGACGCGCCATGGAACAGCGCGAAGCCGCCGACGATCGCGGCCGCGGCGACCGGCGGCAACTGCGCGCGCTGCGCCAGCAGCAGGCCGAACGCGAGCAGCGAGAGCGCGATCATCGGCTCGGCGGCGGGCACCATGAAGCCGTTGGCCGTGGCCAGCGCGCCGATCAACAGGCACGCGACGAACGCCAGCGGCGCGACCCACGCGCGGCGCGCGGTGCCCGCGCTCCACGCGCCGACGGCGAGCATCGCGCCGAGATGGTCGAGGCCGGTGAACGGGTGTTCGAAGCCGGTCGCGAAGCCGTCGACGAAGCCGTGCGGCTGGCCGACGTGCTCGGCGAGCGTGCCGGGATGCGCGAGCGCGATCGCGGGCAGCAGCGTGGCGGCCGCGAGGCCGGCGGTAGTGACGATCAGGCGGCGTGTCGAGGTCATCATGGCGATCCGTTGGAAGAGTGGAAGACGGGCGATGGGTTGCGCCAACTTGGTGCGATGTCCGCGGCTCAGGTGATGGGCTGGTGCACGGTCACCAGCTTGGTGCCGTCGGGGAAGGTGGCCTCGACCTGGATCTCGGGGATCATCTCGGCGATGCCGTCCATCACGTCGGCGCGCGTGAGCACGTGGCGGCCCTCGCTCATCAGCTCCGCGACGCTGCGGCCGTCGCGCGCGCCTTCCATGATGGCGGCGCTGATCAGCGCGATCGCCTCGGGGTAGTTCAGCTTCAGCCCGCGCGCGCGCCGGCGTTCGGCGAGCAGGGCGGCGGTGAAGAGCAGGAGCTTGTCCTTTTCGCGCGGCGTGAGATTCATGGTTGCGGAGGGTATTGCACGATCGGTGCCACGCGCAAGCGCGGCGGCACGGGTCTTGATAGGGAAGGGGAGATGACCGACGCCTCGTTCCCCGATCCCACCGCCCGCGCGCAGGCCCCCGCGCCGCAGCGCGTGGTGAAGGTGCGCCGCGACTACAACAGCTGGGTCGCGCAGGAATCGCTGGAGGACTACGCGCTGCGCTACACGCCGCAGTCGTTCCGGCGCTGGTCGGAGATGCGCGTCGCCAACACGGCGTTCGG
>JASLEM010000098.1 GCA_030151165.1 Burkholderiaceae bacterium
CCTGATCAGCTGGGGCGCGATCGGCGCGCGCACGACCGAGAGCCAGGTGCACCGCGAGCTCGCGTCGGGGCTGTCGGCGCCGGTCGGCTTCAAGAACGGCACCGACGGCAACCTGAAGATCGCGATCGATGCGATCCAGGCCGCCGCGCGCGCGCACCACTTCCTCTCGGTGCACAAGAACGGCCAGGTCGCGATCGTCGAGACCAAGGGCAACAAGGATTGCCACGTGATCCTGCGCGGCGGCAAGACGCCCAACTACGACGCCGCGAGCGTGGCGGCCGCGTGCGGCGAACTCGAGGCCGCGAAGCTCGACTGCAAGCTGATGGTCGACTTCAGCCACGCCAACAGCGAGAAGAAGTACGAGCGCCAGGTCGCGGTGGCGCGCGACGTCGGCGCGCAGCTCGCGGGCGGCAACCCCTGCATCTTCGGCGTGATGGTGGAGAGCCACCTCAACGCCGGCGCGCAGAAGTTCACGCCCGGCAAGGACGACCCGGCGACGCTCGAATACGGCAAGAGCATCACCGACGGCTGCATCGGCTGGGACGATTCGCTCACGGTGCTGGATGTGCTGAGCGACGCCGTGAAGGCGCGACGCAACACGCGGCGCTGACGCCGCACCGTGCCCGCGATCAGGGCACGTCGGGGTCGAGGTTGCGCGCGAGGCGCGCGCTGTGCCAGTAGACGTCGTCGCCGCCCAGGCCGTCGAGGTTCGCGCGATTGAGCACGCGCGCGAGCACGAACAGCAGGTCGGACAGCCGGTTCAGGAACAGGCGCGGCGCGGCGTTGATCGTCTCGCCGGCCGCCAACGTCACCACCGCCCGCTCCGCGCGCCGCGCGACCGCGCGCGCGATGTGCGCGAGCGCGGCGCTGCGCGTGCCCGCGGGCAGGATGAACTCCATCAGGCGCGGCAGCGCGGCGTTGTAGTGCGCGAGCGCGGCGTCGAGCGCGGCGACGGCGTCGTCCTTGAGCAGCGTGTAGCCGGGGATCGACAGCTCGCCGCCGAGGTTGAACAGCTCGTGCTGGATCGTGACGAGCAGGTCGCGCACATCGTCGGGCAGCGGCTCGGCGAGCAGCACGCCGAGGTGCGAGTTCAGCTCGTCGACATCGCCCATGGCGGCGATGCGGCCGTGGCTCTTGGGCACGCGCGTGCCGTCGCCGAGGCCGGTGGTGCCGTCGTCGCCGGTGCGCGTCGCGATCTGGGAGAGTCGATTGGACATGGACGGAGTGTAGATCGCGCGCGGGGCCGCGGTGCCGCGCCGGGACGCGCCTCGACGGCCACCATGTGAACCCGGGGGCCGCAAGGGTGCGCCGTGCGGCGTAGACTTTGGCGCACAACGCGCCCGCGCTCGACGGGCGACGCCCAGGAGACCCCATGAACATCGCCGCCGACTTCTCCCTGCACCTGATGCCGCGCCCCATGCCGGCCGCGATGGTCGAGGCCTTGCGGGCACACTTCGGCGAGCGCTACGCCACGTCGCTCGCGGTGCGCGAGCAGCACGGGCGCGACGAGTCGCCGATGGACGCGCCGCCGCCCGAGGCGGTCGTGTTCTGCGAGAGCACCGGCGACGTCGCCTTCGTCGTCGCCCAGGCGGCCGAGCACCGCGTGCCGGTGATCCCGTACGGCGCGGGCTCGTCGCTCGAAGGCCACCTGCTGGCGGTGCAGGGCGGCGTGAGCGTCGACGTGTCGCGCATGAACCGGGTGCTGCAGCTCAACGCCGAGGACCTGACCGTGACGGTGCAGGCCGGCGTGACGCGCATGCAGCTCAATCGCGAGATCAAGGACTCGGGCCTGTTCTTCCCGATCGACCCGGGCGCGGACGCGACGATCGGCGGGATGTCCGCGACGCGCGCGTCCGGCACGAACGCCGTGCGCTACGGCACGATGCGCGAGAACGTGCTCGGGCTGACCGTCGTCACGGCGTCGGGCGAGATCATCACCACCGGCACGCGCGCGCGCAAGTCGAGCGCGGGCTACGACCTGACGCGGCTGATGGTGGGCAGCGAAGGCACGCTGGGCGTCATCACCGAGATCACGCTGAAGCTGCATCCGTTGCCGGAAGCGGTGTCGGCGGCCATCTGCTCGTTCGAGGACGCGGCGGCCGCGGTCGACACCGTGATCAAGATCATCCAGTGTGGCGTGCCGATCGCGCGTTGCGAGCTGCTCGATCGCAACGCCGTCATCGCCGTCAACGCGCACGACAAGCTGGGCCTGGCCGAGAAGCCGATGCTGCTGATGGAGTTCCACGGCAGCGAGGCCAGCGTGGCCGAGCAGGCGGCCACGGTGCAGGAGCTCGCGGCCGGCCACGGCGGCACGGCGTTCCAGTGGGCGACCACGCCCGAGGAGCGTACGCGCCTGTGGACGGCCCGCCATCACGCGTTCCTGTCCGGCCTGCAGATGAAGCCCGGTTGCCGCGCGGTCACGACGGACACCTGCGTGCCGATCTCGATGCTGGCGCAGCAGGTGTCGCTGGCGCTGTCGGAGGCCGAGGACGCGGGCATGCAGCACTTCATCGTCGGCCATGTCGGCGACGGCAATTTCCACGTCGCCTACCTGATCGACCCCGACCTGCCGGCCGACCGCGAGACGGCCGAACGCCTCAACTCGCAGCTCGTGCAACGCGCGATCGACGCCGGCGGCACCTGCACCGGCGAGCACGGCATCGGGCTGCACAAGCAAGGCTTCCTGCTCGACGAGGCCGGCCCGGGCGCGGTCGCGATGATGCGCCAGATCAAGAAGGCGCTGGATCCGGACAACATCATGAATCCGGGCAAGATCTTCTCGTGGTGAGGCGGGGCGCCACGGCACGGAAGGCCGCCGCGATCGTCTCGCGCGCCGCGCGGGTGGCCGGACGGCTGCCGATCCTCGCCATGGCCATGGCCATCTCCGCGACCTTGGCGCACGCCGGCGAGCGACACTGGATCAAGCAACGCGCCGGCACGCCGGAATTCGTCTTCAGCGTCGAATACGACGGTGCTGCGGAGAACGAGGGCAGCTCCGGCACGGCCCTGGCGATCAGGATCATCTCGCGCCGGACGGGCAAGACGGTACAGCAGATTCCACTGAGCGATGCCGACCCGGTCGACGCGCCGGAGGACAGTCGCGTCGCCATGGTCGACGCCAACTTCGACGGCCATCCCGACATCGCGTTCTACGCCATCGACGGCGGCGCCGGTCCGAACGACACGCGCTACTTCTACCTCTTCGACCCGCGCACCGGTCGGTTCCGCCTGGACGACAAGTTGTCCTCGATGACGCAGGTCGACGTCGACCCGAAGAGGCGCGTGATCACGTCCGCGTCGCGCAACGGCTGTTGCGACCATTCGTCGCAGACGTACCGCTACATCGACGGTCGCTTGACGCTGGTCGAGAGCTGGCAGGAGGCGCTGCGAGGCGACGACGTCGTCACGACGACCGGCAGGCTCGTCCGCGGCAGGATGCGCTATTCCGAGACGAAGACACCCGTGCCGACCGACGGGAAATAGCTGCGACCGCGGCTGTCGTGGTGTCAGCTCTTCGGCGGCGACACGCTCCAGCGCCGCGTCGTGTCGCCCTTCCCGTTCACGCTCTCCATGTGCACGTCGAAGCCCCACAGGCGCGCGACGTGCTTGAGCACTTCCTGCGACGATTCGTGCAGCGGGCGGTCGTTGTGCTGCGTGTGGCGCAATGTCAGCGAGCGGTCGCCGCGCAGGTTCACGTTCCAGACCTGGATGTTGGGCTCGCGCGAGCCGAGGTCGTACTGGCGCGACAGCGATTCGCGCAGCGCGCGGTAGCCGTTCTCGTCGTGGATGGCGGCGATCTCCATCTCGCTGTCCTTCTCGTCGTCGACGATCGAGAACAGGCGGAAGTCGCGCATCAGCTTGGGCGACAGGTACTGGCCGATGAAGCTCTCGTCCTTGAAGTTGCGCATCGCGTGGTCGATCGTCGGCAGCCAGGGCGTGCCGGCGAAGTCGGGGAACCACTGGCGATCCTCGTCGGTCGGGTTCTCGCAGATGCGCTTGATGTCGGTGTACATCGCGAAGCC
>JASLEM010000101.1 GCA_030151165.1 Burkholderiaceae bacterium
CGGCCCGCGAGGCCCGCGCCCCGACGGCCAGCGCGGCCCGCGGCCGGACGGCCAACGTGGACCCCGCGCCGACGGCCCGCAGGGCGCACGCAACGACGCCCCGCGCGGCCCGCGCAACGACCGTCCGCGCGACGATCGCCCGCGTGGCCCGCGTCCGGACGACACGCGCCCGTCGCGTCCGAACGTCTCGTCGTCGCCGGCCATGCCGACCGCGATGGAGCTGGCGTTCAGCGCGTTGCGCGGCGGCAAGCCGACCAAGTAAGCGGCCGAGCGCCCCCAAGACAAGCGCCTCGTCGGCTCACGCTGGCGAGGCGCTTTTTCCTGGGCGCGCGGATCAGCGTCGCTCGCCCGCGGCGGCGTGCGGATCCACCGCGGCCTTGAACGCTTCCTCCAGTTCCCGCTCGTTTTCCGCGGTCGCCGACAACGCGAGCTCGTAGGCCGCGAGCGCCTTCAGCAGTCCGGCCTAGTCGACCTTGCCGAGCCGCGCATCCACGATGGAAGCCTGCAGCTGCCCCGGCCAGTTGCCGAGGGAGAACGTCGCGAGGATGGTCTGGATGGCCTCGCGCTGGGCGCTGTAGCCTTCGGAATACCGGCGCACGGCGGCGGCGTCGACGTAGGTCAGGGCCTGGTTCGCGATCGCGGCTTCCCAGGCGTCGCGCCGCAGCGTCGGCGTGGCGGTTCCGATCGCCAGGGCCTGCAAGCGCGTCCTGAACGTCGCCGGCGTGGCATCGCCCTTCAGGACGTCGCTCGCCACCGCTTCCTCGGTGGCCTTGAGCGCCGCGAGGCGCTTCCGGTTCTCGGCGAGCGTGCTGCTGGACTCGCGCAGATTGCTCCGGAGTTCCTCCTCGATCTGCTCGGTGGCCTGCGCCGCCAGCTCGCGGTGGTGGACGGCCTCGATCGCCTGCTCGATGCCCACGGCCGTCAGGATGCCGACGACGATCATGAGGTAATGGATCGCGAAATCCTTGATGGTCTGCGGCGCGTGTCCGGGCGGCTCTACGTGCATGGGTGCGTCTCGTTCGGGCAGCTTGAAAGGAGATGACGCCGCGGATCTTACGATGCGCGAAGCGCTCCCCGGGAGCGGCAGGCGGGTCGGAACCCGGCCCGATCAATGGACGCCGACGTCCCGCCGATTCGCCGCCGGCGCGCGCGTCGCCGCGCGACGCGGCTCGGCGACGACCACGCAGGTCGGCACCGCGCGCAGCGCCCGCGCGTCGCCGGCGCTGCCTTCGAAGCGGCGTCGGAACGGCGAGCGCGAGAACGCATCGGGGAACGTCGACACGAGGGCGCCCGCGATGAAGACGCCGCCCGCCGCGCCCGCCGTCAATGCCACGCGACCCGCGAGGTCGCCGAGCAGGCCGCAGAACATCGCCATCGCGCGCGAGCATTCGGGCGACGCGGCCACCGCGGCGCGCGCGGCGATCTCGCGCGCGCCGACGCGCGGCGCCGTGACGCCGCGCAGCCGGCACACCGCGCGATGGAGGTCGACCAGCCCCTCGGCGCACAGCACCTGCGCGATCGACAGCTGGCCGTGATGGCGGCGCAGCACGTCGAGCGCCGCGGACTCATCGGGCTCGTTCGAATGCAACGCGAGCCGGCCGGCGTCGCTCGCGACCGCGACGCGGCCATCGCGCGCCGGCAGCCACAGCGTCACCCGCAACGCGGCGGACGTCTCGATGACGATCGACGGCGCGTCGACCCGCGCGACACCGCCACCGACCTGCCGAAACTCGTGCGCTCGCCAAGCGGAGGCGTCTTGCGAACTTTTCAATGCGTCGGACATCGGCCCACGCTCACGCCGCCAGCGCCCGGCCCTGCGCGTCGAACAGCATCAGGTCGCGCGGCTGCGCATGCAGGCGCACGGCGCTGCCGTGGCGCAGCGTCGCGTCGCTCGCGGAGCTCGTCTTCACGCTGATGGTGTCGCTGTCGAGGTTGGCCGCCGGGCTTTCAACGGAACGGGCCGCCAGCCTGCAATGCACCAGCGTGACGTCGCCCAGCCATTCGACGCGCTCGACCTGCGCCGAGAGGCCGCCCTCGCCTTCCGGCGCCGCGAGCTGCCAGTGCTCGGGCCGCACGCCGATCTGCTGCACGCTGGGGAGCGCGGCCGCGCGGTCGTCGGGCAGCGCGAGCCGGCCCGCGCCGGGCACCTGCACGCACGCACCGCTCGCGTCGCGCTCCCCGCGCGCCGGCAGGAAGTTCATGCGCGGCGAGCCGAGAAAGCCGGCGACGAAGCGGTTGACCGGCTGCCGATAGACCTCGGCCGGCGTGCCGACCTGCTCGATGCGACCCGCGTTGAAGACCGCGATGCGGCTGCCGAGCGTCATCGCCTCGACCTGGTCGTGCGTGACGTAGACGATGGTCGCGCCTAGCCGCTCGTGCAGCCGCGCCATCTCGAGCCGCATCTGCGTCCGCAGCGACGCGTCGAGGTTCGACAGCGGCTCGTCGAACAGGAACACCTTGGGCTCGCGCACGATCGCGCGTCCGATCGCGACGCGCTGCCGTTGCCCGCCCGACAGCGCGCGCGGCTTGCGATCGAGCAGCGCCTCGAGCTGCAGCGAGGCCGCGGCGCCGCGCACGGCGGCGTCGATCTCCTTCCGCGGCTTGCCGGCGATGCGCAAAGCGAAGCCCATGTTCTCCGCCACCGTCATGTGCGGGTAGAGCGCGTAGCTCTGGAACACCATCGCGACGCCGCGGTCCGCGGGCGCGATGTCGGTGACGTCCGCGCCGCCGATCAGCATGCGGCCCGCGCTCATCTCCTCAAGCCCGGCGATCATGCGCAGCGTCGTCGACTTGCCGCAGCCCGACGGCCCGACCAGCACCATGAACTCGCCGTCGGCCACCGTCAGGTCGATGCCGTCGACCGCCGTCACGCCGTTCGCGTAGGTGCGGCGCAGGCCTTGAAGTTGAAGCTCGGCCATCTCAGCGCTTCGCCTTGTGCTGCGCGATGAAGTCGCGGTACCAGTGCGCGCTCGCCTTCGCCGTGCGCTCCTGCGTCGCATAGTCGACGCGGAACAGGCCGAAGCGCTTCGCATACCCCGAGTCCCATTCGAAGTTGTCGAGCAGGCTCCAGTAGAAATAGCCGCGCACGTCGGCGCCGAGGTCGATCGCCTTCGCGACGGCGTCGAGATGGCGGCGCACGTAGTCGATGCGCGGCGCGTCGTCGACGCCGTCCGCCGTCACGACGTCCGCGTTGGCCATGCCGTTCTCGGTGATGAGCATCGGCGGCGGCATGTAGTCGCGCGTCAGCCGCACGAGGTGCTGCGTCAACGTCTCCGGCGAGATCTCCCAGCCCATGTCGCTGACGCCGTGCAGGTTCGGCGCGGGGATCTGCGGCGTCGCGGTGCTGACCCAGTTGCGCGTGTAGAGGTTGATGCCGAGGAAGTCCATCGGCTGACGGATCACCTGCAGGTCGCCCGGCTGCACGACGGGCGCGTCGGCGCCGAGATGCTCGATCGCGTCGGCCGGGTATGCGCCGCGGAACAGCGGATCCATGTACCAGCGGACGTCGAGCCCGTCGGCGATGCGCGCCGCGTGCAGGTCGGACGGCGTCTTCTCGGCGGCGAACGCCGGCGTGTGGTTCAGCACGATGCCCAGTTGGGGCGCGCGGCCGCCGCCGCCGTTCTCCTTCGCGACGGCGCGCATCGCCTGCAGCGCGAGGCCGTGGCCCAGCAGCAGGTGGTGCGAGACCTGCATCGCGGCCTGGCGGCTCTTCAGGCCCGGCGCGAACTGGCCGGTCTCGTAGCCGAGCGTCGCGACGCACCACGGCTCGTTGAGCGTCGCGATCGACACGAGGCGGTCGCCGAATCGGCGCGCGATCTCGGCACCGTAGTCGGCGAAGTGCGACGCGGTGTCGCGCGACTGCCAGCCGCCGATCGACTCCTGCAGCGCGAGCGGCAGGTCCCAGTGGTGCAGCGTCGCGTGCGGCGCGATGCCGGCTTCGAGCAGCGTGTCGATGAGCTTGTCGTAGAACGCGAAGCCCGTCTCGTTCCATGCGCCGCGTCCTTGCGGCTGCACGCGCGGCCACGCGATCGAGAAGCGATAGGCGTCGAGGCCCAGCCACCGCATGCGGGCGATGTCCTCCGCGTAGCGGTGGATGTGGTCGCAGGCGACGAGGATGTCGCTGCCGTCCTTGATCTTGCCGGGCGTCGCGCAGAACGCGTCCCAGATCGACGGCGCCTTGCCGTCGCCGTCGGCGTGGCCTTCGATCTGCGGCGCGCTGGTCGAGACGCCGAGCTGGAAGCCGGCGGGCAGGGTCGGCGAAGGGGAAGTCGTGATGGTCATGAAGGAGTGGGTCAGGCGAGAGTGAATTCGACAGGCGGCTCAGCCGCGCACCGCGCCGGCCGTGAGGCCCGCGACGAGCCGGCGCGCCGAGAAGACGAAGGCGACGAGCAGCGGCAGCATCGCGATCGCGCTGCCGGCCATCAACGCGCCCCATTCGGTGTTGTTGGGCGACTGCATGCTGCGCAGCGCGAGCGGCACGGTGTAGTGGTCGACGCTGCGCATCGCCACCAGCGGGCCGACGAAGTTGTTCCACGCGTTGATGAACGTGATGAGGCCCAGCGTGCCGAGCGCGGGGCCGCACAGCGGCAGCACGACGCTCCAGAACGTGCGCAGCTCGCCGCAGCCGTCCATGCGCGCCGCGTCGATCAGGTCGCGCGGGATGGCCGAGCCGATGTACTGGCGCATCAGGAAGATGCCGAGCGCGCCGGCGGCGCCGGGCACGTACAGCGCGCGCGGCTGGTCCATCCAGCCGAGGAAGTCCATCACCATGAACGTCGGGATCATGTTGAGGAAGCCGGGCAGCATCATCGAGCCGACCACGAGCGCGAACAGCCCGCTCTTGAAGCGGAACTCGTGCACCGCGAACGCGTAGCCCGCGAGCGAGCACAGCAGCAGGTTGAGCGCGGTCGTCAACGACGCGACGTACAGGCTCGAGGCCAGGTTGCGCCAGGATGGCAGCCGCTGCACCAGCAGCGCGATGTTG